>DJUV01000219.1 GCA_002440625.1 Rhodobacteraceae bacterium UBA6273 | reverse complement strand
TCCAGAAGGACGGCACCTATTCCGTTGTCCCGCGCATGTGGGGCGGGGTCACCACGCCCGCCGAGTTGCGCGCCATTGCCGATGCTGCCGACAAGTACAGCGTTCCGATGGTCAAGGTCACTGGCGGCCAGCGCATCGACCTTCTCGGGGTGCGGAAAGAGGACCTGCCCGCCATCTGGGCTGATCTGAACGATGCCGGCATGGTCTCCGGTCATGCCTATGCCAAGGGGCTTCGCACAGTCAAAACCTGCGTCGGGTCTGAATTCTGCCGCTTCGGCACGCAGGATTCCACGGGCCTTGGCATCCGGCTGGAAAAACTGCTCTGGGGTTCGTGGACGCCCGCCAAGGTCAAGCTTGCCGTCTCCGGTTGCCCCCGGAACTGCGCGGAGGCCACCTGCAAGGACGTGGGCGTCGTCTGTGTGGACTCAGGCTACCAGATCAGCGTCGCCGGGGCCGCGGGCATGGATGTGAAGGAGACGGAGCTTCTTTGCTCGGTGGCGACCGAGGAGGAAGTGCTGGAGATCGTGGCCGCCTTCGTCCAGCTCTACCGCGAGAATTCGCGCTACCTGCACCGGATCTACAAATGGGTAGCCAAGGTCGGGCTCGACTGGTGCAAGGCGCAAGTTGTCGAGGATCGCGCCAACCGCCGAGCGCTATTTGACCGCTTCATGTTGTCGCAATCCGTCTACCAGACCGATCCCTGGGCGGCGGAACCACCGATCCGCAAGGACTGGACCCCGATCTACGACCTGAGCCGGGAGGCGGCGGAATGAACATGGCATCCGAAACCTGGATCGACATCGGCCCGCTGGCTGACATCCCGCGCGAAGGCGGCCGCGTGGTCCGGACGGCGGCGGGCTGCGTTGCGGTGTTCCGCACCGCGACGGATGAGGTCTTCGCGATGGACGACCGCTGCCCGCACAAGGGCGGCCCGCTCTCCGAAGGGATCGTCCACGGCCGGCAGGTCACCTGCCCCCTGCACAACTGGGTTTTCGACATGACGACCGGCCTGGCACAGGGCGCGGACGAAGGCCGGGTCGCGACCTTCGCCGCGCGGCTGGACAATGGCCGGGTGCTTCTGAACGCGGGCGAGCTTCTGGGCCGAGCATGACGGACACGATCCGCACCACCTGCCCCTATTGCGGCGTCGGCTGCGGAGTGCTGGCGACGCCGCGGTCGGGTGGCGGCGTCACCATCGCGGGAGACCCGGACCATCCCGCCAACTTCGGCAGGCTCTGCTCGAAGGGCACGGCTTTGGGGGAGACGGTCGGTCTGACCGGACGGATTCTGACGCCCCGTATCTGCGGCCGCGACTCTGGTTGGGACGAGGCCGTATCCCTCGTGGCGCGGCGCTTTTCCGAAACCATCGCCGAGCATGGGCCGGATTCCGTCGCCTTCTACGTCTCGGGACAGATGCTGACCGAGGATTACTACGCCGCCAACAAGCTGCTGAAGGGCTATATCGGCAGCGCCAATATCGACACGAATTCAAGACTTTGCATGGCGTCCTCGGTGGCCGGGCACCGCCGCGCCTTCGGCTCGGACACCGTGCCGGGGCTTTATGAGGACCTGGAGGAGGCCGACCTCATCGTCCTTGTCGGCTCCAACCTCGCCTGGTGCCATCCGGTGCTTTACCAGCGCATCGCCGCCGCCAAGGCACGGCGTCCGTCAATGCGGCTTGTCGTGGTGGACCCGCGCCGGACCGCGACCTGCGACCTCGCCGACCTGCACCTGCCGATCGCGCCAGGGGCGGATGCTGTGCTGTTCAATGCGCTGCTTGCGGAGATCGCGCGGCAAGGCAAGGCAGACGCATCATTCATAGCCAATATCAGTGGTTTTGACGATGCTTCTGCCACGTCACATGAAGTAGATGCGGCCGCGACGGGCCTAAGCCCCACCGGCCTTTCCGCTTTCCTGGACCTCTGGATAGGCACCGAAAAGACCGTCACCGTCTATTCCCAAGGCATCAACCAGTCGGAAAGCGGCACCGACAAGGTGAACGCGATCCTGAACTGCCATCTCGCCACCGGGCGGATCGGCCGGCCCGGCATGGGGCCGTTCAGCGTGACCGGCCAGCCCAACGCCATGGGCGGGCGCGAGGTTGGCGGGCTGGCCAACATGCTCGCCTGCCATCTGGAGATCGAGAACCCGGCCCATCGCGCCGCCGTGCAGGGTTTCTGGCAAAGCCCCCGGATGGCGGAAAAGCCTGGCCTCAAGGCCGTCGACATGTTCCGTGCGGTCGAGGAAGGTCGCATCAGGGCGCTCTGGATCATCCACACCAACCCCGCTGTCACCATGCCAGATGCCGACCGCGTGGCGAAGGCCATCGCCGGGTGCGACTTCACCGTGGTGTCCGACGTTACCGGAGCAACGGACACCGCGCGGCTCGCCCATGTCCTCCTGCCCGCCGCGGCCTGGGGCGAAAAGGACGGGACCGTCACCAATTCCGAACGCCGGATCAGCCGGCAGCGGCCCTTCCGCCCGGCGCCTGGCCAAGCGAAACCGGACTGGAAAATCATCGCAGAAGTGGCCGTACTCATGGGGTTTTCCGGCTTCGACTGGTCCGGCCCGGATGCCATCTTCGCCGAGTATGCCGCCCTCTCCGGCGTCGCCGGTGCGCTTGGCAGCGATTTCGACATCTCTGACCATGCCGGGATCGGCAAGGCCGCCTATGACGGCCTCATGCCTTTCCTTTGGCCCGCCAACCCGAAGAAGCGCGGCGGCCGCTTCTTTGGCGACGGGGCATTCCACACGCCCGACGGCAAGGCGCGGATGATCCCGGTCGTCCCGCGCGGGCCGGAACCGCAGCGCGCCGATTTCCCCTTCCGTCTCAACACCGGCCGCATCCGTGACCAGTGGCACACGATGACGCGCACCGGGCTTTCGCCTCGCCTCGGCAGCCATCTGGCCGAGCCGTTCCTGGAAATCCACCCCGAGGATGCCGCGCGCCTGACCCTCGCCCCCGCCTCGCTCGCCGAGGTGACAAGCCCCGAAGGCCGCGCCGTGCTCCGCACCCTCATCACCGACCGGGTCCAGCCCGGCCATCCCTTCGCGCCGATGCACTGGACCGGCGAGACCGGCCCGACCGGGCGCATCGACGCCGTAGTCGCGGCGCGGACCGATCCGGTGTCGGGCCAGCCGGACAGCAAGGGCGCGGCGGTGCGGATCGCGGCCTACCGGGCCGCGTGGTACGGCTTTGCGGTTTCGGCCAAAGCCTTCCGCCCCGTTTGCGGCTACTGGGCGGCCAGCCCCCTGGTCGAGGGGATGCGCGCCGAGTTGGCCGGAACTGAAACGCCAGAGGATTGGGACGCCGAGGCGCGGCGTCTCTTCGGCCTTTCCACCGACCTCACGGCACTCCGCTACGAGGACCGCGCACGAGGCCGCTTCCGCGTCGCCTTCACCGAGAATGGCCGCCTGATTGCGGCGCTTTTCGTCGCGCCGGAACCCGTTGCCGCGGCGCGGAGCTGGCTTGCCGCCCAGATCGGCGCGGCCCCCGGCGCCAAGGTGCTTTCCGGCCAGCCGGGCGCCGAGACGCCGGACGCGGGCGCCGTGGTCTGCGCCTGCTTCAACGTCGGTGTCAACACCATCGCCGGCGCGGTCGCCTCAGGCCGCTGCCTGACAGTGACGGAGATCGGCGCCGCCCTCAGCGCCGGGACGAACTGCGGTTCCTGCCGGCCCGAACTTGCGCAACTGATCGCGCGGCACCGGCCTCAGCGCCTCGCTGCCGAGTAGCGTCAACTCCTTCAGACAACCATCAGAAATCCAAGAGCCTTTCCGAAAGCTTGTCGTAGAACTTCTGCAACCCCGGCTCGACCCTGACCGCCGCCGACCGGCAGCGGTCGAAGATGTCGTCTCCGTATTTCTTCGTTTGCGCGATCTCTTCCATCAATTGCTGATGCAGCGCCTGCAACTCGGCGAACCCCGGGCTTGCCGCCACACTGCTGTCGCCGACCAGGACATGCATCGGGACCCGTTCGGTCTTTCCCTTGAGGCCAATCTTTCCGGCAGGAAGCGATGCCATGCCGCCGAGGCCGGAATGCGTGTCCTCAGAAATCACCACGTCATAGCCAAGATAGCGGCAGCTCGCCTCCATCCGCGCGGCGACATTCACGGTATCGCCTATGGCCGAATAGCTGTAGCGCTGGCGCGAGCCGATGTTGCCTACGCAGGCCGGGCCGGAACAAAGCCCGACACCCACGGCAAGCAGCGGCAACGCCGCCTCGCGGCGCGGCGCGTTGAACTCGACCAGCGCCTTGCGGATGTTCAGCGCCGCGTTGCAGGCCATGCGGCGGTGTTCCTCGGTCTCAAGCGGCGCGTTCCAGAAGGCCATGATCGAATCGCCGACGAACTTGTCGATCGTGCCCTGTTCCCGAAGCACGCAGTCCGAGAGCTGGCTGAAGAGGTTGTTCAGCATCGACACCAGATCGGCGGGCTGCATGGTCTCGCTGAGGGGCGTGAAGTTCCTCAGGTCGCAGAACATCACGGTCAGGATCCGAACTTGCCCACCAAGTTCAAGCTCGTGGCCGCTCTTCTCGATCTCCTTCAGGACCGATGGCGCGACGTAATGGGAAAAGGACTTGCGGATCAGTCGCTTTTCCCGGTCCGCGATGATGAACTGGTAGGCGGCGAGCACGAGGAATACGGCGAACCCGCCGAACATCGGAAAGGTTGCGTCGAAGAGGACTCCGCGCTGGAAGAAGACCCCGCTGACGACGAGGACGATCAGCGTCGAAATTCCGCCCGCCACCATCGACACCGCTGGGCCGGACATCGACATGACGGCGACGACGATGCCCGACAGGCAGATGAAGGCGATGATCTCCAGCCCCGAGATGTAGTCGTCGCGGACCAGATAGTCGCCGGTGAGGATCTGTTCGAGGATCTGCGCATGGATCGACACGCCGGGGACGTTCTCGCCCAAAGGCGTCGAACGGATGTCGAGAAGGCCGGCGGCAGAGGTGCCGACGAAGACGATCTGGCCCTCAAGCTTCTTGCGGACCGCCTCGTCGTAGCCGGCGGCGAGGATGGCGCGGGCGGGGACGTAGAGCGCCGGATCGTCGTGGCGGTAGCGGACCCAGATCTGGCCGTCCGGGGTGGTCGGAACCTCGTAGTCGCCGATCCGGACCGAGGTGGTGACCCCCGGTGCCTCCGGCGGGCCGCTGATGACGATGGTGCTTTCGCCTAAAGCGACCCGCAGCGCCTCGATGGCCATGCCCGGCAGGATGCCCGACGGGGAGTTCCACATCACCGGCACCGTGCGAACCGTGTCGGTGTCGTCGATCGGGCTGACGTTGATGGCCCCGATGCCCGCTGCCGCGTCCCAGAGACCGGGCACGACCGAGGTTGTCCCGACATAGGTGATCAGCCCCTGCCCCGGCTCCGCCCCGATCTGGACGATGCCGGACTTTCCCGGCATCGACGTCGGCCGGTCTGGTGGCGCGGCCGCAAGACCGAGAACTACTTGATGTCCCTTCATCGCCCGCGCGAAGAGCTTGTCGTTGTCGAGCGCGTCAAGGATGTCCTCCCGCGGCACGGTTTTCAGGAGGCCGGCGATTTCGGGGCGGCTCAGGATGCGTGCCGGCGACAGGCGGTCAGGTTCGGAGAACAGCACGTCGAAGACGACGGCGGCGGCGCCATATTCCTCGGTCAGCCGGGTGACGAGGGCGCCGATCCGGTCGCGCGGCCAGGGCCACTGGCCAAGAAGCGTGAGCGAGGCATCGTCGATGTCAACCACCCTGACCGGCAGGTCGGCATATTCCCTCGGGTCGATGCGCTGCGCATAGTCGAAGAAGAAAAGCCTCAGCGCCCGCACCGGGTAGGGGTCCATGACCCTGATGCCGACCATCAGGATCAGGAGAAAGAGGCCGAAGCCGATGAACCCGATGCGTTGCATGATCGCGTACTTCTCCCGGGGGCGGTCGGGCGCCATGACCGGCTTCACCGCTGACGCCAACCGAACCTTTCTGCATCTTGGACTATCGCGCCCCGGCACCCTGCCAGGCCCACGGCGCGCGTTCGGTGCGTCTAGTGCGGTGCCGGTCCGGTATTCTGTTTCGGCGGCGCGGTCCGGTCGCCGGCCTTGGACACCCGCTTCTCGATGACATCGCGGCCACAGGAGCGCACCTTGGTGCGGAAGTCCGGGCGCAGCCTTTGCTGCTCGGTCACGAAGTAGAAGCCGTCGTGCAGCAGGTTGCGCTTGTCTTTCTTCTGCTCGATCCGGGCGAAGTTCCCGCGAGGATCAAGGCTCACCGCGTCGCAGCCGCCGGTCACCGCGAGACAGCCGCCTTTGCCGCACATGTTGACGAGGCCAGAGAAGATGACGAGGTCGGTACCTTTGGATTCGCGCACCACGAAGTCAAAGGCGGTGCCGCGGATGCCCATCGTCGCTGTGGGAGTGTTGATCGCATAGGCCGAGCGCGCGCTGGTGCCGCTGAGGAAGCGGAAGCCTCCGGCGACGGCGGAGACCGCAAATTTCCGCGCCTTGCCGGTTTGCCTGAAGCGGATGTCATCGACCGTCAGCAACGAATTCGGGCCGACCGCGATCCGGGTTTGGTCGTTGAAGAGAAGCTGGACCTGTCCCCGCCGATCGGTGGTGATCACGTCGCCGCTTTCAACGCTCTGGCCTGCTCGCAGGGTGACTGCCTGGCCGGCCCGCTCAAGGGTCGCGCCCTGCACAACCCGCACCGCACTGCCGACCGGCTCTGCAAAGGCCTGGCCGAGGGGAAACACCAGTGACACGACAAGCAACAACAAAGCGAAAATGGGGACCGCCATCGCAGATCACTCCGACGCTCATGGGATGAAAAATGTTCACCTGTACGTCGCAACAGCCGACGCAGCGGAAGCAAATTGGATCGTGGCCGCGCAGATCAATCGCGCAGCACCGAAACGCCCCACCCTGCGGCGTCAATCGTCAAAATGTTGCAGAAAATGGACTTTTCAGCAATTGGCTTGTCAGTCCTCTTGTCGCGCGCGGCGTGCAAACCGACGCAATGGCCTGATTTGCCGGGGATTTGGCGGCGACGCCATACAGCTTGAACACCTCTGGGCGGAACCCGAGGCCAAAGGCTCTGCCGGCGCGCGAGTCGCCGGGACTCAGCCATGCCGCATCGCCGGGCCGGGGCCTTGCCCCGGGACCCGTCAGACGACCGCCGCCGCGCCTTCGACGCGGGCCGGGGTTTCCATGACGATGCGGCCTTTTTGCAGTTCCACCCGTTTGTCGAAATCCGTCGCCAGATCGGCGTTGGTCAGCACCCAGGCCACGCCGGGACGTGGCGTCTGGCGCGAGAGGAAGCGCAGGATGCTGCGGATGACACGACCCTGCAGGCCGGGGTCAGCCCCGGCCAGGGGTTCGTTGAAGATGTAGTAGCGGGACCTGCGGATCAGCGATCGGGCCAGCGCGATCTTCTGCCGCTGAAGCTGCGTCAGCCTGCGCCCGTTCGGACCAACGTAGAAGCTGAGCCCGACGGTCATGATCTCGTCCCTGACGGCGGGCTTGCGGTCGAAAAGCTCGCGCAGCGCCGTGCGCATGATCTCGTCGATCTTCTCTTCCGCCCGCACGAAGCGTCGGTTGAGCTTGCCGAACAGGATGTTGTCGGCGAGCGTGGCGTTGTTCAGGTAGATGTCGGGGTCATAGCGTTGCAGCCGCCCGCGAAGGTCGGCCGGCACCCGGTCGGCCAGCGCCTCGCGCCCGGCGATCAGCTTTTCGCGCCGCGCGTCATCGAGAAGGCCGAAGCGGTAGACGGGTTCGACATACTGGAAGGCCAGAAGGATCAGCCGGGTTACATCCTCGCGAACGGCTGCCGCGACCCCGCCCGGCGTCGTGCGGGCCAGCGTCTGCTGGTAGGCCGGCAATTCCTCGGGCCGCACCTGGGTCAGCCATTGCAGCATCTCGGGGTTGCCTTGCGAGCTTTCGAAAAGCTCCACCGTGTCGGTCGCGAAATGCCAGCCAAGGTCGAAGAGCATTGCGCCAATGCCGGTATCGCGCAACGTCGCCTCGAAGAAGGGATGGGCGAGGATGTCGTCGGCCGAGGTCTGGGCGTCCGAGGGAACCCCGAAGAGGAGGTTCTCAAGGATCGTCGCCTCGGTATTGTATTCGTCGGGCCGGAACGGGTGGACGATATCGGCAAGGTCGTGTTCGGCCAGGCGACCGCTCAGGGCTCGGCGCAACGCCAGCACCTCATCGGCCAGGTCCGGCTGCTCGCCGGCATTGAGCCGTGAGCGGAGTGCGAAACCAATCACATCCTCGCCAAGCCCGACCACGTCGAGAACCTCCGAGATCGAGCCGATGAGGTGTTCCCGGCCCGGCACCGGCTGCACCTCGTCATAGTCGATCCAGTCGGCATCGACATCGAGAACCGGGTTGCCGGTGCGCGCGGATTCGCGGTGCGACCAGAGGCGATGTTCCCTGATGGCGGGTTCTTCGTCCTCCGGCAACGCAGCCGGGCGCCGCATCAACCCGTAGGTGATGTTGCTCAAGACGGTGTCGGCCTCAAGGAACGGCGTCTGTCCGGTGTAGCCGATCACCCGGCCGGTCACCCTCTCGGGCAAGAGGCTCACATCATAGTCGCCAAGCATGATCGTGCCGCTGCTTGGCGCGACCTGCCCGCCGAGAACATCGCCGAGAACCGGCGCGCCATCGGCCGAGGCACCGACGAGTGCGGTGAAATCGCCTTCGTTGACGGCGAAACTGACATTGTCGAGGACCTGCACGCCGTTGCCGCCAAGCACCGTCAGCCGCTGCGTCGCCAGAGGGTCGAGCCTGCCCGCCGGCACTTCAGCGTCTAGGCTCTGCTGCTCGGGTGCGATCATCTCGTCGGCATGGAACTGCTCGACGATCTGCTCGTACTTCACCTGCACATCCTGACGCGCGAGGTCCCAGTCGATCAGCTCTTTCATCGGGCCGGGCAATTCCTTGTAGGCGTTGATGACGGCGATGAGCTGGCCGACGTCGAGCGAGCCGATGATCGTCAGGTAGCCGCCGATCAGGTAGAAGAAAAAGGGCGTGATCTGGGCGATGAAGTTGTTGATGAACTTCACCAGGAACTTCCACTGGTAGATGTCGTAGCGGATCTTGAAGATCCGCCCGAGCCGCGCGGAAACCCGCGCCCGCACCAGGTTGGTGGCGTCATTCGCATGGATGGTCTGGATGCCGTCGACGATCTCGGCGACCTGTCCGGCAAGCTCGCGCGCCGTCAGCTGGCGTTCGCGGCCAAGAAAGATCAGCCGGCGGCGCATGCGCGGGATGATGGCAACCTGCACCACGGCAAGGACGCCGGCGACCGCGCCGAGCCAGAAGTGCTGGACGAAGATGAAGACCAGCGCCGTGATCGCCTGCCCGCCGAGAAGCACCGGCTGGGTGAAGGCATCGGCCGAAAAGCCGCCCAGAGGTTCGATCTCGTCCTTCACCATGCTGGCGACTTCGCCCGACTTCATCTGCGCCACCCGGCCCGGCTTGAACCGGAGGATGCGGTCGATGAGGACATAGCGGCCGCGGCGGAGCAGGCGCTCGCCCAGCATGCCCTTGCGGGTGTTGATGACGTATTTGAAGAGGCCGTTGACCACGACCAGCCCGAGGAAGGTGAAACTCAGCGCGACAAGAAGCGGCAGACGCTCAAGCTCGATGCCGTTGGTCAAAGGTACGGTGATGTTCGTCAGCGGGATGTCGAAGGACAGCTGCATGAAGGGCTGGGTGCTGCCCGGCGTATCGAAGCCCTGCCCCTGTAGCGGGCCGTTGACGATCTGCTTCGGCAGGTCGAAGGCCAGATAGTAGGGGATCATCGAAACCATCACGAGGAAGACGACGACCACCTGCTCGGGGCGCGAGTAGTTCCAGATGTATCGGAAGATGTTCTGTTCCATCGCGCTTCGCTCGTCGGGCACCGATGCTGTCGGGCCACCGGGTTGGCAGGTGCGACAATCTCGTCCTCTGCCGTCAAATTCAACAGGAAAAGCCGATTTTCACAGCCGCAACGTTGCAGGCTTCGCTCAGCAGGGTCGGTGTTGCAAGTGTTTTCATCCCCTGCCCGCATCGGCGTCGCTTCCTTGTGACGTTTCCGATCGGGCTTCTTGTCGGGCCGTGTTCCGGTTAGAGGGAAGCTTCGCTACGTCGCGAAGGGCAAGGCGCGGGCAAGGGCATGATCTACCTCCTCAGGCATGGCCAGACGGAGTTCAACCTCGAAGGGCGGCTGCAGGGGCAACTGGATTCGCCCCTGACCGACTTCGGACGCGACCAGGCACGGGCCTGCGGCGCGCTGATCGCGTCAGAGGTTCAGGCTCCGTCGGTCTGGACCAGCCCCCTCGTCCGGGCGGCGGAGACAGCGCGGCTGGTGGCCGCCGGACTGCCGGGCGCGGCACTGAAGGTTGATCCGCGTCTGGCCGAGGCTTCCTTCGGCATCTGGGAAGGCCTGACCCGGCCAGAGATCGACGCCGGCTGGCCCGGCATCCGCAAGCGGCATCCGCCCCGGCAGTGGAAGCTTAACGCGCCTGAAGGCGAAGGCATCGCCGGCCTGATGGCGCGGCTCGCCTCGGTTCTGAAGGATGCGGGCGACCATGCAGGCGATGTCGTCCTTGTCAGTCACGGCATCGCCGGGCGGCTGATCCGGGGCTTACACGGCGGGATGTCGCTGGATGAAACGGTGCATCTTCCTGCGCCGCAGGGTATCGTCTACCGTCTGCATCCCGGCGGGCGGATCGACGAGCTTGCCTCCGTCGGGGGGTAATCCGGCCAGGGCGGCCCCGGCGGCTCGGCACCGCCCGGGCTTCATCCCGGATGAAACCGGGCACGAATGATGTAAGATGATTCCCGCAGCAGTGGGTGACAGGAAACGTCGCTTGACCGGAACTTCCGATAGCCTTTTCAAGACGTTCAAGGCGATGCTGGCCAGCCCGTCGGAAAGCGAGATTCCGGCCCGCGTCCGGGCCGAGATCGAGCGGCGCGAAGAGATCGCGGAGCGCGCGATCGGCTGGACCCAGCTTCTGCTTCTGGCGGCCTTTGGCCTGTTGGTGGTACTCGGCGCGCCGGCGGCGGGCGGCAGCGGCAAGAGCTTTGCCCCTGTCGCGCTCTTGCTCTACTTCGCCTTCACGGTCTTCCGGCTCTGGCTGTCCTACCGGATCACCCTGCCGACCTGGTTTCTGGTGCTGTCGATCCTTGCCGACGTCACGCTTCTTTGCGCGATGATCTTTTCGCTGCACCTGCAATACAACCAGCCGCCGTCCTTCTATCTGAAGGCCCCGACGATGATCTACATGTTCGTCTTCATCGGCGTCCGTGCCCTGCGCTTCGACCCGCGATTCGTTCTCATCACCGGGCTGGCCTCGACGCTCGGCTGGTTCATCCTCGTGGCCTACGCCGTCCTTTCTGAACAGAGCGACATGTACATTACCAACAACATGGCGATCTACCTGACCTCGAACAGCATCTTCGTCGATGTCGAACTCGCCAAGATGCTGTCGCTTGTGGGTGTGACCGTGGTGCTGTCGCTGGCCCTCGTCCGCGCAAGGGCGGCACTTGTGAACGCCGTCCACAGCAATGCCGCCGCCACTGACCTCAGGCAGTTCTTCGACCCGGCGGTTGCCGAGACGATCACCGGGTCGGAGGATCTGCCGATGGCCGGCCGTTCCCAGACCCGCGAGCTTTCGGTCCTCATCGTCGATCTTCGGTCCTTCACCACCTCGGCGGCCAGCCTCTCGCCGGAAACGGTGATGAAGGTGCTTGGCCTTTACCAGCAGGCGGCGGTGGGTGAGATCGAGCGTCACGGCGGCCAGATCGACAAGTTCATGGGCGATGGCATTCTTGCCACCTTCGGCGCGGTCGAGGAAAGCCCGACCCATGCCGCCGATGCCCTGCGGACCGCGGTTTCCTTGGTTGCCGCCATCGACGCGGTCGAGCCTGAGGTGCGCGCCGCCGGCTGGATCGGGCCGTTCCATGCCTGCTGCGCCGCCGCCTGCGGCACCGCGACGGTGGGCGTGGTCGGCGCGCGAAACCGGCTGGAGTTCACCGTGATCGGCACGCCCGTCAACCTCGCCGCCAAGCTTGAAGCCGCCAACAAGATCGAGGTCAGCCGGGCCCTGACCGAGGGCCGGACATATGACCGCGCCGTCGCGCAGGGCTTCGATGACAAGGTCGTTGCCTTCAGGCGGGATCGCCGGATCGCCGGCTTCTCCGGTACACTCGACCTCGTGGTGCTGGCATGACCGGCATGGTGTTCAGGACGGGTGCGCCGAGATGAGCGACGAGGCAACCGATCGCTCTGTGGCAATGTGGCTGCGCGGCGCCCGGCGCCAGATGACGCGCGGCAGCCTTCTCAACGCGGCACGGCTGCGGATGATTTCCGCGCTTGTCCTCTTCACCTTCCTGCTCTTTCACCTCATCAACCACGCGCTCGGCCTCGTCTCCATCGACGCGATGGAGGCGATGCGGCAGATGCGGATCACCATCACCCGCAGCACGCTCGGCACCAGCATCCTGATCCTTGCCGCCACCGTCCATTTCGTCCTCGGCATCAGCCGGCTGATGCAGGTGCAGACCTGGCGCATCGGCCGCTGGAGCATCGTGCAACTGGTCTTCGGCCTTCTTTTTCCCTTCCTCCTCATCCGCCATGTCGTCGGGACGCGCGGCGTAAACGAGCTTTTCGGCCTTCAGGACGATTATGTCTTCGTGCTCTGGTCAACCTGGCCGGGCGACGGCTGGAACCTTGCCCTGATGATCACGCTCGGCTGGGTCCATGCCTGCATTGGCCTGAACAACTGGCTTGCCGGCAAGCCCTGGTATCACGCGCGGCTCTGGCTCTGGTACGGACTCGCAGTGCTGATCCCGGCTCTGGCCTATGCCGGCTATGTGAGCGCCGCCCGGGCTGTCCGGCTTGAGTTTCGGGTGCCGGACCCGATCGAGCCTGAACAGTATGCCCGCGCGCTGGGGCTGATCGACGATCTCCGGGCCAGCTACCTCATCGTGCTTGGCTTGGCACTTTTCGCCTGGGCGATGCTTCTCGTCGCCAACCGCCTCGGCTCGCGCATTGCGATCAGCTATACCAGCGGTACCACGGTGCGGGTGCCGCGCGGGCTGTCGCTGCTGGCGATCAGCCGGATCAACAACATCCCCCATGCCTCGGTCTGCGGCGGGCGGGCGCGTTGTTCCACCTGCCGGGTCAGGGTCCTTGCGGGGCAGGAGAACCTCGCGCCGCCCTCGGAACGCGAATTGCAGGTTCTGAAGCGGGTCGGCGCGCCGCCGAACGTGCGCCTCGCCTGTCAGGTCTATCCGACCGGCGACATGACCATATCGACGCTGCTGCCCGCGCAGATGACACGGGGCGGCAGCCAGACCTTCGACCAGTATCTCTGGGGGGTGGAGCATGAGGTCACGATCATGTTCTGCGACCTTCGCGGCTTCACCAGCATGTCCGAGGGCCGCCTGACTTATGACGTGGTGTTTCTCCTCAACCAGTTCCTCGGGCGGATGGCCGAGGCGATCGAGGATACAGGCGGCTTCGTCGACAAGTTCATGGGCGACGGCATCATGGCGATCTTCGGCAAGGACAGTTCCGCAGATGACGGCGCCCGTCAGGCCATCGCCGCAGTGCGCGCCATGGGCGGCGTGCTCGACGCCCTGAACCAGAGCCTGCACGAGGCGCTGCCGGCGCCGATGTCGATGGGCATCGGCCTGCACACCGGCCCGGCGATCCTTGGCCGCATCGGCGCCGTGGAACAGAACGAAAGCGGAGGCGCCCGGCTGACTGCCCTTGGCGAGACGGTGAACCTCGCCAGCCGGCTTGAGGGCAAGGCAAAGGAACTGGGCGTTCAGGTCGTCCTTTCCGCCGCCACCGCCGAACGCGCGGGGCTGGGCGAGATCGCCGACTTCAGCCCGCAACTGACCGAGGTGCGCGGCTTTGCCCAGCCGGTCCTCGTCCATGCCTTCCGCCGGGCAACGCAACTGCCGGGGGCGGAGGTGCCGGCCTGACCCCGGCGGCCCGGGATCAGGCGTCGCGGCGCCGGTAGAGGAAATACCTGTCCCCGGCGATGCCGGGCAGCAGGGGCAACGGCGAAAGCTCCGGCTGGTCAAGCGGCAGCCCACTCAGCGCCACGCCGTCTTTGGCCAGCAGCGAGACCACCAATTGCGGCAGCCAGGTCAGCGTCACCGCATCCTTTTCGGGATAGCCGGTCCCGATATCGGCATGGACGAGCGCCGCGCCGGTGCCGGCAAAGGCGGCGGCGGTGGCGCGTATCTCACCAAGGATCAGGTTGCCCTCGTCAGGTATCGAGGAACCATGCGCGCCAAGCGCCCGGTCGAAGGCGACGATGCGGCGGTTCGGAAAGATCTCGCGCAGGTGGCTGAAGGTGCGGCCATTGCCAAGGCCAAGCTCCATGATCGCGCCGTCCGCCGGCAGAGGCAGGTCCTTAGCCACATGGTTGAGGATGTCGCGCTGCGCCACGAGGCGGCGGATGAAGCTGTCTAGGCGGCTCAAGGGGCGTGTCCTTTGCGGCTTTGCACCGCATCTATGTCGTCGGATTTGGCGTGGCGGGCAATCACTTTCCCTTCGGCGGAGACGGCGGGACCGGGTGGAAAACGTTGGCTGCGGCGGGTGGAATGATCTAAGCACGGGGTCCGAACGACGTGGAAAAAGGCTTGGAAGTGTCCGCCCAGAGCTTGCGCATCGCCTTCTATGCCCCGCTCAAATCGCCCGACCATCCGGTGCCCTCGGGCGACCGTCAGATGGCGCGGATGCTGATCGCCTGCCTTGAAGGCGCGGGGCACCGGGTCGAGGTCATTTCGCATCTAAGGGCTTACCTGCCGTCGTCTGATGACGCGCAGCACTGGGCGGCGCTTCAGGCCGAGGCCGCAGCCGAACGGGACCGCATAAGGGAGGGATGGCGCGGCGGGAAGCCGGACCTGATCTTCTGCTACCACAACTATTACAAGTCGCCCGATCTCATCGGACATCCCCTCGCCCGTGACTTCGCCATCCCCTACATGACCTGCGAAGCCTCATATTCCGACCGCCGCAACATCGGCATCTGGACGGAAGCACAGGACATGGCGCGGGAAGGCGCCCGCGATGCCGCGCTCAACCTCAGCTTCACCGCCCGCGACAAGGAAGGCCTGCACGACGCGGTCCCGGAGGCGCGGGTGGCCCGGTTCCCGCCCTTCATCGACACCAGACCCTTCCACGCCGAGCCGCAGCCGGAACCCGGCCATATCGTCACGGTCGCAATGATGCGGCCCGGCGACAAGCTCGACAGCTACCGCCATCTTGCCGAAGCGCTGCGGCACCTGCCTTCTGACCTTGACTGGTACCTCAGCATCGCCGGCGACGGCCCGGCGCGGGGCGAGGTGGAGGCGCTTTTCGCCGCCCTGCCCGCCGCGCGCCTGAACTGGCTCGGCGCCCTGCCCCCTGCGGGGGTTGCAGCGCTCCTTTCGCGCGGAAGCCTCTTGCTCTGGCCCGGTTGCGGCGAGGCTTACGGGCTTGCCTATCTCGAAGCGCAGGCGGCGGGGCTGCCGGTGGTCGCCTACCGTGTGGCCGGGGTGCCGGAGGTCGTATCCGACGAGGCGGGCGGCACGCTGGTGGCAGCGGGCGACACCGAAGCGCTGGCCGAGGCGTTGGCGCGGCTCCTCGCCGATCCTGCGGGCACGGCGAAACTGGGCGCCAAAGCGCGCACGATGGTCAAGACCCGCCACTCCTTTCCGGCAGCCTCGGCGCGGCTTGGCGATCTGGTCGCCGGGGTGATGGAGACGGGGACATGAGGGAAACGGTCCTGAAGGCGCTCGACCGCCGCGCAGCGGCAGGCCGCCCCGCCCGGCTCTGGTGGCGCGACGACGATGCCGTTGAACCGACAGCGGCGCTTGACCGGATGCTCGGCCTTGCGCGGGACTGGCAGGTGCCGCTCGCCCTCGCGGTGATCCCCGAACCGACCGGCACCCCGCTCGCCGAACGGCTTCAGGGCGAAGGTCTCGCCACCGTCACCGTCCACGGCTGGGCGCACAAGAACCACGCCCCGGCGGGCGAGAAGAAGGCAGAGCTTGGCGCGCATCGCCCGGCCCCGGTGGTGCTGGGGGAACTGGCGCGCGGGTTGGAAACCCTGCGCGGCCTTCACGGCAGCCGCCCTGCGCCGGTGCTGGTGCCGCCCTGGAACCGCATCGCGCCCGAGGTGGTGGCCGGGCTTCCCGCATTGGGCTTCCGCGCCCTGTCGGTCTTCGGCCCGCCGAAGCCAGCACCGCTCGCCGTCATCAACACCCATGTCGACCTCATCGACTGGCACGGCACGCGCGGCGGCCGGCCAGTAGAAGCGCTCTACGCTGACTTCGCCCGCGAACTCGACCGGCCCGGCGACGAACCGATCGGCATCCTCGGTCACCACCTTGTTCATGACGAACAAGCCTGGGCTTTCCTTGCCGACCTCTTCGCCCTGACCCGTGATCATCCCGGCTGCCGCTGGGTCGGGCTTGGCGACCTCCTGCCCCCCGCCAACCCATCGGACTCAGCGATAGACAGGTAAAAATCGCTCGGATAGGTTCTGACTCACGTGGGCGAGAGCGGACGGCATTTGTCCGTTCCTTCGTAAGGGGATGCCAGCTTGACATCATCATCTCCCGAGAGGCGGGCCGATCTTCTGCGGATCGAAGACCTGCGCGTCACGTTTCCGCTGCCGGGCGGTGAGATCGAGGCGCTGAAAGGCGTCAGCCTGCGCATTCTTCCTGGCAAGGTGACAGCGCTCGTGGGGGAGTCGGGGTCGGGCAAGTCGGTGCTGGGCCAGACCGTCATGGGATTGCAGCCCGCACAGGCGCGAACCTCCGGCCGCATCCTCTTCTGCGGCCACGATGGCAACCAGGTGCCGCTCGACCTGCTGTCGCTGCCGCGCGAAGGCAAGCGCATCCGCGACATCCGGGGCCGCGAGATCGGGATGATCTTTCAGGAACCGATGACCTCCTTCTCGCCTCTCCACACCATCGGCGACCAGGTGTCGGAGATGCTGACGATCCATTCGCCGCTTTCGGCGCAGGAGCGGATGGAAAAGACCGAGGAAATGCTGAGCCTTGTCGGCTTCAAGACGCCGCGCAGCGTCCTTAGGATGTATCCGTTCGAGCTTTCGGGCGGGATGCGGCAGCGGGCGATGATCGCGATGGCGCTGATCTGCAACCCCTCGCTCCTGATCGCGGATGAACCGACGACGGCGCTCGACGTCACCATCCAGGCACAGATCCTCGCCCTGCTGCGCGACCTTCAGCAGCGGCTCAACATGGCGATGCTGCTCATCACCCATGACCTTGGCGTGGTGGCCAATGTCGCCGACGAGGTTGTCGTCGTTTACCGGGGCGAGGTCATGGAGGCGGGGCCGGTCGAGGCGATCTTCCAGAAGCCGCAGCATCCGTACCTGAAGGGGCTGATGACGGCGATCCCGCATTTCGGCATGAAGCGCGGCCAAAGGCTGAAGCCCCTGCGCGATGTCCGCGTCGATCATGCCCGGGTTCATGCGGCACTCGCCTCTGCCGAGGCGGTGAACGCGCCGCCGACCAAGGGCGCGCCAGAGGTGCTGCTGTCAGTCCGCAACCTCCACAAGACCTATCACACCCGGTCCCAGCAATGGGAGCTGCGCAAAACCAAGGCCCGCGCCGCGCCTGCGGTCAACGGGGTCAGCTTTGACATTCGCCACGGCGAATGCCTTGGCCTTGTCGGCGAAAGCGGCTGCGGCAAGACCACGGTGAGCAAGATCCTGATGCGGGCGGTGACACCCGATTCCGGTTCGGTGATCTTTGACGACGGATCGGGGCCGGTCGATGTGCTGAAGGCCGAGGGCGCGGCACTGCAACGGCTTCGGATGCGGATGCAGATGGTGTTTCAGGACCCGGTGTCGTCCCTGTCGCCAAGGATGCCGGTCGGCAAGATCCTGAGCGAGCCGCTCGCCATCCACGGCATCGGCACGCCCGACAGCCGCCGCGCCACGGCGGCCTCGCTCCTGGAGATGATCGGTCTTGAGAAGGGCGCCCGCAACCGCTTTCCGCACAGCCTTTCGGGCGGCCAGCGCCAGCGGGTCGGCATCGCCAGGGCACTGGCTTTGGCGCCTGGGCTGGTGATCTGCGATGAGCCGGTCTCGGCGCTGGACGTTTCTGTTCAGGCGCAGATTCTTAACATCCTGAAGGACTTGCAAAGCGACCTTAAACTGACCTACCTCTTCATCTCGCACAACCTTGCCGTCGTCGACTACATGGCCGACCGGGTGGCGGTGATGTGGGCGGGCCAGATCGTGGAGCTTGCGCCGCGCGAGGTCATCATGACCGCGCCGGTCCATCCCTATACTCGCGCGCTCCTCGCCTCGGTGCCCTACCCCGACCTTGACCGCCCGCTCGACTTTTCCGTGGTGCGCAAATCCGGCGCCACGGCCAGCGCCGCCTGGGCGCCGGCGTTCCGGCCCGAGGAAGGGGTGGAGCTTCAGCCGCTCGACATGGGCGATGGTCACTATGTGCTTGCGCGCCCGGTAGCAAATGCGGCGGAGGTACGGGCATGATCCGGCGGCGGCAGGTGATCGCGGGCGCGGCCGGAAGCCTGCTTCTGCCGCTGGTGGCGCGGGCGGAATCGCCGATCCTCAATCCTGCGGTGGTCAAGGGCGACCTGCCGCCTGAGGCCCAGCGGCTGCCACGGAACCCGCGCGTCATCGACGTTGCCGGCATGGGCCGCAAGACCGGGCATCAGGGCGGCAGGCTGACCAGCATCGTCGGCGGCCAGCGCGACATCCGCATCATCCCGATCTACAGCTATTCCCGGCTGATGTGCTACGGGCCGGATCTGGCACTTCGTCCCGACATCCTTGCCGCCTGCGATGTGGAGGAGGAGCGCCGCTTCACCTTCCACTTGCGCGAAGGGCACCGCTGGTCCGACGGCTCTCCCTTCACCGCCGAGGATTTCCGCTACGCCTGGGAAGATGTCATCAACAACAAGGACTTCTACAAGGGCGGGCCGCCGGTCGACCTGATCTCCCACGGTCAGGTCGCAGAGTTCGAGATCATCGACGAGATCACCCTGCGCTACAGCTTTGTGGCGCCGATGCCGGATTTTCTGCCGAAGGTCGCGGCGCCCCTGCCACTCGTCCTCTTCATGCCGGCCAATTACCTCAAGCAGTTCCACATCCGTTATACCGACGAGGCGGTGCTGCAGAAGCGCGCCGAGGAAGAGGATGTGGACGACTGGCGCCGGCTTCACCTGAAGATGTCCCGCTCGATCCGGCCCGAGAACCCCGACCTGCCGACACTTGAAGCCTGGCGCCCGCGCACGGCACCCCCTGCCGAACAGTTCATCTTCGAACGCAACCCCTACTTTCACCGGGTCGATGAGACGGGGACGCAGCTTCCCTATCTCGACCAGGTGGCGCTGAACGTCGCCTCTTCGGAAGTCATCATGGCCAAGACGGCGACCGGTGAAAGCGATCTTCAGGCGATAAGCCTGGGCTTTCACGACTACACCTTCCTGAAGAAGGCGGAAAAGACCCATCCGTTGAAGGTCGCGCTCTGGCGGAAGAGCCAGGGCTCGGCGGTCACGCTTCTGCCCAACCTCAACTGCGTCGACCCGGTATGGCAGGGGCTTTTCCGCGATGTGCGGATGCGTCGGGCGATGTCGGTGGCGATCAAGCGGGAAGAGATCAACAAGGCGCTCTTCTTCGGCCTTGGCAGCGAAAGCGCCGATACGGTGCTGCCGGAAAGCCCGCTCTTCAAACCGGAATATGCCAGCGCCTGGGCGCAGTATGACCCCGACCTCGCCAACCAGCTTCTTGACGAGCTTGGTCTGAACGTCCGCGGTTCGGGCGACATCAGGCGCCTTCAGGACGGGCGGCAGGCCGGGATCGTGGTGGAATCGGCGGGCGAGAACCCGCTTGAGACGGATGTGCTTGAACTTGTGCGCGACCATTTCCGCGAGGTCGGCCTCGCGCTTTACATCCGCACCTCGCAGCGCGACGTCTTTCGCAGCCGCGCCCTTGCCGGGCAGGTGCAGATGTCGGTGTGGAACGGCCTCGACAATGGCGTGCCGACCGCCGACATGTCGCCGGAAGAGATTGCGCCCAGCACGGGGGACCAGTTGCAATGGCCGCTCTGGGGCAGCTGGCATGCCGCCGCCGGATCGACCGGCGAGGCGCCGAAACTGCCCGAGGTGCTTGAGCTTCTCAGGCTTCTCCAACTGTGGGGCGACAGCAAGGAACAATCCGAACGCGCCGAGGTCTGGGGGCGGATGCTGGCCATCTGGGCTGATCAGGTCTTTTCCATCGGCACGGTCAACGGCGCGCTGCAGCCGGTGGTCCGCGCGGCCAACCTGCAGAACGTTCCCGAAGAGGCGCTTTTCGGCTTTGAGCCCTTGAGCTACTTCGGTGCCTACCTGCCAGATACCTTCTTTTTCGAAGAGGCCTAGGATGTTCCGCTACATCATCAAGCGCATCCTGACCATGATCCCGACGCTCTTCCTGACGTCGATCCTCGTCTTCACCATCATCGAACTGCCGCCGGGCGACTATTTCGAAAGCTATGTCGCCGAGTTGAAGGCGCTGGGCGAGGATGCCGACCTCGCCGAGATCGACCTCCTGCGTGAGAAATACGGCTTCGACCAGCCGCAATATGTCCGCTATGCGCGCTGGGTCGGCGGTATGCTGCAGGGCGATTTCGGTTATTCCTTCGAATACCGGATGCCGGTGAACGAGGTGGTGGGCGACCGGCTCTGGCTGACCATCCTCCTCTCCACCGTCACCATCCTCTTCACCTGGGCCATCGCATTCCCCATCGGCATCTATTCGGCGACGCATCAGTACAGCTGGGGCGATTACGGGCTGACCTTCCTCGGCCTCATCGGCCTTGCGATACCGAACTTCATGTTGGCTCTGGTGATGATGTATTTCGCCAACGTCTGGTTTGGCCTTTCCATCGGCAACCTGATGGACAGCCAGTATCTTGGTGAACCGATGAGTTGGGCCAAGTTCCAGTCGGTCCTCGCCCATATCTGGATACCCGTCATCATCATCGGCACTGCCGGCACCGCCGCCATGGTGCGGCGGCTCAGGGCCAACCTCCTCGACGAACTTCAGAAGCAGTATGTCATTACCGCCCGCGCCAAGGGCCTGCCGCCAGGCAAGGTCTTGCGGAAATACCCCCTCAGGATGGCGCTCAACTTCTTCATCTCCGACATCGGCTCGATCCTGCCGCAGATCATCTCGGGCGCCGAGGTCACGGCCATCGTCCTGTCGCTTGAGACGACCGGCCCGATGCTCATCCGCGCGCTGCAAAGTCAGGACATGTATCTGGCGGGATCGTTCCTGATGTTCCTCGCCTTTCTCACCGTGGTCGGCGTCCTCGTATCGGACATCGCCTTGGCGCTTCTCGACCCGCGCATCCGTCTTGGCGTGGGGACAGCGAAATGAGCAACAGCACCTTCCGACGCAATGGCCTGCCCGAACCCGGCGCCCCCCTTGCCCATTTCGTCTCGGACCGGCCCTTCGATCCGAACGAGGCCGAGGGCCGCGTGGACGCCATGGCCGAAGCGACGCAGCGCCAGCTCATGTGGTGGCATTTCAAGCGGCACCGCGTCGCCTTGGTGTCGCTCTTCTTCCTCGCCTTCGTCTATGCCGGCATCTTTATCAGCGAGTTTCTGGCGCCCTACCAGCAGGACACCCGCAACCTCGATCACATCTACGCGCCGCCGCAACAGGTCCATCTGTTCAACAACGGCGCCTTCGTCGGCCCCTTCGTCTATGGCCGCACCATGACGCTCGACATGGAGACGATGCGGCGCAACTATGCCGACGATCCGGCCAAGGTCCAAAAGCTGCGCTTCTTCTGCAGGGGCGACGATTACAACTTCTGGGGACTGGTTCCGGGGAACCTGCACCTCGTCTGTCCGGCGGAGGATGGGCAGTTCTTCCTTCTCGGAACCGACCGTCTGGGGCGCGACGTGTTGTCGCGGATCATCTATGGGGCGCGCATCTCTCTCACCATCGGCATCCTCGGCGTGACGATGAGTTTCGTCCTCGGCATCGTCATCGGCGGCATCGCCGGCTATCGCGGCGGCTGGTTCGACGCGGTGATCCAGCGGGTGATCGAGGTTCTCCAGTCGATCCCCTCGATCCCGCTCTGGATGGCGCTGGCAGCGATCATCCCGGTCACATGGAGCCCGATCTTCGTCTATGTCTGCATCACCGTGATCCTCGGGATGCTCGACTGGACGGGCCTCGCAAGGGCCGTAAGATCCAAGCTTTTGGCGCTTCGGGAGGAAGATTACGTGCTGGCCGCCCGCCTGATGGGGGCAGGCAGCGCACGGATCATCGGCAAGCACATGATCCCCGGCTTCATGTCGCATCTCATCGCTTCGGCGACGCTGACCATCCCCGGCATGATCCTTGGCGAAACCGCGCTCAGCTTTCTCGGCATCGGCCTCAGGCCGCCGATCACCAGCTGGGGCATCTTGCTGACCGAGGCGAGAAGCGTGAATATCATCGCGCTCTACCCGTGGTTGATGCTGCCCGTCGTGCCCGTGATCCTCGTCATTCTGGCTTTCAATTTCCTCGGAGACGGATTACGCGATGCCGCCGATCCGTATAAATAGGGTTCTGCAGAGTTGCGGGACCTTCGGGATACGGGCGGGGATCGGCGCCATCGGCCGTCGCAAAGGAAGCCCGACGTGAAACAGCACCGCGTGTTGATGTACAGCCACGACACCTTCGGGCTTGGCCATCTCAGGCGCTGCCGGACGATCGCGAATGCCCTCGTCGAGAATTTCAGCGGCATGCGGGTTCTCATCATCTCCGGCTCGCAGATCGCGGGGGCCTTCGACTACAAGTCGCGCGTTGACTTCGTGAAGGTGCCAAGCGTCATCAAGCTTCGGAATGGCGAATACACCTCGCTCTCGCAGCACATCGACCTCAAGGACACCGTCGATCTCAGGCGCACGATGATCCGCCAGACGGCGAAGTCGTTTCAGCCCGACATCTTCATCGTCGACAAGGAACCGATGGGCCTGAAGGGCGAGGTCGAGGAAACCCTCGCCTACCTCGGCGCCCAGGGGACGACGCTGGTCCTTGGCTTGCGTGACGTGATGGACGCGCCGCACCTTCTGGAGAAGGAATGGCGCAGCAACGACAACCTGTCGAAGATCGGGAAATACTATGATCAGGTCTGGGTCTACGGCCCGCCGGACTTCTGCGATCCGCTCGCCGGGCTCGACGTGCCGCCCTCCGTGCGCGAGAAGATGGATTTCGTCGGCTTCCTGCAAAGAAGCGTGAACGAGGATGTGCCGCCGCAGCAGCGGAGCCTGGGCGACTACCTCCTTGTCACCACCGGCGGCGGTGGCGATGGCGGCGATCTTGTTGCCGATGTCCTGGCCGCCTATGAGCATGATCCGGGCTTTGACCAGAAGGCGCTGATCGTGCTTGGCCCCTACATGAAGGCCGAGCTTCGGGCCGAATACATGGAACGGGGCCAGGGCGTCCCGCAGGTCGAGATCATCGAGTTTGACATGCATATGGAAGGGCTGATCGCCGGGTCCCGCGCCGTGATCGGCATGGGCGGCTACAACACTTTCTGCGAGATCCTGTCCTTCGACAAGCCGGCGCTGATCGTGCCGCGCGTCTCGCCGCGCGAGGAGCAACTGATCCGCGCGCTCCGTGCCGCCGAGCTAGGCGTGATCGACATGCTCCATCCCGACGACTCCCGCGACCCGGCCCAGATGCTTGCCGCGTTGCGTGCCGTTGCCGGCCGCAAGCGCCCCTCGCAGTCTGCGCCCCGGGTGCGGATGGAGGGGCTGCCGAACATCGTCGCCCGCGTCGCCGAAGACCTGCGCCGCCGCGATGACAGGACCCGCACCGCGGCCTCATTGCAGGTCATCACGTGACGGCAAAGGCCGGGCCGAAGCTGGTCGTCGTCGTCAAGGGATACCCGCGGCTCTCGGAAACCTTCATCGCGCAGGAACTGCGCGGGTTGGAGCTTCAGGGCTTTGACCTCGTCATCGTCTCGCTCCGCCATCCGACCGACAAGAAGGGCCATCCGGTCCATGACGAGATCCGCGCCAAGGTGCTCTACCTGCCGGAATATCTGCATCAGGAGCCGATCCGGGTGCTGAAGGGCCTATGGTTCGCCCGGAAACAGCCCGGCTTCCGCGCCACCTTCCGCGCCTTCCTTGGCGACCTTCGCCGCGACATCAGCCGCAACCGCGTCCGGCGGCTTGGTCAGGCGGCGGTGCTGGTCCGGGAATGGCCGGAAGGCGGGCATTGGCTTCATGCCCATTTCATCCATACCCCCGCCTCCGTCACCGATTACGCCGCCCGCATCCTTGGCCGCGACTGGTCGATCTCGGCCCATGCCAAGGATATCTGGACCTCGCCCGACTGGGAGCTTTCGGGCAAGCTTGGCCGCGCCCGCTGGACCGTGACCTGCACCGAAAGCGGGCACCGCCATCTGCAATCCCTCGCCCCCGATCCTGCCCGGGTGTACCTAAGCTACCACGGGCTGAACCTCGACCGTTTCCCGCATTTCTCAGGGGACCGTGGCGCGCGCGATGGCAGCGATCCGACCTCCCCTGTGCGGATCGTCAGCGTCGGTCGTGCCGTTCCGAAGAAGGGCTATGACGTCCTTCTCCGGGCCTTCGCGCAGTTGTCGCCGGGCCTCCATTGGCGTTTCACCCATCTCGGTTCCGGGGGCGAGGTGCCGAAGTTGAAGAAGCTGGCAGAGGAGCTTGGCATCGCCGACCGCTGCCATTGGCGCGGTGCTGCCGACCAGACCGAAGTGATCGCCGCCTACCGAGACGCCGATCTCTTCACGCTCGCCAGCCGCATCGCCAAGGACGGCGACCGCGACGGGTTGCCGAACGTGATCGTCGAGGCGGCAAGCCAGGGTCTGCCGTCCGTCGCGACCAATATCTCCGGCATCCCGGAGCTTGTGGCGGACGGGGTCAGCGGCTGGCTTGTCCCACCCGAAAACCCCGAGGCGCTTGCCCTTGCCTTGACCGAGGCGCTCCGCTACCCCGCCATGCGGCAGGCGCGCGGGGCGGCCGCCGAGGCGCGGGTGCGCCAGCATTTCGACTACCGGACCAGCATCGCGGACCTGACCGCGCTCATCGACCCCGCCGAGGAAAGGCGCTGCGCATGACACGGGTTTTCTTCTACGTCCAGCACCTTCTTGGCATCGGCCACCTCGCCCGCGCCAGCCGCATCGCCAGCGCGATCAAGGCGGCGGGCATGGAGATCACGCTTGTTACCGGCGGCATGCCGGTCAGGGGCTTCCCCGGTGCGGACGTAAAACACATCGCCCTTCCGGCGGTCGCGGTGGGCGATGGTGCCTTCGCCGGCCTCGTCGATGCCGATGGCACCCCCGCCGATGCCGCCTTCCTTGACCGCCGGCGCGATCTTCTACTCGCCGCCTTCCATGACGCGGCTCCTGATGTCGTCATCACCGAGGCCTTCCCCTTCGGCCGCCGCCAGATGCGGTTCGAGCTTCTGCCGCTGATGGCCGCAATCGGGGCGGCGCGCCCACGCCCCCTTCTCGTCGCCTCGGTCCGCGACATCCTTCAGGAAAAGACCAAGCCGGGGCGGGATGAGGAGACGGTGGACCTGATCCGCGCCCATTACGACCGGCTTCTGGTCCACGGCGATCCGGCCTTCGTGCGGCTTGAGGATACGTTCCGGCTTGCTGCGGAGGTCGCCGACAAGGTGGCCTATACCGGCCTCGTCTGCCCGCCTGCCCCCGTCCCCTCACCCGAGCACAACGACGTCGTCGTCTCCGCCGGCGGTGGTGCCGTCGGCGCGGCGCTGGTCGGGGCGGCAATCGAGGCGGCGCGCGCCATGCCCGCCCTTCGGCGCTGGTCGGTCATCACCGGCCCTAACCTGCCCGATGCCGACTACGACGCATTTGCCGCGACAGCGCCGGACAACGTGACGCTCCACCGCTTCCGCACCGATTTCACCAGCCTCCTCGCCTCGGCCCGCGTCTCTGTCTCGCAGGCCGGGTACAACACTGTCGCGGACATATTGCAGGCCGGTTGCCGCGCCCTTCTGATCCCCTATGCCGCCCAGGGCGAGACCGAGCAGACCACCCGCGCCACGAAGCTTGAGCAGCTGGGCCGGGCGGTCATGCTGGCGGAGGCCGATCTGTCCGGTCCCGCCGTCGCCAGGGGCATCGAGGCGGCACTGGCGCAGAATATTGCCGCCGGGCCGGCGAAAGTGGCCACCGACGGCGCAAGACGGAGTGCGGAGATCATCGCGGAGATGGTGGCGGCTAAACGCTGACCACCTGAAAATCGCGCGCGCAGAAGGCGCCGGGGAAAAGCTTCTGCGCCTCCGCTTCGATCTGGCGCAACTCGGCATCGGTTCGGAAGGTCGAATGGTGGACAAAGGCGATGCGCTTTGCCCCGGCGGCCTTGGCAAGCCGCACCCCTTCCTGCCAGGTCGAATGGCCGAAAGTGCGGAACCAGTCGAACTCCGCATCGGTAAAATTGCTGTCGTATAGGACGAGGTCGGCGCCCCGCATCAGGTCAAGCACCACCGGATCTTCCTTGCCCGGCTCATGCTCGGTATCGAAGACCATGGCGATGATCTTGCCCGCGCATTCCACCCGGTAGCCGACCGCGCCGCCGGGATGGTTCAGCATCGCTGTATGCATCGTCAGGCCATCGACTGGCCGCAGCGTATCGCCCGCGCGGAAGTCGCGCATCTCGACCTGCGCCTTGAAGACCTCCGGCCCGACCGGAAAGAACGGCTCGCGCATGAAATCGGCGACCATGCCGGCCGTGGTCCCGCCGGGGCCAAGATGGCCCGACCACATGGTCAGCTGCGTCTCCGGCTTGTAGACCGGCAGGAAGAACGGCAGGCCCATGATGTGGTCGTAGTGACCGTGGGTGAAGAAGATGTGGAAATCGCGCTTGCCCTCGGCCCAAAGCTCTTTGCCAGCGAATGGAAGGCCGGACCCAGCGTCGAAGAAGATCACGGCCTCGCCGAACCTCAGCTCGACGCACATGGTGCAGCCGCCGAACTCTCTGTGCTCCGGCGACGCCGTCGGCAGGCTGCCGCGCGTACCCCAGAATTTCAGCTCAAGCCCTTCGCCAGACATTCCTTGCGTCACTTCCGGCCCGAACTGCTTTCGTTGACGGTCAATGGAGCCCCTGGCTCCTGTGACTGCGCTCTGCCGTCAGCTCCATCGTCGTCTGGCTCAGACGTGAGGCGAGCACCCGGACAATCTCAAGCGACACTTCCGGGAAATCCGTCAGAAGCCGCATGAAGTTCTCCTTGGTGATCCTCAAGACCTCGACCTGGGTCTCGGCCCGCACCGTGGCGGTCCGCGCGACGTTGCAGATGATGGAAATCTCGCCCACCACCGAATTGGCGAAGAGGTCGGCGATCTTGATTTCGCCCTGCGGGGTTTCGGCAAGCACATTGGCTGTGCCTTGCAGGATCACGAAGGCGGCGTCGCCGGGTTCGCCCTGCCGGAACAGCACCTCACCCTTCCGATAGGTGAGGCGTTCCGAGGTCAGCGCAAGAAGCTTCAGCTTGGCCGGCGCGATGCCCGCCAGCAGCGGCACCTGCTTCAGCATGTTGACTTCATCGTTCAGCAGCAAAGCCCAACAACCCTTGCTTCATCAAGGCCGGCACCCCCTGTCCGGCGATCACGACTTTCAGCATACAGCCCCCGGTCGTCAACGCAACTGATGTGACATTCTGCGCGGCTTACGCCACGACAGTCCGGCGGCGCTCCGCCGGATTGTCACCAGCCTTTCCACGCGATCAGGAAGCCGCCGTCGCCATTGGCGATGTTGTTCGCGGCCATCGCCTCGGCCTCCGCCAGCGCAGCCGCGCCCTTCGCGACCTCGCCCACAACCAGACCGGCGTTGAGGACGCTGACCGGCCCCCGCCTTGCCGCAAGCGTGAAGGCAAGCGGCCCGGTGACCCACCAGGCCGGGGATTTCGGCAGGCGCGCCGCCACTTCCGGCAGGGTGGCGATGAGGTGAAGTAGGGCCGGATGCCCGGCGGGCGCAGCGATGAGCGCGTTCGACAGAAGCAGGCTTCCCCCCGCTACCAGACGCGGCGCGGGCTCGGCGATGACTGACAGACCCTGCGCCGGAATGACCGCCCCGATCGGCATCGCCGCATCCGCCGGATACCAGTCGCAGTCGAGATAAAGCCCGCCCTCGCGCGCCAGAAGGTGGTAGCGGGCAATGTCCACAGCGCCGGGAAGATCGCCTGCCTTTCGCATCATTATCCACAAAGGGTCAGCAGTGACCCCCGCCGCTGCAAGCGCCGCCTCATCCCAGAGCCGGTAGGCCCAGTCGTGCCGGCGGGCGTAGGCGGACCATGCCGCGCAGGCGGCGGGTGGCGGGCCGCCGATCCAGATCTGGTGGATCACCTGCGGCACCGGATGCGCGGCGGCAGCGGCATGGGCGGCGCGCGTGGCGGTATCGGACGCGAAGAGATCGGCCAGCAACGTTTCGGGCGGCACGGCCGTCGCGCGGAACCCGGTCAGCCGCACGAGGTCGCCCTCGATCTTGGCGAGCCGCACCCAGGCGGAATGCAGCTTCCGCGGCAACCCGATCGCCGTCGAGGCCCCCAATGCGGCAGCCTCGGGATCATCGGCAATGCCGCGCAGCGCCACCTCTGCCTCTGCCACCCTGCCCGCGCGAGCAAGCTCAAGCGCCGCGCCGATCCGGGCGGTGAGGCGGTCCTTGGCGGCAGCGTCGTGCATCGGTCCGGTCCTTCGGCGGGTGGCGGCGGGGATCATGGCCGCGACCTGGGCACAAGACAATCCGCGATCAAGGCCATGTGACACCATTGCGCCGGTCATTCCCTCGCCCCGCAACTCGGCCTAGACTGGCTTCGCGCCGCCCCCGGCACCGCGAGAGAAGGCAGGATGACGATGACCGATGCAGCGCCTGACTTTCTGGCCGAAATTCCGGTCTTCGACGCCTTTGAGGACGTGGTGAACCTCGACCATTACCGCCCCCTTCCGGGTGACTGGTTTCTTGCCGTGGCCGATGTCGTCTCCTCCGGCGTGGCGATCCAGAACGGGCGCTACAAGATGGTCAACATGGCCGGCGCATCCGTCATCACGGCTGTCCTGAACGCGCTTGGCCGCCACGACTACCCCTTCGTCTTCGGCGGCGACGGCGCGGTGATCGCCCTTCCGGGAAGCGGTGCCGCGGCAGTGCGTACCGCCCTTGCCGCCGTCGCCCGCTGGATCGCCGAGGATCTGTCGCTTGAGATGCGGGTGGCGCTGGTCCCGGTCGCGGACGTCAGGAAGGCCGGGCGCGACGTCTTCGTCGCCCGGCTGCAATCAAGCCCGGACCTGACATTCGCCATGCTCGCCGGTGGCGGTGCCGCCTGGGCCGAGGCGCGGGTGAAGGCCGGCGAATATGCCATCCCGCCCGCCCCGCCCGGCACGCGCGCCGACCTGACCGGGCTATCCTGCCGCTGGAACCCGATCGAAGCGCGCAACGGCCAGATCGTCTCGGTCATCGCGGTGCAGCGCAACCCTGAAGCCGCCGCCGACTTTGCCCGCCTTGTGGCCGATGTGGTCGCGGTGGCCGGCAGCCGCGGCGATGGCGGCGCGCCGATCGAGGCGGAGCGGTTGCGGCCGTCACTGAGCCGCGTGGGCCTTGATGCCGAGGCGCAGGCGCTGGCGCCGGAAGGGCGGCGCGGGGTGGTGCGGGCGCGGTTGATCTTCCAGTATGCAATGACGCGGCTGTCGAAGGCCACCGGCCTGACGCTCGGCGGTTTCAACGCGCGGCGCTACCTGCGCGAGCTGGCGCGGAACACCG
>DJUV01000217.1 GCA_002440625.1 Rhodobacteraceae bacterium UBA6273 | reverse complement strand
GCCTGCGCCCAGGGGTGATCGTCGGTCAGGGTGACATGGACGATGGCCTCATGGCCTTCGGGCGTCATTTCGGCCAGCCGCGCGGCGGCCCAGCCGGTCAGATGCATCACCGGCTGGCCCGAGTGCAGGTTCGACACCGCCATGTCCTTCCAGCTGATCCCCATGCGAAGCCCGGTCCCGAGCGCCTTGGAGCAGGCCTCCTTCGCCGCCCAGCGCTTGGCATAGGTGCCGGCAACGTCCATCCGCCGCTCGGCTTTGTGCTGCTCCGTTTCGGTGAAAACCCGGTTGCGGAAACGGTCGCCGAAACGCTGAAGCGTCGCGGCGATCCGTTCGATATTCGCAAGATCGGTGCCGATGCCGAGGATCATTGTTCACCCAAACCGTCACCGTCTTGTCGGCGCAATCGCGCGCCGGTTCAAGCAGATGTCACGCGCGCGAGCGCTCGGCGTTGGCAAGCCCGAGAACCGCAACGCCATCGGCGATAAGCTCGACACCGAGGAGTACCCCCAGCGTCACGACCGCAGAGCCGGGGAAATCCGACAGGATCATCAGGCCGAGAAGCGCCGAGATCGCGCCGGAAATGATCACCATCAGCTTGAGGTTGCCCGAGGGCAGCGCAAAGCCGGCGACGAACTTCATGATGCCCGTCACGAGGAAGAGGACGCCGAGGATGACGGTCAACGTCAGCACGCCCTCCAGCGGATTGCTGAGCAGGCTGATCCCGGCCAGAACGCCGAGAATGCCAAGCAGCAGCGCCCAGATGCGCGAGCCCCAACCTGTTTCGCGAAAGGCGACGAAAAGCTGGATCGCGCCGAGGATCAGGAATGACCAGCCGGCGATGAGCGTGCTGGCGAGTGACCCTGCAAGCGGATTGATGAGGCAGAAGATACCCGCGGCAATGGAAAGCACGCCCAGGATGATGGCGACGACCTTGTTCTTCATCTGCATGTCCCTCTGATTGACGCGCGAACGGGATGCGCGCAGCACAACCATATCGTGCGTTCTGGCCGCGTTAAGTGAAATTTTCCCAGCAATGGCTAGGTGCGACATGATGAAACGGCTGATCGTCGCGCTTCATCTCTGGTCCGCAGGTTTCAGGCCGCCTGATGTTCCGCGCAGATCTGGTCGGCCTCGGCCACTGCCAGCGCCACGCCGAGAAGGGCGCAGAACGCGCCATCTTCACCTGGCCGGTGATGGCGGCATGTGCGGCAAAGGCCGAAGCTGCGGCCGCCCGCATCGCGGATCATCACGGCGAGTGCAGCCCTGAGACCGATGAGAAGTTCGGTCTTCGCGCCGCCCCAGTCGGGGCTAGGCCCGGCGCCGCCGATCTCGGCCCGCCCCTTGGGCGACAGGCTGTAGATGCGGCTGCGGCGGTCGTCCGGTGCGGGTTCCTCAGACACGAGACCCTTCCGCGCCAGCGCGATCAGCGTCTGCGACACCGTGCCGCGCGTGGCGGCAAGGTATTCCGCCACCGCCGAGGGCGAGCGCGAGAAGCGGTTGGCGCGGGCGAGATAGTCGAGTGCTGCCACCTGCGCCTCGGGCAGCGCGGCTGAGCGACGGCGCGCGCTGTGCAGGCGCGCGATCCGGTCCATGAGTTCGGCGATTTCCTCGTCGTCGGTCACTGGCAGCCTCCCTGCCACATTTGATAGCGAGTCAAAATCATTTTGACAATAGTATCGAATCGCTATCAATTGACCGCATTCAGTGGAGACCCTGCCATGCCAAGACTGTATCCGATTCTCATCGCCGCGCTCCTGCCCGCCCCGCTTGCGGCCGGGCCGATCGCATCGCCGGAAAAACCGGAAACCGCCGCGCCCTATGACATTCTAGCGGCCGAGGTCAGCCGGACCGAAACCGGCCTCCGCTTCCGCATGCAGACCCTGGGCGAGGCTGGCAGCCAACAGCCAGAGAAGGTGGGCAAGCTCGAAGGTGCGGCCGTCCATGCCTATGTCTGGCCGCTGTCGCTCGACCCCGAAGCGGTGGGGTTCGAGGCGGGAACGGGCATCCTCGCCCTTGCCGCCACCCGACACTCCGATTTCGACGACACGCCGCTTTATGATGAAGATGGTGACGGCGACATGGCCAATGACGGCGACAGGTGGCACAGCCACTGGGTTGTGCTGAGGCCGGATGAGGCTTGCGGCCCCGGTGCGCTTGCGGTGCGTGACATCCCGGAAGGCGAAACCCCGAAGCTGCCGAAGACCTGGCCCGGCCTGCCGCTTTTCATCGACAGCCCCGGCTTTGTGCCTCAGCTTGATGGTGACACGATCACGGTGGATGTGGAGATTGCCGACATGGGCGAGGTGAAGTTCGACGGGGTGACGGCGGCGCTGCGCGTCAACGCCAACCTCCATGCGCCGCTCCTTTGCGTCACGGATGTCTTCGACGTAGCCTCGGGCGATCTCAGCCTGCCCGGCACGGCGGAGTGAGGAGGAACAACTGCAATGGAACGCCCCGACACGCCCCCACCCGCGCCGGAATGGTCGGTCAGCCAGTGGTTCAACACCGAGACGCCGCTGACCCTCGCCGGCCTGCGCGGCCGTGTGGTGATGATCGAGGCGTTCCAGATGCTCTGCCCCGGTTGCGTGTCGCATGGTCTGCCGCTGGCGCAGGCCGCGCATCAGCTTTTCCCGCCCGATCAGGTCGCGGTCATCGGCCTGCACACGGTCTTTGAACATCACGCCGCGATGACGCCCGTGTCGCTCGAAGCGTTCCTGCACGAATACCGCATCGCCTTTCCCGTCGGGGTCGATGAGGCGGGCAAAGGCGCAATGCCGGTCACGATGGAGCGCTACAGGATGCGCGGCACGCCAAGCCTGATCCTGATCGACCGCATGGGGCGGCTCAGGGCGCATCACTTCGGTCAGGTGTCGGAACTGCGCCTCGGGGCGGAGATCGCGACGCTGATGGGTGAGGGGGAGATTGCCGCCGGGGACAGTCCTTAGCGTTCCGCCCGCGCTGCGTCCATCGCGCGCCGCATCTCTGCAATCGCCTGCCTCAGGCCAACGAAGATCGCCTCTCCAATGAGGAAATGGCCGATGTTCAGCTCCATCACCTCAGGGATGACAGCGATAGGGCCGACAGTGTCATAGGTCAGGCCGTGGCCGGCATGGACCTCAAGCCCAAGGGAATGGGCGAGGCGCGCGCCCTCTTTCAGCGCGGCCAGTTCGGCATCGCGTTCGGCGAAGCGCCCCTCGTGATGAAGGTCGCAGTAATGGCCGGTGTGAAGCTCGACCACCGCCGCACCGATCCGGGCCGAGGCCTCGATCTGCCGCGGGTCGTGGCCGATGAACATGGAGACGCGGCTGCCCGCCGCGCGCAGGGGCGCGATGAAATCGGCGAGGCGGTCGTCATCCCCCGCCACGTCCAGCCCGCCCTCGGTCGTCCGCTCCTCACGCTTTTCGGGGACGAGGCAGACAGCGTGGGGCCGGTGACGAAGCGCGATCTTCTGCATCTCGGCCGTCGCGGCCATTTCGAAGTTCAGGGGCCGCGTCAGCGCCGCCATCAGCCGTTCGATGTCACTATCGGTGATGTGTCGGCGATCCTCGCGCAGATGGGCGGTGATGCCGTCGGCCCCCGCCTCTTCCGCCAGCAGCCCGGCGCGGACCGGGTCGGGGTATGCCGAACCACGCGCGTTCCTGACGGTGGCAACGTGGTCGATGTTCACCCCGAGCCGAAGTTTGCCGGTCATGCGCTGGTCTCCCCCTGTCATTCGTTGGCTGAGACGATATTGCGCAACACGGGGCCTGTGAACGGCGGAAGTGTCACCGGCACAATCATTTCAGCCGTTTTCCTGCGGCTCCTCGGTGCGGGCATGAAGCCGCGCCTTCAGCTTCTCGAACCGCTCTTTCAGCTTCTTGCGGCGGTGCTTCTGATAGGCGGCAATCACCGGCTCGGACAAGTAGTAAGAGATCACGGCGGCGACGATCCCGGGAATGAAGCCGCCGATGAAGTAGGGGACGACGATATCGTTCCAGAAGTAGATCAGATTCTGCCACTGGGTTACGTCCGCGTTGAAGATCGCGAAGAAATTGTGCTTGAGATCCTCGGCCGCGCCGACAAAGCGGCCCGCGATCGAGGCATGGTCGCCCTCATCGAACTTTGTCCCCAGCATCCAGTTGCCGAATTTGAGCGAGGTGATGGCGATGATCGGCGTCGTCAGCGGATTGCCGAAGAAGGTGCCGAGCAGGGCCGCGAGGACATTGCCACGGAAGAGCTTGGCAAGCACCACCGAGCCGATGAAATGGAAGCCGAAGAACGGCGTGAAACTGATGAAGACGCCCGCCCCCACGCCGCGCGCGATGCGGTCGGGGCGGTCGGGAAGGCGGCGGATGCGGTGCTTGACGTAGTGAAAGGCGCGGGTCCAGCCGCCGCGGGGCCAGAAGGCCTCAAGCAGCGTCCGAAAGTAGGTTCGCGGATTGCGCCGCTTGAAGACCACGTCGGTTCCCCCCTGCCCCTTTTCAGGGCTTGCGGCCGAGGTCGCGATAGCGCGCCACCTGGGCCACATCATTCTCCGCCTCAAGAGCCGTCAGCACCATGTGCAGGTGTTCGGCATCCCTCAGGTCAACTTCCACGATAAGACGGTAAAAATCCGGCTTCCGGTCGACGAAAGTTAGATCGGAGATATTGGCCTTCTGTTCGCCTATCAAGGTGCAGATGCGGCCAAGGACGCCGGCATCGTTGGCAATTGTGAGATTCAGGCTGACGTTATAGGCGGCAGCATGCCGACCGGAGTGCCATTGCAGGTCGACCCAGCGGCCGGGCTGTTCCTCGAATTCCGCCAAAGCCTCGCAGTCGATGGCATGGACCACCACGCCCTGACCCCGGTAGGTGATGCCGACGATTCGCTCGCCCGGCACCGGCTGGCAGCAATTTGCGCGGCGGAAGGACTGGTCGGCGGTCAGGCCGACGACGGGGCGGCGGGCATCGACCTCTTCGGTCGTGGGGCTGGCCGCAAGTTCCGGATATATGGCCTCGACCACCTCGCGCGCGGTCAGCTCCGCGCTGCCGAGACGGGCCAGGACCTCATGCTCATCGGCAAGGCCAAGGGTCTTGGCCGCCGTGCGCAGCGCCTTGTCGGAAACCTTGCGGCCGTGATGCTCGAAGGCCACCCGCGACAATTCGCGCCCGAGCTTGATGAAGCGTTCGCGGTCTTCCTCGCGCAGGGACCGCCGGATCGCGGATTTCGCGCGCCCGGTGACGACGATGTCGATCCATGTCACCTGCGGGCGCTGGCCGGTCGCGGTGATGATCTCCACCGACTGGCCGTTCTTCAGTCGGGTCCAGAGCGGCACGCGGATGCCGTCGACCTTGGCCCCGACGGTCGAGTTGCCGATCCTTGTGTGGATCGCATAGGCGAAGTCGAGCGGCGTCGCCCCTTTCGGCAGCTGCACGACGTCGCCCTTCGGCGTGAAGCAGAAGACCTGGTCGGAATACATCTCGAGCTTCACGTTCTCGAGAAACTCGTCGTGGTCGTCGCCGTTGTCGAAGCGTTCGGTCAGCGTGGTGATCCAGCGCGCCGGATCGACGGCGAAGGGGTTCTGCGCCCGTTCACCGTCACGGTAGGACCAATGCGCCGCAACGCCGGCCTCGGCCACCTCATGCATCTGGCGGGTGCGGATCTGCACCTCCACCCGCTTGCCGTCACGGCCCGAAACCGTGGTGTGGATCGACCGGTAGCCGTTCGATTTCGGCTGGCTGATGTAGTCCTTGAAGCGCCCCGGCACCGCCCGCCAGCGCCGGTGGATCGCGCCGAGGATGCGGTAGCAGTCGCTTTCGGTCCGGCAGATCACGCGGAATCCGTAGATGTCGGAGAGACGCGAGAAGGCAAGCTGCTTTTCCTGCATCTTGCGCCAGATCGAATAGGGTTTCTTGGCGCGACCGAAGACATCCGCCTCGATCCCTTCCTTTTCAAGCTCGAGCCGGATGTCGGCGGTGATCTTGTGGATCACGTCGCCGGTTTCCTTCTGGAGAAGAATGAAGCGGCGGATGATCGAGGATCGCGCCTCGGGGTTCAGGACCTTGAAGGCAAGGTCCTCAAGCTCTTCCCGCATCCATTGCATGCCCATTCGGCCCGCAAGCGGCGCGAAGATATCCATCGTCTCGCGCGCCTTCCTCGCCTGCTTTTCCGGCGGCAAGGACTTGATCGTGCGCATGTTGTGCAGCCGGTCGGCAAGCTTGACGAGGATCACGCGCATGTCCTTCGACATCGCCATGAAGAGCTTGCGGAAGTTTTCGGACTGCTTGGTCTCGGTCGAGGAAAGCTGGAGATTGGTCAGTTTGGTGACGCCATCGACCAGTTCCGCGATCTCTTCGCCGAACTGCGCGGCGATCTCGGAATAGGTGGATTTGGTATCCTCGATGGTGTCGTGCAGAAGGGCGGTGATGATCGTCGCGTCATCCAGCCGCTGTTCGGTCAGGATTGCGGCGACAGCGACGGGATGGGTGAAGTAATCCTCGCCCGAACGCCGCTTCTGGCCGTCATGCATCCGGCGCCCGTAGTCATAGGCGCGCCGAATACGGTCTTCATTGGTTCTGGGGTTGTAGTTGCGGACCAGCGCGATGAGATCTTCGACGTCAATCATCGCAGCCCGCGCAGTCCGGTGTTCAGCCCTGACCCTGTGCTTCCATCAACTGGCGCAGCAGGCGTTCCTCGTCCATGTCGTCCTGAGCCGGACGATCCACTTCGGCGCCCATGAGAAGCGCCATCGCGTCATCCTCGGCCTCGTCGACCTCGATCTGGGTCTGGTGGCTTTCGATCATGCGCTCGCGCAGGTCGCCCGCACCCTGGGTTTCGTCCGCGATCTCGCGGAGCGAGACGACAGGGTTCTTGTCGTTGTCGCGGTCGATCGTCAGCGGCGAGCCTGCCGTGATTTCGCGGGCGCGATGCGCGGCGAGCATCACCAGCTCGAACCGGTTCGGTACCTTGTCAACGCAGTCTTCAACCGTCACGCGGGCCATGAACAAACTCCAATAGGTCGGGAGATGTGGAGAACGCTATTTAGGCGCTCACCTTTCCCTTGACAAGCGCCGATTCCCGCTCAGCACGGGCTAATTGCTGCTTTGTCGGCTTCAGGCAGGGCCGCGAGCATGTCGCGGACGCTGATGCCGATCACCGGATGTTGCCAGTCCGGCGCGATGTCCGCCAATGGAATCAGCACGAAGGCGCGGTCTTGCAGGCGTGGATGCGGGAGGATCAGGACCGGCGGCGCCTCTGCGCCCTGACGCTCGGGCGGGAGCGTCATCCAGGCCTTCTGCAGCGCCGGGTCGGGCAGCACCATGTCATCAACGGCGATCAGGTCGAGGTCGAGCGTGCGCGCAGCCCAGCGCGTCTCGCGCTGGCGGTCGGCGTCGGCCTCGATCGCGTGAAGCCGGGCAAGGATCTCGGCCGGGGCAAGGTCGGTGGCGATCACACATGCGGCATTCACGAAGTCCGGCCCCGATCCGGGCGGATAGGCGGGGGTCTGGAAGAACCTTGAAACGGAAACGATTCTCCCTAACACTTCGCCAATGGCCGCAAGGGCAGCAGAGACCGATTGGTAAGGTTCGCCATACCTTGACGGCAGGTTTGCCCCTGCCGATATGATGGCCATGCTATGCTTTTGTACAGTTGGCTCAGCTTGTGCCAAAATGGCTATTCCTATAGGTTCCGGTGCTGACCGTCTTAGCCCAGTTTGACCACTCGAACGACCAAGGGTTCAAGGCGGGATTTTTCGAAGGGAACAATTGATGTTCTACAAGGACGAACGGCT
>DJUV01000139.1 GCA_002440625.1 Rhodobacteraceae bacterium UBA6273 | reverse complement strand
TTCTGGGCCGAATGGTGCGGGCCCTGCAAACAGATCGGTCCGGCGCTTGAAGAACTGTCGGCCGAACTGGCCGGCAAAGTGAAGATCGCCAAGGTCAATGTCGACGAAAACCCCGACCTGCCGGCGCAGTTCGGCGTGCGCGGCATTCCGGCGCTTTTCATGTTCAAGGACGGCCAGATCGTCTCGAACAAGGTTGGTGCTGCGCCGAAGGCGGCGCTCCAGAACTGGATCGAAGCCTCCATCTGATCAGGACGTTGGCCAAGAGTTTGAGGGCGCCTTCGGGCGCCCTTTTGCTTGCCCGGTTGCGGGATCGCGCCCGCGAAGCCATATAGGGCCAGACGAGTGGAGCAAGTTCATGGCAGATGACAAATTCCCCGGCTGGCACGGCACCACGATCATCGGTGTCCGGCGCGGCGGTGAGGTCGTGGTGGCAGGCGACGGGCAGGTGAGCCTTGGCCAGACCGTCATCAAGGGCACCGCGCGCAAGGTCCGGCGGCTGAACCCCGGCGGGCGTGACGTTGTCGTCGGTTTCGCCGGCTCGACGGCAGATGCCTTCACCCTCCTTGAGCGGCTGGAGAAAAAGCTTGAGGCGGCGCCGGGCCAGTTGATGCGCGCCTGCGTGGAGCTGGCTAAGGACTGGCGCACCGACAAGTATTTGCAAAAGCTGGAAGCCATGCTGATCGTGACCGATGGCAAGACGCTGCTGGTCGTCACTGGCGCGGGCGATGTGCTTGAGCCGGAAAATGACGTGGCCGCCATCGGCTCGGGCGGGAACTTCGCGCTCGCCGCCGCGCGCGGGCTGATGGAAACGGACCTTTCCGCCGAAGCAATCGCCCGCAAGGCCATGGCGATAGCCGCCGATATCTGCGTCTACACCAACGGCAACCTGACGGTGGAAACCATTCGTGGCTGAGGAACAGCGCCCGTTCGGCATCTCCGAGATGCGCGCCGCGGTGGCGGCCGGCATCCTCTCTGAATCGCAGGCGGCGGAACTGACGGCGCTCGCCCATGACCGGGCCGGAAAGCGCGCGGCGCTACCGGCGGAGGATGAGCCCTTCGAGTTCTTCCGGGGCTTTGCCGAGATCTTCATTGCGGTCGGCCTGTCGATCCTTCTTGGCGGCATCGCGCTTCTTCTCAGCGTCATTGGCGGCGTCGCGATCCTGATCGCGATCCCCGCGATCATGGCGGCGATTGCCTGGTGGCTTGCAGGTTATTTTACGCTGAAGCGGCGGATGAACCTGCCCTCGATGGTGCTGGTCAGTGCCTATGCTGGCGGAATCTATGTCTCGGCGCTGACCTTCTTCGGGCAGATGTCGATGGGCCTCAAAGGGGTGGCGCTGGTGGCGGCGCTGGTGACGGTCGCCGCCGTGGCGCTCTGGTTCCAGCGCTTCAAGCTCCCCTTCGCGATGTTCGTGCTCGGCATCTTCGGCCTTCTCGCCACCTATGCGCTTTTCACCCAATACGGTGCCGGGCGGGGCAATTTCGACACGATCGAGGGCTGGGCCACGAGCTTCGTCCCGCGCCTTGACCTGACGCTTGCCTCGCTCGTCTTCGGGGTGGCGGCCTTCGCCGGGGCGATGTGGTTTGACCTCCAGGACCGCTACCGGATCGGGCGCTACGCCGCCACGGCCTTTTGGCTCCACCTTCTTGCCGGGGCCGCGCTGGTCAACACCGTCGCCGGGAACCTTTATAATAACGGCGGTTCGGCCAGCGTCTTGCCGACGGCGATCGCACTTGGCCTCTTCGCGCTTGTCGCGCTTGTTATCGACCGGCGGTCGATGCTGACGGCCGGCACCGCCTATATCGCTGCGGTGATCTACTGGGCCGTTGCCGGCGACGGCAGCGCGAGCCTCAAGGACTGGGCGCTGATCCTCATTCTTCTTGGACTGTTCTTTACCTTTCTCGGAACCTGGTGGGTGCCATTGCGCGGGGCGCTGATGCGCGCTTTGCCAAGCTTCCCCGGCAAGGACCGGCTTCCGCCTTATTCGGAGACACCATGACCGACCTGACACCGCGCGAGATCGTATCCGAGCTTGACCGCTTCATCATCGGCCAGAAGGACGCCAAGCGCGCCGTCGCCGTGGCGCTTCGGAACCGCTGGCGGCGCAAGCAGCTTGCAGATGACATCCGGGATGAGGTCTACCCGAAGAACATCCTGATGATCGGCCCGACCGGCGTCGGCAAGACCGAGATCTCGCGGCGTCTGGCCAAGCTCGCCCGCGCCCCCTTCATCAAGGTCGAGGCGACTAAGTTCACCGAGGTCGGTTACGTCGGCCGCGATGTGGAACAGATCATCCGCGACCTGACCGATGCCGCGATGATCGAGACCCGCGCCCGGATGCGGGACGAGGTGAAGGCCCGCGCCCATGCCGCCGCCGAGGAGCGGGTGATCGAGGCCATTGCCGGTTCGGATGCGCGCGAGGCGACGCGCGAGATGTTCCGCAAAAGGCTCAAATCCGGCGAACTTGACCAGCATGTGATCGAGCTTGAGGTGGCCGATGCCGCGCCCGCAATGCCGATGATGGACCTGCCCGGTCAGCAGGGCATGGGGATGATGAATCTCGGCGACCTTTTCGGCAAGGCCTTCGGCGGGCGCCGCACCCGCAAGAAGATGACCGTCTCCGAAAGCTATGACGTGCTGATCCAGGAAGAGGCGGACAAGCTTCTGGATGATGAGGCGGTCAAGGCGGCCGCACTAGAGGCGGTGCAGGAAAACGGCATCGTATTCATCGACGAGATCGACAAGGTTTGCGCCCGCGCCGAGACGCGCGGCGCCGATGTCAGCCGCGAAGG
>DJUV01000291.1 GCA_002440625.1 Rhodobacteraceae bacterium UBA6273 | reverse complement strand
ACCCGATCCACCAGATGCCGGGACTGCACAGCTAGGGCATCGCGCCCGTAAGTGCACCGCCGTCCTCGTCGGCTACCTGGCGAGCAGGTGCGTCGGAGCGGTTCGGGCAGATCGCGCCGAGGCCGATCCGCGCGTCGGCCTTGTCGCTCAAGTTTATGTGATCCGGTCGGGGCGGATTTGCCTTGATTTCGTTTGCCATGGAGGAACGGGCAGAGCATTTCTCCTTGAAGTGCGCCGCAGCAGCGCAACGGACATAAAAAGGGGGGAAAGAAATGCTGGACCATATCCGTACCGTTGCTTTGAACCGCAGGGGCGTCCTGCGCGCCGCCGTTGTCGCTGTGGCATTTGGCGGCGTGATCAACTCCGGCCTGTCGCTGATGGCAAACGAAATGCCGGCCGAGCCTGCCACGAAGCCGGAGCGGCTGGTGGTGCGTACCTGGGGCGGGCCATGGCGCACAACCTATGGCGAAAGCGCTGCGGCAAGCTTCACGGCCCGCACGGGCATCCCGGTCGAGTTCGACGTCACGGATTTCAACGAGCTTCAGGTGAAGATCGCGCAGAGCGTCAGCGCCGGGAGCCGCCCGCCCGTCGATCTGGTGCTGACGATCGAATCGATGGCTTTCGCCGCGCAGGTGCAAGGCCTTTCGGTGCCCCTCGACCCCTACATGATAGAGTCCCGGGCCGACCTCAGCTCGCTGGCGATGCCTGCGGAGGCGACCAGCTATGTCAACGTCGCGGCCTATTCACAGCCAGTGGTCTATGATCCGAAGGCCGTGACGCTGGCCGACGGCATTTCCTGGGACGAACTGCTCGACCCGAAATACGAAGGCACACTGTTTGTCACCAACACTTTCCCCTCGCTGCTTTTCCCCTTCGCCAGGACGATGGGCCTCGATCCGGCGAAGGACGATCTCACGCCGGTGTTCGACAAGATCGCCCGCATCAAGGCCAACATCGCGGCCGCCGGCGATGAAGAGGAATTCATCGCCGGCATCGAGGCGGGCGAAGTCCGGCTTGGTGTCACCTTGGTCGGCACCGCGATGGAGGTCGAGGGCCTGAAATGGGTGGTGCCGAAGGAAGGCGCGGTCGTCTCGGCGGAGTCAATGTATGTGCCTGCGGGTTTGCCCGAGGACGTGACCTACTGGGCGCAGGTGTTCATCTCGGAAGTCCTGACCGCCGAGAACCAGAGCAAGATCGCCGCCGGCATCGCCGAAACGCCCATCAACCTGAAGGCAACCGTGCCCGATTTCATGAAGGGCGACCCGGCCTTCCCGGTGACCGAGGCAGAGATCGCGAAATACGGCATCGTCGTGCCGGTCGAGGTCGAGGCCCGCAACAAGGACCGCTGGCAGGCCGCCTACAGCGCCGCGATCCAGCGCTAGGTCCGGGACCATGACCGCGCAGCCGCGCCCGGTTCCCGAGGCGTCCGCCCAGCCTGCGATCTTCAGGCTGAGCGGGGTCGTCAAATCCTACGGCCCGCACAATGCCATCGATCATGTCGATCTTGAGATCCGCCCGCGCGAGCTTTTCACCCTGCTCGGGCCGTCCGGATCGGGCAAGAGCACGATCCTGCGCGCCATCGCCGGCCTGATCGGCATCGACGGCGGCAGCCTGACGATCGAGGGCCGCGATGTGCGCAACGTGCCGACGCACCAGCGCAACATCGGCATGGTGTTCCAGTCGCTGGCGCTGTTTCCGCACATGAGCGTGTTCGACAACATCGCCTTTCCGCTGCGGATGCGGCGCGAGCCGCAGGGCGACATTGCCCGGCGGGTGGCGCAATCGCTGGACATCGTGCGGTTGCCGAAGATCGCGGAACGCAGGGTGCATGAGTTGTCCGGCGGCCAGCAGCAGCGCGTCGCGCTGGCCCGGGCGCTGGTCTACAACCCCAAGCTTCTGCTGCTGGACGAACCCCTGGGGGCGCTCGACAAGCGGCTGCGCGAGGAGATGCAGCTGGAAATCGTGCGGCTGCACCGCGAGATCGACGTGACCATCATCAACGTCACCCATGACCAGGTCGAGGCGATGGTGCTCAGCGACCGGGTCGGCGTGATGAGCGACGGCAAGCTGATGCAGGTCGGCAGCGGCGAGGTGCTCTACCGCCGGCCGGCCAACCGCTTCGTCGCCGACTTTCTCGGTCGGGCCAATGTGGTGGACGGCACGCTGCGCATCGACGGCGCCGGACCGGCGGTGATCACCCCTGGCGGCGCGCGCATCGCGGTGACGCCCGAGCGCCAGATCCCCGACGGCCGCCGCGCCACGGCGATCCTGCGTGCGGAGGATATCGAAATGGCTGTCCCGGGCGACAGCGGCTCGCCCGGCCTTGGGGGAGAGGTGACCTTGCGTCTGTTCGAGGGCGAGGCGGTCTATTACGAGATCGCCGTCCCAGGCATCGGCCGACCGCTGCGCGTGGCCAGCCGCACCGGCGAGATCCCGAACGGGGCCAAGGTCCGGCTGACCTGGCCGCGCGACAAGGTCTGGGCGGTGGCGGAGGACAGCGATGGCTGAAACCTACACCGGGCTGCGCTGGCGGCTGATCGACGGGCTGATTGCTGCGGGTCGGGTGTTGAGGCCGGGGCGGATCGCGAAGGCGCAACCCTATCTGCTGCTGCTGCCCGCCGTTCTGCTGGTGTCGTTCCTGGCGGTAGGGTTGCTCTGGCTCGGTTGGCTCAGCATCCATGCCTACGACACTTTCCTCATGCAGGCTGGCAAAATCTCGGCCGAGCAGTATGCCTTGCTGTTCGAGCCGCCATCCGGGCCGTTCTACCAGCAGACGCTGCTGCGCACGCTGGCGCTGTCGCTGACCGTCACGGCGGGGGCGGTGCTGCTGGGCCTGCCGGTCGCCTATGTCATCATCCGCACCCCCAGCCGGGCGCTCAGGGTGGCGCTGCTTGTGCTCTTACTGGTCCCGTTCCTGATGGGCGAGATCGTGCGCACCTTCGCCTGGTACCTGATCCTTGCCAATCGCGGCGCAGTAGGCTGGGTGGCCTCTCTGTTCGGAATCGAGGATGGCGGACTTCTCGGCACGCCGATTGGCGTGTTCGTCGGCATGATGCAGGTGTCGACGCCGCTGGCCACCTTGCTGATCATGCCGGCGATGCGGCGCATCGACCCCAATCTTGAACGGGCAGCGGCAACGCTCGGCGCCTCGCCCGCACGGATCTGGGCGAATGTCATCGTGCCGCTGTCCTGGCCCGGCATCGTGGCCGCGATCATCGTCGTCCTGCTTCTGAACATCGCCGAATACGATATGCCGGCGATCCTCGGCCTCGGGCGGCTGCCGTTCGTCGCCAACGTGATCGGCGACATCTATCGGCTGCAGCAGAACCTCTATCTCGGCTCGGCCTTCAGCCTGCTGCTGCTGGTGGTCTCGACGCTGCTTGTGGTGGTGCCGGGGCTCTTGTTCCTGGGCTGGCTCAGGTTCAGGCGGGCGCGGAGGGCGGCGGCATGAGGGGTCCGGTGATCCGGCTCTCGCTGGCCTTCGTCATCCTGCTGGTGGCGGTGCCCTTGGCCATCGTGCTCGTCGCCTCGGTCAGCGGCGGCGAGCGGCTGACCTTTCCGCCGGAAAGCCTGTCGCTCAACCCCTACCGGGCGCTGGTCGGCAACGACGAGATCCGCGCGGCGCTGGGGCGCAGCCTGATCGTGGGCTTTCAGGTGGTGGCGCTGTCGCTGATCGCGGGGGTGCCTGCAGCCATCGCGCTGGTGCGGTTCCGCTTCCGCTTCCGCTTCGGCCTTGGAATCTACATGATTCTCGGCGTGGCCACGCCGCTGATCGCCTCGGCCTTCGCCTTCCTCGCGCTCTTCACCCAGATGGGCGCGCTCGGCGCGCTCTGGCCGATCTCGGTCGGCATCACCATTGTCAACCTGCCTTTCCTGATGTTCTCGGTCGCCTCGTCGCTGTTCAGTCTTGATCCGCGGCTGGAGGAGGCGGCGGCGACGCTGGGGGCGGAGGGGGTGCAGACCTTCCTCTTCGTCACCCTGCCGGGCATCATGCCGGGGATTCTTTCGGGCACGCTGATGGTCTTCGTGCTGGGCATTTCGGAATTCGTGATCTCGCTCTTGCTGTTCACGATCAACATCCAGACCCTGCCGATCGCGATGTTCGCCAGCATGCGCGGCCCGCCGCCGCCCGAGGTTGCGGCCGCTGCCGGGCTTTATGTCCTGGCCGCCGTTCTGGTCGTGATCACGCTGACCAGCCTGAAGAGCACCGAGCAGTTCTTCTACCGCGCCGACTGACGGCAGATCTGCAGCATCCCTGAAAAGTGGCGGGCCGACAGGCCCGTCGCTTGACGATTTTCCAGTGCCGTCAGCCGGTTGCCGCGCGCATGGATCACAAATCAGAATTGCTTGCAAAACTCCTTGACCTTCCCAAGTTAGAACACTTTACGCACGGATTTCATCTGAAACAAAGGAGACACAGCGATGTGCGATTGTGGCAAACCCTCCACCACCGAGGCCAAGACCGAAACCGGGCACGGCAGCCACGCGGCGGCTGGCGACAAGGCTCAGACCCCGACGGAGCATGCGGGACATGACGCCGCCGCCGCTTCGGCCGACGAGACCTGCACCTGCGCCCCGTCCGGGCAGGGCCACCATGCCACCCAGGCGGGCGCTGCGACACACGCATGACGGTGGAAGCGGGGCAGCCGGTCCTCGACGTGCGCGGATTGAAGGCCGTGTTCCGGCTGGGCAGTGCCGAGGTTCACGCGGTCAACGGCGTGAGCTTTCACGTCCGGCCGGGTGAACTTCTGGGCGTGGTCGGCGAAAGCGGATCGGGCAAGTCGGTGACGATGCTGTCGCTTCTGGGCCTGCTGCCCTCGCCGCCCGCCGAGCTGCGCGGCGGCGAGGTGCTGCTCGGCGGGCAGGACCTCTTGAAGCTCTCGCCGCGCGCGCTGGCCGACATCCGCGGCGCGCGGGTCGGTTTCGTGTTCCAGGACCCGATGACCAGCCTAAACCCGGTGCTGACCGTCGGCGACCAGATTGCCGAGCCGCTGATCCGGCACAAGGCGATGCGGCGCGCGGCGGCACTGTCCCGGGCGGTCGAATTGCTGGAATTGGTCGGCATTCCCGACGCGCGGGCGCGGCTGAAAGCCTATCCGCACCAGTTTTCCGGCGGGATGCGGCAGCGGGTGATGATCGCCATCGCGCTGGCCTGCGACCCCGACCTCCTGATCGCCGACGAGCCGACCACCGCGCTTGACGTGACCGTGCAGGCGCAGATCATCGAGCTGATCGGCGAATTGCGCCAGAAGCTCGGCATGGCAATCATCTGGATTTCGCATGACCTTGGCGTCATCGCCGAAATCGCCGACCGGGTGATGGTGATGTATGGCGGGCAGGTGGTCGAGGAGGCGCCGGTCGCCGAACTTTTCGCCAACCCCCGGCATCCCTATACCCGCGCGCTTCTGCGCACCGTGCCGTCGCTGGACGGCGACCGCCCGGCGCAGCTTTTCACCATCGAGGGCCAGCCGCCGATCCTGACCGCCGCCCCGACCGCCTGCCCGTTCCGCCACCGCTGCACCGAGGCGCATGACCAGTGCGACTGCGCCAATCCGGTCTGCTGCGCGGTCGGGGCGCCGGGCCATGCTGCGGCTGGAACAGGCCACATCGTGGCTTGCCACCGCGTCGCGGCTGACCATCCGCGTGAGGTGACGCATGCTTGACGCTCCGGTTGGTCGCAAGCTTGTCGAGGTCGAGGGGCTGAAGATGCACTTTCCGGTGCTGGCCGGGCTCTTGCGCCGTCGGGTCGGTGCGGTGCGGGCGGTGGACGGGGTCAGCTTCAGCATCGCCGAGGGTGAGACGCTGGGCCTTGTCGGCGAGTCAGGCTGCGGCAAATCCACGGTCGGGCGGGCGCTGTTGCGGCTCGTCGAACCGACCGCCGGGCGCGTCTCCATCGACGGCGAGGATGTGCTGACGCTTGGCCCGGGGGCGTTGCGCGCCAAGCGGCCCACGATGCAGATGGTGTTCCAGGACCCGCAGGCCAGCCTGAACCCGCGCATGACGCTGTCGGCGATCATCCGCGAGCCGCTGAACGTGCACACCGGCTGGACGGCCGAGCGCAAGGCGGCGCGGGTGCGCGAGCTGATGGAGGCGGTCGGCCTCGACCGCCGCTTCGTCAACCGCTACCCGCACGAGTTTTCCGGCGGCCAGCGCCAGCGGGTCGGCATCGCGCGGGCGCTGGCGCTGAACCCGAAGTTCATCGTCTGCGACGAGCCGATCGCGGCGCTGGACGTGTCGATCCAGGCGCAGGTGGTCAACCTCTTCGAACGCTTGCAGCGCGACTTCGGCCTGACCTATCTCTTCATCAGCCA
>DJUV01000173.1 GCA_002440625.1 Rhodobacteraceae bacterium UBA6273 | reverse complement strand
TCGGCGGCGGCAATACCGCCGTGGAAGAGGCGCTGTTCCTGACCAACTTCGCGACCAAGGTCACGCTGATCCACCGCCGCGATGAGCTTCGCTGCGAAAAGATCCTTGAGGATCGCCTCTTCAAGAACCCCAAGATCTCGGTTCTCTGGAACCACACGGTCGAGGAAATCCTCGGCACCGAACAGCCGCTGGGCGTCACCGGCGTCCGCGTCAAGAGCACCAAGACCGGCGCCGAAAGCACCATCCCCTGCGACGGCTTCTTCGTGGCGATCGGCCATGCCCCGGCCTCGGAACTGGTCAAGGACCAGTTGGAACTGCACAACGGCGGCTATGTGAAGGTGAAGCCCGGCACCACCGAAACCTCGATCCCCGGTGTCTTTGCCGCGGGCGACCTCACCGACCATGTCTACCGTCAGGCCGTCACCAGCGCCGGCATGGGCTGCATGGCGGCACTCGATGCCGAGCGTTGGCTCGCCGAGCATGCGGCGGAGGCACCCGCGAAAGCAGAACTTCTGGCAGCGAAATAGGCCGCGCTCAGCAACCCGGCAGGGCTTGCGTTCGCGAAAATGGCCTAATCCGGCTGCGGCGTTCCGCTTGTTCCGCTCCGGCGACGACGGTTTTCGCTGCAATGCAGAATTGGCGCGGATTCCGTCCCATTTCGGGGGTTTTGGCCCGCCACGCCTTGAATCCGACCGCAGTTCGGGTCTATGCCGCCGCGTGAAGTCGGGCCTTTTCGGCCCCTGCCCGTCACAATGAGGTCCGTCTTGGCGATGTCGCTTCCCAACCACGCTCCGATCCCTGAGCTTTATGTCTCCTACGAATCCGCGCAGAAGCTGAAGCACGAGGCGGGCAACCTGCCTTCGTGGGACCTCACGCCGCGCCAGATCTGCGATCTTGAGCTTCTGATGAACGGCGGCTTCCATCCCTTGAAGGGGTTCCTGACCGAAGCCGATTATGACGGCGTGGTCGCGAACATGCGCATGGCCGACGGCACGCTCTGGCCGATGCCGGTCAACCTTGACGTGTCCGAGGAGTTCGCGGCCAAGGTCGAGCCGGGTCAGGACATTGCGCTCCGCGATCAGGAAGGCGTGATCCTCGCCATCCTGTCGGTCACCGACAAATGGGTACCGAACAAGTCGAAGGAAGCCGAAGGCGTCTTCGGCGCCGATGACATCGCCCATCCGGCGGTCAACTACCTGCATCACAAGGCCGGCAAGGTCTATCTTGGCGGCCCGGTCACTGGCATCCAGCAGCCCGTCCACTATGACTTCAAGGGCCGCCGCGACACGCCGAACGAGCTGCGCGCCTATTTCCGCAAGCTTGGCTGGAACCGCATCGTCGCCTTCCAGACCCGGAACCCCTTGCACCGCGCGCACCAGGAACTGACCTTCCGCGCAGCCAAGGAAGCGCAGGCGAACCTCCTGATCCATCCGACCGTCGGCATGACCAAGCCGGGCGACGTCGACCACTTCACCCGCGTCCGCTGCTATGAGGCGGTGCTGGACAAGTATCCGGCCTCCACCACGCACCTGTCGCTGCTTGGCCTTGCCATGCGCATGGGCGGCCCGCGCGAGGCGCTCTGGCACGCGATCATCCGCAAGAACCACGGGCTGACCCATTTCATCGTCGGCCGCGACCATGCCGGGCCGGGCAAGAACAGCCAGGGCAAGGATTTCTACGATCCCTATGCCGCTCAGGAACTGGTGCGTCAGCACCAGAAGGAAGTCGGCATCGAGATGGTCGACTTCAAGCAGATGGTCTACGTCCAGGAAAAGGCGCAGTACTTCCCTGTGGACGAAGTGCCGGAAGGCTCCACCGTTCTCGACATCTCGGGCACGGAACTGCGCCGCCGCCTGCGCGAGGGGCTGGAGATCCCCGACTGGTTCTCCTTCCCCGAGGTCGTGACGGAGCTTCGCCGCACCTCGCCGCCGCGCGCCAAGCAGGGCTTCACCGTCTTCTTCACCGGCCTTTCGGGGTCCGGCAAGTCGACCGTCGCCAATGCGCTGATGGTCAAGCTGATGGAAATGGGCGGGCGTCCGGTGACGCTGCTGGACGGCGACGTGGTCAGGAAACACCTGTCGTCGGAACTTGGCTTCTCCAAGGAACACCGCGACATCAACATCCGCCGCATCGGCTATGTCGCGTCAGAGATCACCAAGAACGGCGGCATCGCCATCTGCGCCCCGATCGCGCCCTACACCGCCACCCGCCGCGCCGTGCGCGAGATGGTGGAGGCTTTCGGCGCCTTCATCGAGGTCCATGTCGCAACCTCGATCGAGGAATGCGAACGCCGCGACCGCAAGGGCCTCTACAAGCTTGCCCGCGAAGGCAAGATCAAGGAGTTCACCGGCATCTCAGACCCCTACGAAGTGCCGGAGAACCCTGAGCTCCGCGTCGAGACCGAGAATGTCGATGTCGACGGCTCGGCCCACCAGGTGATCCTGAAGCTGGAGAGCATGGGTCTGATCAAGGCTTGATTCACGGTGATGCCTGATGCAAATTGCGCTCGGGAAGCAGTCTCCGGCTTGCCGAACCTCCTTCACAGTTGCTGGGTTATCTCATGATCACCTGTTGAGTAACTCTGATAAGGTGTGCCTTATGCTATATGCCCGATCAGTTGGCTTGGCTGTTGCCCTCGCCGCAATGTTGTCCGGACCTTCCCTTGCCGAGCCGTTGACCGGTGGAGAGGTCAAGGCCTTCTTCCAGACCGGTGCCTTCGACACAGACGTCGGTTCGACGTTCGACTTCAGGTCCGATGGTACCTTCTCGGTCAGCAATGCCGACGGGACAGGCTATGCCGGCACCTGGACCGTAGACGCCGAGGGATTGGTCAAGGCCAAGCGCAAACGCGCGGCGAAACCCGATCTCTTCTATATCGACGAAAATGCCGGCGGTCGCACGATGGTCATCACCGCCGGGCGGTTCAAGGGACGGAAGTTTCAGCTTTCCTGACCTAAAGGCAACGCACGGCCGGGCAGGCATCGCCCGACCGTAAAGGCGTTAGGGTCAGTGAACGCTGACCGGGGCCATGTCGTTCTGCCGGGCGACGATGAAGGCAAGCTGGCGGTCCTTCACCAGGGCAAGCCTTTCGCCCGTCGCATCATGCACCGCATAGACGGTGTCGAGGCCCATCGCCTGATCGCGCAGTTCGTCGGGCAGTTCGGCAACCGCGACCGGGCGGACATAGACGATCTTGTCGCCGCCTTCGGGTCCGAATTCGTATCTCGTATCCATTTCCGCTCTCCTCAGGCTTTCGTTATACGGATGGTCTGCACGACCTTTTCGGGCAGCGCCCGCTGAAGGTCGACGTGCAGAAGGCCGTTCTCGATCCGGGCGCCCGCCACCTCCACACCTTCCGCGAGCACGAATGTGCGCTGGAAGGCGCGTGCGGCAATGCCGCGATGGAGGAACACCCTGCCCTCCTCGGCGTCCTCGGGCTGGCGGCCGCGGATGACGAGCTGGCGATCCTCGACGGTGATCGAAAGATCGGGCTCGCGGAACCCCGCGACGGCAAGCGTGATGCGGAAGCCGTGTTCGGAGGACTGTTCGATGTTGAAGGGCGGATAGCCGTCATTGCCGGACTTCGCGGTTCGCTCCACCAGCCGTTCAAGCTGATCGAACCCCAGAAGGAAGGGATGGGCGGCAAAGGTCAGTTTCGACATCTCGGACATGTCCTCAGGATCAAGCGACAGTGCGTGCGGCCCCGTTTCGGCGACCATGCCCATGATATGGTCGGCCCGACGCCCTTCGGCAAGGGCCTGACGCGTCGAAAGCCTTTCCGCAAATGGGTGGAATTGCTATGTTCCGGGACCGGCCAACCTACGAGTCGCAGTGCCCGAATGAACGCCCAGCTTGAAATGGATCACCTTGAAGTCCTCCGGGTGAAACTTGGCGTCCTGCGCCAGGAACACCGCGACCTTGACGACGCCATCCATGCGATGGAAACGGCGGGCCGGTCGGACCAGCTTTCGCTTCGCCGGCTGAAAAAGCAGAAGCTGATGCTGAAGGACCAGATCGCGCGTCTGGAAGACATCCTGACCCCCGACATCATCGCCTGACGCCATTGCGCTGCCTTGGCCCGTGGCTATAGTGCGCGCTCCATTCGGGTGCGGAGACGGGCATGGGCGTGAAGGTCGGCATCATCATGGGCTCCCAGTCCGACTGGGCGACGATGCGCGAGGCGGCGGCGGTGCTGGATGAGCTTGAGGTGCCCTATGAGGCCAAGATCGTCTCGGCCCACCGCACCCCCGACCGGCTCTGGTCCTATGGCAAGACGGCGGTGGAACGCGGCTTGCAGGTCATCATCGCCGGTGCTGGCGGGGCCGCGCATCTGCCGGGGATGATGGCGTCGAAGACGCGGGTGCCGGTGATCGGCGTGCCGGTCCAGACCAAGGCGCTTTCGGGCGTCGACAGCCTTTATTCGATCGTCCAGATGCCGAAGGGCTTTCCGGTCGCGACCATGGCCATCGGCGCTGCCGGGGCCGCCAATGCCGGGCTGATGGCGGCGGGCATCCTTGCCTTGCAGGACGCAACTCTTGCGAAGCGGCTTGACGACTGGCGCGCCGCCCTGTCCGCCTCGATCCCCGATGAGCCGAAGGATGACTGAAATGCTTCCAGCCGGATCGGTGATCGGCATTCTCGGCGGCGGCCAGCTTGGCCGGATGCTGTCGGTCGCGGCCGCGCGTCTCGGCTACCGCACCCATGTCTATGAGCCTGCGGCCAATCCCCCCGCCGGCCATGTCGCCGACCGGGTGACGACCGCGTCTTATGAGGATGCGGCGGCGCTCGCGGCCTTCGCTGCCTCGGTCGATGTCATCACCTATGAGTTCGAGAACATCCCTGCCGCAGCACTTGACCTGGTCGAGGCGGCGCGGCCGATCCACCCGAACCGCCGCGCCCTGGCAATCAGTCAGGACCGTATCCTCGAAAAGGATTTCCTGACCGGCCTTGGGCTTAAAACCGCGCCCTATGCCGCCGTCGAGACGCGCGTCGATCTGGCAGAGGCCCTCGACCGGATCGGCGCCCCGGCGATCCTCAAGACCACCCGGCTCGGCTATGACGGCAAGGGTCAGGCGCGCATCATGGCGCCCGCCGATGCCGATGCGGCCTTCGCCGCCATGATGGGGGCGCCCTCGGTCCTTGAAGGCTTCATCGACTTCAGCCGCGAGGTTTCCGTCATCGCCGCGCGGGGGCCGTCGGGTGAGGTCGCGGCCTATGATCCGGGCGAGAATGTCCATGAGGGCGGCATCCTGCGGACCACGACCGTTCCCGCGCGGCTCACGCCCTCCGAGCGGACCGACGCGGTACTTCTCGCCGCGAAGATCCTGAACGCGCTCGATTATGTCGGCGTCATGGGGGTGGAGTTGTTCGTGACCTCCGCCGGCCTCGTCGTCAACGAGATCGCGCCGCGGGTCCATAATTCCGGCCACTGGACGCAGAACGGCTGCGCCGTCGACCAGTTCGAGCAGCATATCCGCGCCGTGATCGGCTGGCCCCTTGGCGACGGGTCGCGCCATGCGAATGTGGTGATGGAGAACCTGATCGGCGACGACATCGACCGCATCCCGGCGCTGGCGCGCGAGGCCAATACGGCGATCCATCTCTACGGCAAGGCCGAAGCGCGGCCCGGCCGCAAGATGGGCCATGTCAACCGGATCGCGGCGAAGGGCTAATCCTTGGGTTCCTTCGCCAATTCCTCCACCGCCTGAAAGAATCCAAGGTCGTGATTGAAGCGGCCATGCTTCAGGAACTCGATCGTCTCGGCGATGACGAGAGGGTTGTTCATCATGAAGGTATGGGTGACGGGCAACACGATATGGTCGTTCATGCCGCCTATACGGGTGCTTTCGACGCTGACCTTGCCGTCATCCTCACCCTTGATGATCGAGGAATAGACCGGGTTCAGCGAGATGTCCCCGGCAATTACGCCAAGATCGAACTGCACCGGCGGAAGTTCGTTCGGCAGGCTGCCAGCCTTGGTCCCAAGCTCAAGCCCCGCCGGGCCGTTCAGCCACTGGAACGCGCCGAGGTCGCCGAAGGCGTCGACGAGCTCGCTGCCGTGGTTGGGCGGCGCCAGCATCACCACGCGGCCCATCTCGGGCGGGCGGTTCCCGGCAAGCCAGGCGCGGGCGAGGATGCCGCCCATCGAATGGCTGACGATGTTGACGCGGTCGGTGCCGCAGCGCGCGATCTGCGGCCCGACATAGGTTTCCACGAGAGTCTCGATCGACTGTTCGGTCGATGGATAGCCTTCGTTGACGACCCGGTAGCCAGCGCCTTCCAGCGCCTTTTCCATGACGAGAAGCGAGGTTTCGCTGCGGGCGAGGCCGTGCAGAAGCACGACGCATTCCTTCGCCGCCAGCGGCGAGGCGGTCGCGAGGACGATGAGGGCGAGCGCAGCTTTCCTTGCCATATCCGCAAGATAGGGATGCCGGGCAGGTTTGACAGCCCCTTGCGTCACGGGCGATGCTTCGTCACTCTTGCCGCCATGAAACCGCGTCTGCCCCGCCTCTCCACCCGCGCGCTCATCCTGTCGGAGGGGCGGTTGCTCCTTGTCAACGCCTATCCGGGCGGGATCAGCGACCTCTGGTGCGCGCCGGGCGGCGGGGTCGAGGCGGGGCGGTCGCTGCCTGACAACCTGATGCGCGAGGTACATGAGGAGACGGGGCTGACCGTGGCCGTCGGTCCCCTGGCGCTGGTCAACGAGTTCCACGATCCGGCGACGGGCTTCCATCAGGTCGACCTCTTCTTTCGCTGCGACATCGCCGCCGGGGCCATCGCCGATAACTGGCGCGACCCGGCGAAAGTGGTGACGGAGCGGCGGTTTTTCAGCCGGGGCGAGATGGCGGCGATCCGCTTCAAGCCCGACAGCCTGGCCGAGGTCGCCTTCGGCGCGCCCGGCATCGCCCGCTACGATCCCCTTGAGATCATTGTGAAATGAGCCGCGCATTTGTGAAAGAGGACGGGCCGGACAATGAGCCCCTGCCCGACCTGCCGATCTCTCCCCATCCGAATTACGTCACGCCGCGCGGGCTTCAGGCGCTGCGGGACAGGCTGGCCGCAGCGCAAGGAGAACTGGCCCGACTGAAGGCCCGGGCCGACCGTCTGGACCGTCTGCCCGAGAAGGCGGCGGAGCGGGACATCCGCTACCTCGAGGCCCGCCTCGCCTCGGCGATTGCGGTCGATCCGGCGGTTGAGACGCCCGATGAGGTCGCCTTCGGCACACGGGTCACTGTCGCCGATGAGGATGGCACGGAGACGGTCTACGAGATCGTCGGTGAGGATGAAGCCGACGCCACCCTCGGCCGCATCGCCCCGCAGTCGCCTCTGGCGCGCGCGCTGATGGGGGCCGGAGTGGGGGACTCGGTGGAGTGGAAGCGACCGGTTGGAATGGTCACGCTGGAGGTGGTGGGGATCGCGCCGCTGGGGTGAACAGGGCGTCGGTTTTCCGTCCCGCAAGCGTATGGCATCCGTCCCGACACGCGTCGGGCATTTTGTCACGATAGCCCGCCCGAAAAAGCCCCGTCCGAGGGGTTTGCGCCCCGGCGCGACAAGGTGGCTTGCCAGTGGCAAGACACCCGCGCCATTGCCCGAATCCGCAAGCCGCAGGGCAAGGGGTTATCCGTATCCTCGACGGTGCCAAATTCTGATGGGACCGCCCGAGGTGGGCACGAAAGTGCCAGCCGCCCGGTGGGGTGATGAGGGATTGGAAACGCGCCCGTGGCGCGTTTCCCCGAAGTACGCCGCGCCCGTGGCGCGGCAGGCAGGCTCAGCAGAATTTCGTCATGTCGCCGAAATTCTGTTGGGGGCATCGGCCACGTATCGGAGTTTAGATCGAAGAACGGCTCTTTTGCACAAATCGTTTGATGGCCGGACTGCCCCTTGTCCCGGACAGACCTATCCCGCGACCGTTGTGACGGGTATGCCGAGCGCGGTGAAGCCGTTCAGCACAGCAACACGAACCTGGAACTCCGCGACCTGACGGTCGAAGTCGCGCGCCATGAGGCGCTGGCCCAGCAGTTTCACACAGTGCATCCAATCGTCGGGAAAACGATCCCCGGATCGTTTTCTGATCCTCCTCATATCGCGATGCGGCTTCGGCGGTGGTATCCGCTCCATCGTCGCCAGAGCGCGCGGCCGAGGTATTTCGACGCCCGCAGCGCCTCGTTGCGCGCAGCTGCACCTGCGGTGGCGGCCTTCCAGGGGTTTGCATTCCTGCGCGGCGGAATGACGGCAGCAGCACCCCGTTCGGCGATGGCGTCGTGACACTTGCGCGTGTCGTAGGCGCCGTCGGCGGTGACACTCGCGATCTCCTGATCGGCGGGGATCTGGGCCAATAGTTCCGGCAGCATGGGCGCGTCGCCCACGTCGCTTCTGGTGACTTCAACCGCCCGAACCTCCAGTGTTTCCTCGTCGATCCCGGGATGGAGCTTGCGCCAGACGCGGCGTCTGGAGCCGCCATGCTTGCGCGCATTCCACTCGCCCTCACCCTCGACCTTGATCCCCCTCGCCATGGTCACTCGGACCAGTGGCGTTCCCACGGCTCGATCTGCCGCAGCGCCATGCCGAACCGTCCCGGGGCTCCGCCCGTTCAGGGCTGAAAACAGTCCACCGGACTGTTTTCCGGGCGCCCTTCACCCTTCACCGTCAGGCAGGTCTGGACGGCGGCGTCGCTGTAGACGGGCTGTCGCCCACGCTTGCCGGTCGGCTTCGCCGCCCACGCCATGTCAGGATCGAACCGGATCGTCAGCGAGCCACGGCGCTTGAGCGCCTCGTTGCAGGCGGGCCAGTTCACGGTCTTGCGGGGTTGCTGGGTTCG
>DJUV01000197.1 GCA_002440625.1 Rhodobacteraceae bacterium UBA6273 | reverse complement strand
CCTCGGCCTGCCTGCCGACCCTCTTTCAGGCGGTGGAGATCGACGATCCGGCGACCGGGCGGCGGGAGGCCTATTGGGATGGCGGCTACACCGGCAACCCCGCGCTCTTCCCGCTGTACGACCTGGCCCTGCCGCGCGACATCGTCGTCATCAACATCAACCCGCTGGTCCGCGAGGCGGTGCCGCATAGCGTCGCCGATGTGCAGGACCGGATCAACGAGATCAGCTTCAACGCCTCTCTCCTGTCCGAGTTTCGCGCCATCCATTTTGTCAACGAGCTGATCGCCAAAGGGCAGGTTCAGGAGGGGGTGATGAAGGATGTGCTTGTCCATCTCATCGCCGATGACGGGCTGATGGGATCGCTGACGGCGGCCAGCAAGCTGACGCCATGGCCGGGGCTTCTTTTTGCGCTGAAGGAGGCGGGGCAGGCGGCGGCGGAGCGGTTCCTTGCGGAAGACGCGGGTGAGATCAGCCGCAAGAGCACGGTCGATCTGCCGGTTCTATTTGGCTGAGGGCGCGCTACCCGGCTCCGGATAGACGAGACCGGCGGAGATGACGAGCTTGGCGGTATCCTCCACCGTCATCCGGTTCAGGATGATCACGTCGCGGCGCGGAACGAAGACCAGAAACCCGGACGGCGGCAGGAGGTTCATCGCCAGAAAGACCGTCAGGACATCATCGTCGTCGGGAATGCTCTCGGCCAGTTCACCACGGGCGGGGGTGGAGACGAAACCGACCGACCAGACTCCCTTTCGGGGGTATTCGATCAGGCAGGCCTTGTCGAACTTGGCGTCGCCCTGGGTCAGGACGGATTGGGCGAACTGCTTCAACCCGTTGTAGATCGAGCGCACGAAGGGCATCCGGCCGACGATGCCTTCGCCCCAGGCGATGAGTGACCTTCCGATGATCCCCTTGGCGACCCAGCCGACAAGCACGGTGAAGACGAAGAAGATGATGACGCCGACACCGCGAACGGAAAAGGGCGGCTTCTCTCCAAGATAGTACTCCAGCAGGGAGTCCGGCCTCCAGGCTTGCGGAATAAAGGGCAATATCCAGCTATCGATCCAACCGACCGCCACCCAGATCAGCCAGACCGTCAACCCGATGGGCAGAAGTACGGCAAGCCCGGTCAGGAAACTTGAGCGCAGCGCGCCGAGCGGTCCGCGCCTGCGCAGTTGAATCTGCGGTTCGGGCACCTTCGTATCATCGGCCATGTGCAGTCCTCATTTGCGGCGCGACAGTAGGGGCAGCGCCGGGCCTCTGCAATCGCCGCCGGTCGTCGTTGTTTCAGTGCGTCGCTGCAAGCGCGCGGGCGATGGCCGCGCCTAGGCGGGCGTTGTTGAGAACAAGGGCGATATTGGCCTCAAGCGAGCGTCCGCCAGTCAGTTCGAAGATCCGTTGCAAAAGGAAGGGCGTCACCGCCTTGGCCGCGATGCCTTGGGCGGTGGCCTCCGCCAGCGCCCTTTCGATATGCGGCACGATTTCTTCGCGCGGGATTTCGGCGGCCTCCGGGATCGGGTTGGCGACAAGTTGGCCGCCGGCAAGGCCGAGCCGCGCCCGCATGGCATGGGCGGCGGCGATCTCGCCCGCATTATCCATGCGCAGGGGCGCGCGGAGGCCGGAGGCGCGCGACCAGAAGGCGGGGAAATCGTCCTGGCCATAGGCGATGACCGGCACACCGAGGGTTTCCAGAAGCTCCAGCGTTTTCGGCAGGTCGAGGATCGCCTTGGCGCCTGCGGCCACCACCGTGACCGGGGTTTTCGCAAGTTCATGCAGGTCGGCGGAGACATCGAAGCTTGTTTCGGCCCCGCGATGGACGCCGCCGATGCCGCCAGTGGCAAAGACGCCGATCCCGGCGAGATGGGCTGAGATCATCGTGGCGGCGACGGTGGTTGCCCCGGTCCTGCCCGAGGTCAGGCAGGCGGCGAGGTCGGCCCGTGACAGCTTCATCGCATCGGGGGTCCGGGCGAGGCGTTCGAGCGTTTCGTCATCGAGGCCGATATGGATGCGGCCCGACATGACGGCGATGGTGGCGGGGGTGGCTCCGGCGGCGCGAACTTCGGCCTCCACCCGCCGCGCCGTTTCCAGATTCTGCGGGAATGGCATGCCGTGGGTGATGATTGTCGATTCCAGCGCCACGATGGGGGCACCGTTGGTCCGCGCGGCAGCGACTTCCGGCGAGAAGGACAGGGGCAGGGTCATGATCCGATATCTCCCGAAACATAATGCGCGGCGGCATCGAGCGCGGCCTGAAGCGCCGCCGCCCGATCCGCGCCACGCTTTTCGGCCACCACATGGGCGGCCATGAAAGTGTCGCCGGCGCCGGTGACGCGGGTGACGAGGACCGGCGGCGGCTCGGCGGCGATCACGCCCCCGGGCGCGCCGTCGGCGGTCAGGGCGCCGCCATTGGTGACGAGGACGCGCCGGGCGCCGCGCGCCAGAAGGGCTTCCGCCGCTTCTGGGGCCGTGGCGAAGCGGCGCTGGCAGAGGATTCCGGCCTCTTCGAGGTTAACGTAGAGCGTGGCGTTGGCGAGCGGCAGCAGCGGCAGAAGGCGTTCGGCCTTGCCGGGGCTCGCCGGGGCCACGCGCAGGTCGGCGGCGGCGAAGAGGGGCGAAGCGGCGATGTCGGAGAGAAGCCCGAGCGTCAGGTTGCCGTCGAGCGCGATCAACCCCGGCCATGGCGCTCCGGCGTGCCCAAGCCGCCCGTCCTCAAGCGGTGCCAGTATCTTCGCCCCAGCCGCCTCAAGCGAATGCGCGTCGGCGATGGCGGCGATGAGGCCGTTCGCGCCCTCGACCGCCATGTAGCGGTCGGTCGGCAGATCGTCGGAACGGTAGAGGTGATCGGTGACGAGGCCGAGCCTTCGCGATGCCGCGACCAGTTCGTCGCCTTCGGCATCGCGGCCGATGGCGCTGAGAAGTGCTGGCCGAAGGCCGAAGCGGGCGAAGGTCATGGCGAGGTTCATGGCGACGCCGCCGGGCAGGCGCGTGATCCGCCCCGGCACATCGGCGCCATGCGCCATATGGGCGGGGGTGCGACCGATGATGTCCCAAAGGACGGAACCGATGCAGAGGATGTCGATGGGCGCGCTCATCCGCCCGTCATGCCGCCTTTCCGGCGGGCGGGCAAGGTTGTCTCAGCGCAGCGGATAGCGGTCTGGCTCCTCGAAGATGTCGAGCGCGACGGTCCCGGCCTTGATCTTCGCGCCATGCAGGACGCCTGAGGCTATCGAATAGCTGTCGCCGGCCCGGTAGGTCTTCGTCTCGCCGCCGATGGTGAACTCGATCTCGCCGGCAAGCACGGTTCCCCACTGCGCCTTGTGCGAATGGAAGGGCAGGTCCATGTCGCGGTGGAAGGTGAAGAAGACTGCAAGCCCGGCGTCCGAGCGGAGGACATTGGTCGTCACCACCTCATCGGGGAAGGGGATGGCAACCGAGGGGAAGGCGCGGATGAAATCTGGCAGCGGCATGACTGTTCCTTTTGGCCAACGGGCGTATAGTCAACCTATCGAACGCCCGTGACAAGGAGCCGTGCCTGCCATGTCCAGCTTCACCGGATTCCCGTCTGAAACCTTTGCCTTTCTCTCCGACCTAACCGCCCACAACCGCAGAAGCTGGTTCGAGGCCAACAAGGAGCGGTATGAGACCTATTGGCTCGGCCCGGCAGTGGCCTTCGTCAAGGCGCTCGCCCCCGGCATGGCGGCGATGCGCCCTGAGATGAAAGCGGAAGCCAAGGTCAACGCCTCGCTCCGCCGGATCAACCGGGATACCCGCTTTTCCGCCGACAAGGCGCCCTATGACCCCTGGCTGCACCTGATCTTCTGGCCGGGCGACCATCCGAACCGGGGCGCGGGCTTTCATTTCGTCATCCGCCCGGACGGTATCGGCTATGGCGCCGGGCGCTATGCCTTCGCCGGGCCGGTTCTTGGGCATTACCGGCAGCGGCTCCAGAACAAGGAGGCGCGCGACAAGTTGCTCGCCGCCATCGAGGAGGCGCGCCACATCGGCTGCTACCTTGACGAGCCGCCCCTGAAGACGGTGCCCAAGGGCCATGACCACGAACCGGAATGGGACTTTCTGCTGCGCTACAAGGGTCTTGTCGTCCGCACTATGGACAGCCAGATCATGCCGAACTGGATTCATGGACCGGAGGCGGTGGACGAGGTCTTAAGCCGCTGCCGGAGGCTGATGCCGCTGATCGAATGGGTCCACACGATCTGAGCCGGGCGCCTGACGCGCCCGCCCAGGGATACCCCGTGCCATTGCCGAGTGCGTTCGCATCTTGCACCACGCCCCGCCATTCTTCGGGCCACAGCTGAGATTTTGGGAGACCACTTATGCAGAGCCCCAAGTTGCGCGACCTTCAAGCACGCATGTCCGGCAAGGTCTGGCTGTCCGACGGCGGGATGGAGACCACGCTCATATTTCAGGACGGCATCGACCTGCCGCATTTCGCCTCTTTCCCGCTTCTGGCCACTGAGGCGGGCCGCGAGAGCCTGAGGCGCTATTTCGCCGGTTATCTGGCCGAAGCGCGCACCCACGGCGCGGGCTTCGTGCTTGGCACGGCCACATGGCGGTCCGGCAAGGGCTGGGGCGAGATCATGGGACTGTCCGCAGACGACATAGACGCCGTCAACCGGGACGCCGTGAGGTTCGCCCGGACCATCGCAGCCTCGCCCGAGGCGCGTGGGCTTGATATCGTCTTCGAGGGCGTGGTCGGGCCGCATGGCGATGCCTATGCGCCGGACCGACTGCTGAATGCGGCCGAAGCAGAGGAGGCGCACGGGGACCAAGTCCGCTCTCTCGCCAGCGCCGGAGTGGATTTCGTGACGGCGACGACCATCGCCAATGCGGCCGAAGGCATCGGCATCGCGCGGGCGGCCAGCAAGGCAGATGTCCCTGCGGTGGTTTCCTTCACGGTCGAGACCGATGGCCGGCTCCTGACCGGCCAGACGCTTGGCGAGGCGATTGCCGAGACCGACGCGGCGACGGATGGCGGAGTGGCCTGGTACGGCGTGAACTGCGCGCACCCGGATCATTTCCGCCAGACGCTGACCGGCAGCTGGCTGGGCCGCCTCGGCCAGATCCGCGCCAACGCCTCACGCAAGAGCCATGCCGAGCTTGACAACTCGACCGAGCTTGATGCGGGTGATGCGGCAGAGCTTGCCCGCGACTACCGGGCACTGATGGGGGTTCTTCCCAATCTTCGCGTTCTTGGCGGGTGCTGCGGCACCGATGTGCGCCATGTCGCGGCGATTGCCGGTCAGTGCGCCCATGCGGCGGGCTGACGGACAGCGACAGGGAACATCATCGGCCATTGCCATTCCCGCGCGCATCGTTTAAACGCGCGCTACTTCACAGGCGAGGCTTGGGCTTGGCGGGGAGAAATCCCGTTACGTCCGCCGGTTGTCCCCGACCCGTTCGGGGATGATGGCTTCGCCGAGGCGCGAAACCGGAAAGGAAATGGACATGGCGCTCCCTGATTTCTCTATGCGTCAGCTTCTGGAAGCTGGCGTTCACTATGGTCACCAGACGCAACGCTGGAACCCGCGGATGGCTGAGTACATCTACGGCGACCGTAATGGCATCCACATCATCGACCTGACACAGACCGTTCCGATGCTGGACGCGGCGCTGAACGTCATCCGCGATACCGTCGCCAAGGGCGGCCGCATCCTCTTCGTCGGCACCAAGCGTCAGGCGCAGAAGGCGATCGCCGAGGCTGCCGAAAAATGCGCGCAGTATTACATGAACCACCGCTGGCTCGGCGGCACGCTGACCAACTGGAAGACCGTCTCCCAGTCGATCAACCGCCTGAAGCAGATCGACGAGATCATGGGCGCAGGCGCCGATGGCCTGACCAAGAAAGAGCGTCTGGGCATGGAGCGCGAGCAGGCGAAGCTTCAGGCTTCGCTCGGCGGCATCCGCGAGATGGGCCATCTTCCCGACCTTCTGTTCATCATCGACGTGAACAAGGAAGACCTCGCCATCCTCGAAGCGCAGAAGCTGGGCATCCCGGTCGTCGCCATCGTCGACACCAACTGCTCGCCGAAGGGCGTTGACTACGTCATCCCCGGCAACGACGACGCCGCCCGCGCCATCGCGCTTTACTGCGATCTCGTCAGCCGTGCCGCCCTTGACGGCATGTCGGCCCAGATGGGCGCTGCCGGCATCGACGTTGGCGCGCTTGAAGTGGCGCCCGAGGAAGAGACCGTCGCCTAAGACGACAATCAAGGCAGGGCAGGGGCTTTCGGCCCCTGTCTTCGGAATTTCATCAGGCGGGGACATGCCCCGCCTGACCCGTTGATAAGAGATCGAAGGAGATCCGAGATGTCGATCACCGCACAGATGGTGAAAGAGCTGCGCGAAGCCACCGGCGCAGGCATGATGGACGCCAAGAAGGCGCTGACCGAGGTTGCGGGCGACATGGAAGCCGCCGTCGACTGGCTGCGCACCAAGGGCCTGGCGAAAGCCGCCAAGAAGGCCGACCGCGTTGCCGCAGAAGGCCTGATTGGCGTCGCCGTTTCGGGTGGCCGTGGCGTTGCGGTCGAGATCAACTCGGAAACCGACTTCGTCGCCAAGAACGCCGACTTCCAGGAAATGGTGCGCGCGATCTCGAACGTCGCACTGACCTCGGCTGATGAGATCGAAGTGCTGCGCTCCACCCACCTCAACGGCAAGCCGGTCGAGGAAGTGCTGACCGACGCCATCGCCCGGATCGGCGAGAACATGACGCTGCGCCGGCTGCACGTTCTGGAAGGCGATACCGTCGTCTCCTACGTCCATTCCGCCGCCACCGACGGCATGGGCAAGATCGGCGTGCTCGTCGCGCTGAACGGCCCGAAGGACAAGGCCGAAGCGATCGGCAAGCAGTTCGCCATGCACATCGCCGCGACCTCGCCGCTGGCGCTGTCGGAAGCCCAGCTTGACCCGGTGGTGCTTGAGCGCGAACTGTCGGTGCAGACCGCGAAGGCGCTTGAAGAAAACGCTGCCTCGGCCAAGCCGAAGCCCGATCAGGTGATCCACAACAACATCATCCCCGGCCGGATGAAGAAGTTCCTGTCCGAGAACACGCTTCTTGGCCAGGCCTTTGTGGTGAACCCGGACGTGACCGTCGAACAGGCGGCCAAGGACGCCGGCGTCGAGATCACCGGCTATGCCCGGGTGATGGTCGGCGAGGGCATCGAGAAAGAGAAAGAGGATTTTGCCGCCGAGGTCGCCAAGACCCTCGGGGCGTAAGCTTCCTGAGAAATGCGGAAGCGGCCGGGCCATCGTGCCCGGCCGTTTTCATTTCGGCGGGCAAGTCGGGGGACGGGAAGGCGTAGCCAACCCCCAGAAACAGGAAAGCGGTGCATGCCGACCAAAGCACACACCGCCCCCATCGCGCGCCGCACCTGTTGGGGATGAGGACAGGGCGCGTCTGGTGCCGAACCTGCCGGACGAGAAATACACCCGACAGGCCCGACGTCCGGTTTCCCGGTGCTTCCCGTTCCCCCGCAAAGTCCGGGCTGGTTCAGGTCGCATGTTCCTGGCTAATGCCACCACTCACGGAACCAGGCGAGTGTGTCCATTAACGCTACGTAAAGAAAGTAAGAGAATCCTTACCTGTTGTGGCGCCATCGGCGGATTTTATTTCACTTAGCTGTCGCAAATGGCGGATTCGCCATCACATTTGCTTCACAGGGGGGCAAATGCCCTGCGGCCTGGCCGATCAGCGCCGGGTCAGATCGGAACGATGAAAATCTGATTCTGGTAGGAGGCCTTCAGGACCGCCTGCGCGGTGGTGTCGACATCCAGCGCCTCTCGGGCCAGCCGAAGGTGTTTTTCAACCGTGGCGGGAGTAAGACCCATGATCGTGGCGATGTCCTGCATGGTCTTGCCGTCGCCCACCCATTCCAGCGCCTCGCGTTGGCGCGGCGTCAGGGCGCGGCGGGATGAGGCGAAGGGCATCGAGGTCAGTTTCAGGTGGACGAGGTTGTTGATGATGGTGATCTCGCGACCGTGGATCTGCCACATGTCGTCTATCTGGTCCTGCGTCAGGCCGGGGCGGGCGCAAAGCCCGATGGCGCCCTTGGCGCGGATGGAATGGTCGCGGAAGCTTATCGAATAGCCGGCGCGGACATTGAAACGTGCGTTCAATTCCAACACTTTACGCTCGGTCGCGGTGAGGTGCCCCGCCGCCACCTGCTGGATCAGCCGCCACGATGCCGGGCCTTCATTCTCAAGCGCCCATTGCACCATCGGACCGTGGCTGTAGAGGCCGCTGTGGATGAAGGCCTCGATATAGGCGGGGTCGTGATTCGAAAGCATCAGCACGTCATCCGCGCTTCCGAACTGCGTCTGCGAGGTGCGGAAGCGGGTAAAGCCGTAGATCAGGCGGTCAAATCCGTAGTCCGCCATCTTGTCAAGATGGAGATCCCAGATCTCCTGAATGCTCTTTGCTTCAAGCACACGCTCAAGATGCGGAACGAGAAGGCTGCTATTCGTCATAAAGGACGCCCTTCAGCTACTTAAACCCGGGGAGGGGAACCACCTAAGAAACCCGACGCGCGTGGCGCGCGGGCGAAACCGAGTGACCCTGTGCTCGAAAGGGCAAAGTCGCACTCGAACATCCAACAAAATCCCCATAACTTTCTGCCACGCGGCGTGACATCTGTCGAGAGACTGTGGTGGTGCAGAAAGAGGCTTTGGGAACATGAGCGGCAACTGGGATATAGTGATCATCGGCGGCGCGGTGACGGGAGCCTCGGCGGCCTGGTGGCTGAAAGGGGCAGCGCCGGACCTCAGGGTTCTGGTGGTCGAAAAGGACCCGACCTATGCCTTTGCGGCCACTGCCCTTTCGGTCGCCTCGGTGCGCCAGCAATTCTCCAATCCGGTGAATGTCGAGATTTCCCGCTTTGGCGTGGATTTCATCCGCCACTTCGCCGACCGCATCGGGCCTGAGGGCGGGGTACCCTCGCTCGGCCTGAAGGAAAACGGCTACCTCTTCCTGACCGGCAGCGAAGCTGGGCGGGCGGTGATGGAGGAAATCGCCGGGATGCAACGCGGGCTTGGCGCCGCGACAGAGGTAATGGACCGCGCCGCGCTGGCCGCGAAATTTCCGTGGATGGTTCTCGACGACGTGGTGGCCGGCAGCTTCGGCCCGCGTGACGAAGGCTGGTTCGACAACATGGGCCTGCTGAACGGCTTTCGCGCGGCGGCCATCGCCCGGGGTGCGGTCTTTCTGAAGGATGAGGTGGTTGGCCTGACGCGTGAGGGCGGGCGCATCACCGGCGTCAAGCTGAAATCCGGCGGCACGGTCGGGGCAGGGCAGGTGCTTTGCGCCGCCGGCACCGGCGCCACGGCGATCTGCGCGATGGCGGGCGCTGACCTGCCCGTGGAGCCGCGAAAGCGCACCGTCTTCGTGATCGACGCGCCAAACGCCCGCCACCCCGATGCGCCCCTCATCATCGACCATTCCGGCATCTATCTGCGCCCTGAGCACGGCCAGTGGATCACCGCCACCGTACCGGACACGGACGGTCCCTGCGCGATTGACGACTGGGAGCCGGACCATGCCCAGTTCGAGGAGCTGATCTGGGAAAAGCTCTACAACCGCGCCGAAGGCTTCGACGCGGTCAAGGTCACGCGCTTCTGGGTCGGGCATTACGACTATAACCGGCTCGACCAGAACGCCGTGATCGGGCTTTGGCCGGGCTTCGAGAATTTCTACATCGGCGGCGGCTTCTCCGGCCACGGGTTGCAGCAGTCGCCAGCTGTGGGACGGGGGCTTTCCGAGCTGATGCTGACGGGAGGCTACCGGACCATCGACCTTGCGCCGCTGTCGCCTCAGCGCATCCTCGACAACCGGCCCTTCCTTGAGCGCGCCATCGTGTGACCGTCAGAGGCCGTTCACCGGCACCTTGAGGAAGGTCTTGCCGTCCTTGTCCTTGGGCGGCATCTGACCGGCGCGCATGTTGACCTGCAAGGACGGGATGATGAGCCTTGGCATCCCCAGAGTCTTGTCCCGTGCCTCGCGCATGGCGACAAACTCCGCCGCGGGCTTGCCGCCGCCGACATGAACGTTGCGCGCCCGTTCCTCGGCCACCGTGGTTTCCCAGGCGAATTCCTCGCGCCCCGGTGCCTTGTAGTCATGGCAGACGAAGATCCGCGTCTCGTCCGGCAGGGCGAGGATGCGTTCAATGGAATGGAAAAGCGCCTCGGCCGAGCCACCGGGAAAGTCGCAGCGCGCGGTGCCGTAGTCGGGCATGAAAAGCGTATCGCCGACAAAACCCGCATCGCCGATCACATAAGTCAGGCAGGCCGGCGTATGGCCCGGCGTGTGCATGACCCGGCCTTCCAGCGCGCCGATGCGGAAGGTATCGCCCTCGCCGAAGAGCTTGTCGAACTGGCTGCCGTCGCGCTGAAACTCCGTCCCTTCGTTGAAGACCTTGCCGAAGGTGTTCTGCACCACAGTGATCATTTCGCCGATGCCGATCTTGCCGCCTATCCGTTCCTGGATGTAGGGCGCCGCCGACAGGTGATCGGCATGGACATGGGTTTCGAGAATCCATTCCACATCAAGGGCTTCGGCCTTCACATGGGCGATGACGGCATCGGCAGAGCGGGTATCGGTCCGCCCCGAGGAATAGTCGAAATCCAAGACCGAATCGATGATCGCGGCGGCCTTGCTGCCGGGGTCGCGGACGACGTAGGTGACGGTATTCGTCGCCTCGTCGAAAAAACCGGTGACCAGCGGCTTGACTTCGGTGTTCATCGCGCCACCTCCTCTGCGGCATTGTCGCGCAAAACCCTTTCCGCGACAAACGGTTATCTTGGCCGAAGCTTCTCAGCCTGCCGACGCGCTGACCGTAAGCAAAGCGGGAAGTTCGCGATAATCGGAAAACTCGGCAACCGGCGAAATCTCATGTCGCGGCACTCTGAGATAACCTTCGGAGAAGAGGACGAAGGGCAGGGCGGCGGCTTCTGCCGTCCTTGCATCGACCTCGCTGTCGCCGACGAAGACCGCGCGGGCGGACCCGAGCAGGCGGGCGGCGTGGAGGAGAGGGGCAGGGTCGGGCTTTCGTTCCGGCAGGCTGTCACCCGCGACGATCACCTCGAAGAACCCGGCGAGGCCCAGCTCGGCCAGAACCGCGCGCGTGGCGCTTTCGGGCTTGTTGGTGCAGATGCCGAGGCGGCAGCCATCGGCCCTGAGCGCGGCGAGCGTCCCGGCGACATGGGGATAAACCGTGGTTTCCTCACATGACCGCGCCGTATAGTCCGCGACCATGCGGGCCGCGAGTTCGCCGTGCCGCACCATCTCCATCCCGCGCGAGGCCATCACCCGCCGGATCAGCACCGGTGCGCCGTCGCCGACATAGGACTGCACCTCGGCCCGCGGCATCGGCGCCTGGCCTTCGGACGCCAGGAGCCGGTTCACCGCAGCGTGGATGTCGGGCAGGGAATCGATCAGGGTTCCATCGAGATCGAAGATGACAGAGGTCACGCCGCTTTCCACTTGATCGAACAGCCCATCGAGGCGACCTGATCCTGCGGCCCCTGACCGGTTTCGGCGACGAGCTTCATCGCCTCATAAAGCTCGCGGCGAACATCCGGCGCGGCGGGCTGGCGGCCGGAGGCGTCGATGCGGCCGCGATACTGTAACTCGCCCTTCGCGTTGAAGCCGAAGAAGTCCGGTGTGCAGATCGCGTCGTAAGCCTTTGCAACGACTTGGCTTTCGTCATAGAGATAGGGGAAAGTGAAGCCGCGCCGCACCGCCTCGGCCTTCATGTTCTCGAAGCTGTCGGCGGGATAGGCTTCGGCATCATTCGCGGAAATCGCGGCCACGCCGATGCCGAGCGCCTGCAGATCCTTCGCATCCCGCACCATCCGGTCCATCACCGCCTGCACATAGGGGCAATGGTTGCAGATGAACATCAGAAGCGTGCCATTCGGCCCAGCTATCTGATCCAGCGACCAGTCGCGGCCATCGGTGCCGGGCAGGGTGAAGCTGGGGGCATTCCAGCCGAAATCGCAGACGGGGGGCGTAACGGCCATGGAATTATCCTTTCCTAAAGCGCGGCTTCGGCGGCGGCGCGGAGCTTCCTCATATTGTGGCCATAGACCTCAGGCGTTTCAACCGAACCGCCCGAAAAGACCGCCGATCCCGCGACCAGAACATCCGCGCCCGCCGCCACGACCTTCGGCGCGGTATCCACGGTCACGCCGCCGTCAACCTCGATATGGATCGGCCTGTCGCCGATCATCTTGCGCAAGGTTCGTATCTTATCCACCTGATTTTCAATGAATTTCTGTCCACCAAAGCCGGGGTTGACCGTCATCACCAGAATGAGGTCGGTCAGGTCGAGAAGGTTCTCGGCCGCCGATGCCGGGGTGCCGGGATTGAGCGACAGGCCAGCCTTTTTCCCTGTTGCACGAATGGCTTGCAGGGTCCGATGAATGTGCGGGCCGGATTCGAAATGCGCGGTGATGTAGTCGGCGCCCGCCGCAGCGAAGGCCTCGATATAGGGATCGACAGGCGCGATCATCAGATGCACATCCATGACCGTTTTGACATGCTTGCGAAACGCCGCGACCGCTGGAGCGCCAAAGGTCAGGTTCGGCACGAAATGGCCGTCCATGACGTCGATGTGAACCCAGTCGGCACCTTGATCCTCGATGGCCCGGATCTCGGCGCCGAAGTTCGCGAAATCGGCGGACAGGATCGACGGGGCAATCTTGATGCGGCGATCGAAAGTCATGGCAGCTCCGGTTGCGGAAGGGAGGGTTTGGCGTTTCCATAGCGCCAAAGGGAGGGAGTGGTCCAGAAGCAGCAGCGCCGCACGGGCTGCCATCCGTATATTACATAATTCTGCTTATCAGATAACTGGATCAACCTTTGCCGACCCCCGCTTCGGCGTCAAGCCGCGAGTCCCGGTGACAGTTGCAGTGCCTGACCGCCCTGCCAGATCCCCTGCAACTCCAGCCCGTCGGAGAGATGCACCAGATCGGCGCGACGCCCCACACCAATTCGTCCACAGCGATCTTGAAGCCCGATCACCCGTGCCGGAGCCAGCGTCGCCATCCTCAGCGTCTGGTCCAGCGGCACGCCGACCGCATCCCTCAGCACCCGCAAGGCGCGCGGGAAATCGAGATCGGCACCGGCGAGCGTGCCGTCGGCCAGCGTCAGCCGTCCATCCTCGCGCCGGATCGTGCGGCCGTTCAGGGTGAAGCTCGCAAGATCGGTTCCCGCCGGCGCCATCGCGTCGGTCACAAGGAAAATCTCGCCCGGCCCGCGTTTCGCCGCCAGCGCCGAACGGATCGCCGCCGGATGGACATGGACGGCATCGGCGATCAGCCCGGCAGAGATGCGGCCATCATCCAGCACTGCGCCAACGAGGCCCGGCTCGCGGTTGCCAAGCGGGCTCATGGCGTTGAAAAGATGCGTGGCGACATGGGCGCCCGATGCGATCGCCGCGCGCGCGGCATCGTAGCTGCAATCTGAATGGCCAAGCGAAACGATGATGCCCGCGCCCGCAAGCCGGGCGATCTGGTCCGGCGTCACGCTTTCAGGCGCCAGCGTCACCAGAAGTCGCGGCAGGCGCCGGGCGACGTTCTGAAGAAAGCCGAGGTCGGCTTCCGCCATCGGCCGGATCAGCGCCGGATCATGCGCGCCCTTCCGCGCGAGGCTCAGGTGTGGGCCTTCGAGGTGCAGCCCGGCAATGCCCGGCACACCTTTCGCAACCGCGCCTGCCACCGCCTCCACCGCGCGCCGCGTCACTTCGGGCGTATCGGTGATGAGCGTCGGCAGGATCGTCAGCGCGCCAAGGCCGGCATTGGCGGCGGCCATCATCTCAACCGTCGCCAGTTCGGGCCGGTCGTTCAGCATCAGCCCGCCGCCGCCGTTGATCTGAAGATCGACGAAGCCGGGCGAAAAGATGCCGCCGCTCAACCGCAGCACCTCGGCACCCGGCACAGCACTTCCCGCCGGAAGCAGAGCCGCAACCTCGCCGCCCTCGATCAGCAAATCGCCCGGCCCGAGGTTCTCACCGTCGAAGATCCGCGCGCCGGTCAGGTGCAATGCCATCTCACACCGTCTCCGTGACCTTGCGCAGATGGCGCGGCGCGTCGGGGTTGATGCCGCGCGCAATCGCCACCTTCTCGACCATCGCGTAGAAGGACACGATCAGCGCCAGGGGATCGGTCAGCCAGTGATCGGTGCGCGCGGCGGGCAGGACGGTGGCCGCCTTGACCTTGTTCGTGGTCGCAAAGACCCGCGCCCCCTTCCCCGCCATCGCGTCGGCGATTCCGGCGACCGCTTCTTCGGCGGCATCGTGGGCGGCGAAGGCCAGGACCGGAAAGCCGTCGCCGACGATGGAGACGGGTCCGTGCATCACCTCGGCCGAGGAATAGTTCTCGGCATGGACCTGGCAGGTTTCCTTGAACTTCAGCGCCGCCTCCCCCGACATGGCGAAGGACGGCCCCCTGGCGATGGTGAAAAGCGAGGATTCCGTCGCCATCACCGCGCCAAGCGCACCCCAGTCCGCCGCGCAGGCTTGCGCCAGCCGTTCCGGCAGCGCCGCGATGGCGGCCAGCAGAGCGCGATCCTGCTGCCATTCGGCCAGAAGTGCGAGGCCCGCGACAGCCGAGGTCACGAAGGTTTTCGTGGCCGCCACGCTACGCTCCGGTCCCGCCGCGATGTCGATCACCCGGTCGGCGGCCTTCGCCAGCGGCGAGGCTGCGTCATTGGTGATGGCAAGGGTCATCGCCCCCCCTGCCCGCGCCGTCCCGGCAAGATCGACGATGTCGGGGCTTTTCCCCGACTGCGAGACCGAGATGCAGAGCGCCTTCGGCAATCTCAGGCTGGCGCCGTAGATCGAGCTGACCGAAGGCCCGACCGAGGCGACCGGCAGGCCAAGCGTCAGTTCGGCCACGTATTTCAGATAGGTGCAGGCATGGTCCGATGACCCGCGCGCGACGGTGACGATCACCGAAGGATCAAGCGCCCGCGCCGCGCTGGCGGCTTCGCGGATCGCCGGCCCGCTGTCATCGAGGAGCCGCTGGACGGCCGCCGGAATCTCGCGAATTTCCTGATACATCAAGCTTTTGTGGTTCGTCATGAAAGCGTCTCCGGAAGGCGCAGCTCGGCCACGAAATCGTAGGCGTCGCCGCGATAGATGGAACGGGTGAACTCGACCACCCGACCTTCGGGCAGATAGGATGTGCGCTCGATCCTGAGACCAGCCGCCCCGGCAGGAACGCCGAGAAGCGCGGCATCGGCTTCGCCGAGATTGATGGCGCTGATGCGCTGGACGGCGCGGACCGGGCGCTTGCCGCTTCGGCCAAGCACGTCATAAAGCGACTGGGTGACGGAACCGGGATCGGGTAGGATGTCTTGCGGCAGCGAGGCGCGTTCGATCGCCATCGGCCTGCCATCGGCCTTTCTCAGGCGCGACAGGCGCGCCACCTGATCGCCCGACCTGAGCCCCAGCGCCAGCACCTCTTCCGGCGAGGGAACGACGAGGCCGCGCTCAAGCCATTCGACCTCGGATTTCAACCCGCGCCGGGCCATGTCCTCGGTGAAGGACGTCAGGCGTGACAGCGATTGTTCGACCTTGGGGCGCAGCGGCGCCACGGCGGAGCCGGACCCTTGCCGCTGCACGATCATGCCGCGCTCCACCAACTCGGCAATGGCCTTGCGCACGGTGACGCGCGAGAGGCCGGTCAGCGCCGCTATCTCGCGTTCCGGCGGCAGCGAGGTGTCGGGGCCGAGAAACCCGCTGGCGATGCCCGCCTCGATCCGCCGGCGAAGCTGGACGTAGAGCGGCCCCTGCGCCGGGTTCATCCACTGGTCGGGCGCCAGATAGTCGAGAACGCTCATATGGCATCCTCCGCCAGCCGCCGCGCAAGGATCGCGGCACCGTCAAGCGCGGTCCCGTCCGGCGCAACAAGACCCGTCGTGATGGCGTCGGGAAGCCAGCGCGCGTAGGTCGGGCCGAGGCCGCCCGACAGGCAAAGCCGTTCGCCCGCGCTCCAGCCAAGGGTGCGCAGGGCCGCGACAATGTATTCCGCGCCTTCCGCCATCAGCCTTGCGGCAAGCGGGTCGTCCGCTTCCGCCGCCGCCACCACTTCGGGCGCGAACCGGCCATAGTCGGCGGGCCGAGCGCTCAGGCTGAAACGGGTCACGCCGGGGACACCGCCGAGCCGGTCGAGCATCCCGGTAGCGAGCGGCGATGCCGCCTCGATCCCGTCTCCGACGAGAATGACGTGCTTCAGAAGCTCGCGCCCGAGCCAGGCGCCCGAGGCCTGATCGCCGATGGCGAGGCCCCAGCCACCAAGGACCCGGACCTGGGCGCCGGACTGGACGCCAACGAAAGACCCGGTGCCGATCGCCGCCACCGCGCCGTCGCGGCCACCAAGGGCGCCGACGATCATGGTCGGCTGGTCACTGGTCACGACAGACCGCGCGAAGGGCAGCCGCGCCGCGACCGCCTCGGCCCCCGCCGCGTCGATCACTCCGGCCAGACCGAGATGCGCCACGGTATCGGCAGGCGCCCCGGTCCCTGCCTTGTCGAAAAGCGCCCCGATAAGCCTCAGGATGCGCCCGACGGCGGCCTCGAAATCCGAAAAGACATTGGCCGGACCCTCGACAGCCTCGACCACCGCCCCGCCCGCCACAAAGAGCCGTCCACGGCAGGAAGTGCCGCCGCCGTCGATCGCCAGGATGTGTTTGGGTCGATGCGCCATGACAATACCTATATAATACCTGTCTGCCCTTGAGAAGCGGTTTTCTTACTGAATTTGGGTCATATTGCAGCATTCTGCACTGCCGCGAAGAAATCTTTGGACAAAAGGTATTATAAAGGTATTATTCGTCGAGAGGGGGAGATTCGATGACCGCTGCCGCGACCGAAAACCTGCATCCTGCCGCGAAGGGGCTCGACCTTCTCGGGGATGAGGCTGTTCTCCAGCATATCCTCGATGGACAGGTAGCCGCGCTCAGTGCGATCCCCTCTGCCCTTGCCGACATTGCCCGCGCGGCGCGGTTGATGGCCGAGACGGTCCGGGGCGGCGGCAACATCGTCTACGCAGGGGCGGGATCTTCGGCATTGATGGCAATTGCCGACGGGCTTGAGCTTCACGGCACCTTCGGCATCGCGCCCGACCGCATCCGCCTTCTGATGGCGGGCGGGCTGCCTACGGATGCCCGGATGCCCGGCGATACCGAAGATGACGCCGGTGCCGGCGCGCGGGATGCCGCCGGGATCGGCGCGGGCGATCTCGTCATCGCCGTCGCCGCATCGGGGCGGACCCCCTACCCCATCGCCATCGCCGAGGCCGCCCGCTCCAAGGGTGCGAAGGTCGTGGCCATTGCCAACAATCCGGACGCCCCGCTTTTCGACAAGGCCGATGTCGCCATCTCCATCGCCACCCCACCGGAGATACTCGCAGGCTCAACCCGCATGGGTGCAGGCACGGCGCAGAAGGCGGCGCTCAACATGATCTCGACGCTTGCGGGCATCAGGCTCGGCCAGGTCCATGACGGGCGGATGGTCGGCCTTGTTGCCGACAACGCCAAGCTGAAGGTCCGCGCGACAGGCGTGGTTGCCGACATCGCCGGCGTGTCGCCCGATGCGGCGGCAAAGGCGCTGACGGCGGCAAAGGGTGCGGTCAAGCCCGCCATCCTGATCGCCCGCGGCGCCGATGCGGCCGAAGCCGCAGCGCTTCTTTTGGCACACAACGGAATTCTCCGCGCAGCACTTGCGCAGTGGGAAGCAAGCAGCCGGATCCCCTCCGGCAACAAATCACAGCAACCGGGAGACTGACATGACGAGAACGCGACTGCTGGGCCTTCTTCTGGCCTCGACCGTGCTTGGCACTGCGGCAAGCGCACAGGAAGTGACGCTGACCATCGAAAGCTGGCGCAATGACGACCTGACTATCTGGCAAGACAAGCTGATCCCCGCCTTCGAGGCGGCCAATCCGGGCATCAAGGTGCAGTTCACGCCTTCGGCCCCCGCCGAGTACAACGCCGCGCTGAATTCGAAACTCGATGCGGGCTCCGCCGGCGACCTCATCACCTGCCGGCCCTTCGACGCTTCGCTGGCGCTTTACGACAAGGGCCAGCTTGCCGATTTGACCACGCTCGCCTCGATGGCGAACTTCTCCGACGTGGCGAAATCGGCCTGGCAGACGGATGACGGCAAGGCCACCTTCTGCGTGCCGATGGCATCGGTGATCCACGGCTTCATCTACAACAAGGACGCCTTCGACCAGCTCGGGATCGCGGTCCCGACGACCGAGGCGGAATTCTTCGCCGCACTCGACAAGATCAAGGCCGACGGCACCTATATTCCGATGGCGATGGGCACCAACG
>DJUV01000108.1 GCA_002440625.1 Rhodobacteraceae bacterium UBA6273 | reverse complement strand
GGCATAGACGCGGCGGCCCGGCTTCGACACCCGCTTGATTTCGCGGATGACGGGGGTGCCTTCGTAGTACTTCAGGCTGATGTCAAGCTGCGGCAGGCCATCGGCATCCGTCGCGGCTTCGTAGCCGCGGATGTAGCCTTCGCCGGCCAGCACATCCAAAACCCAGGCGCGAAGCTTGGAGGCCGGGGTGCGGACGGTGGACTTGCCACGCATCTGCGCGTTGCGGATGCGGGTCAGCATATCGCCGAGAGGATCGTTCATCATATCTCGGTCCTCCTTACCAGCTCGACTTCACCATGCCGGGGATCTGGCCCATCGAGGCGAGATCACGCAGCATGATGCGGCTGAGCTTGAGTTTGCGGTAATAGGCATGGGGACGGCCCGTGAGCTGGCAGCGGTTGTGAATCCGCGTCGCCGAAGAGTTGCGGGGCAGTTCAGCCAGTTTCAGCGTAGCCTTGAAACGGTCTTCCATCGGCTTCGACTGGTCTTCGATGATCGCCTTCAGCGCAGCGCGGCGGGAAGCGTACTGCTTGACCAGCTTGGCGCGCTTAACTTCGCGGTTCACCATGGATTTCTTTGCCATTCGTCTTTCCTCCGCGATCAGCTGGTGAAGGGCATGTTGAATTGCTTCAACAGCGCCTTAGCTTCCGCGTCGGTCCGCGCGGTGGTGCAGATGATGATGTCCATGCCGAGAACTTCGTCGACCTTGTCGAAGTCGATCTCGGGGAACACGATTTGTTCCTTGAGGCCCATCGCGTAGTTGCCACGGCCGTCGAACGAAGAGCCCTTCACGCCGCGGAAGTCGCGGACGCGGGGAAGCGCCACGTTGATCAGGCGGTCGAGGAATTCGTACATCCGGTCGCCGCGCAGCGTGACTTTGCAGCCCAGCGGCATCTCTTCACGGACGCGGAAGCCGGCGATCGACTTCTTGGCCTTGTTGATGACGGCCTTCTGGCCGGCGATCAGGGTCAGTTCCTCGGCGGCCTGTTTCACCTTCTTGGTGTCCTTGACCGCTTCGCCGACGCCCATGTTCAGGACGATCTTGTCGAGCTTCGGAAGCTGCATCTCATTCTTGTACGAGAATTCTTCCATCAGCGCCGCGCGGATCGTCGAGGCGTAGAGCGCCTTGAGACGCGGGGTATAGGTTTGAGCGTCGAGCATCAGATCACGTCTCCCGTGGTCTTGGCGAAACGCACCTTCTTGTCGCCGTCCATGCGGAAGCCGACGCGGGTGGCCTTGCCGTTCTTGTCCATCACCGAGAGGTTCGACAGGTCGATTGGCATTGCCTTCGGCTGACGACCGCCCTGGTTCGACTGGGACTGGCGCGTGTGGCGGATGGCGATGTTCACGCCGTCGACCACGGCCTTGTTGGCCTTCGGGTCAACGGACTGAATCTCGCCTTGCTTGCCCTTGTCCTTGCCGGCAAGGACGACGACCTTGTCGCCTTTACGGAGTTTCGCGGCCATCACAGCACCTCCGGCGCAAGCGAGATGATCTTCATGAAGTTCTTCGCGCGAAGCTCACGAACGACCGGCCCGAAGATACGGGTGCCGACCGGCTCGCCCTGGTTGTTCAGGATGACGGCGGCGTTGCGGTCGAAGCGGATCGACGTGCCGTCTTCACGGCGAACTTCTTTGGCGGTGCGCACGACGACGGCCTTGCGGACGTCACCTTTCTTCACGCGGCCGCGCGGGATGGCTTCCTTCACCGACACCACGATGATGTCGCCGACGCTGGCGTAGCGGCGGTGGGAACCACCCAGGACCTTGATGCACTGAACCCGGCGAGCGCCGGAGTTGTCAGCTACATCCAGATTGGTCTGCATCTGGATCATTTGGTTTCTCCCGACCTTTGGAGACCGACTTTATTCCGCGGCCCCAGGGTTTCGATTGAGCTGGATATGGACTTACGCCGAAGCGTCAAGCACCACGGTCCAGCGTTTCGTCTTCGAGATCGGCGCGCATTCTTCGATACGCACGGTGTCGCCGATCTTGAATTTGTTTTCCGCGTCATGGGCGCGGTATTTCTTCGACTTCCGCACCGTCTTTTGCAGCAGCGGATGCTTGAAGCGGCGCTCGACCAGAACGGTGATCGTCTGCTCGTTCTTGTCCGAGGTCACGACGCCTTGCAGGATACGTTTGGGCATGTCTGTGTTCCTCAGTTCGCCGCCGCTTCAGCGGCTTTCTGGTTCAGAACCGTCTGGATGCGGGCAACGTCACGGCGGACGACGCGCATGCGGGCGGTGTTTTCAAGCTGGCCGGTGGCCTGCTGGAAGCGGAGGTTGAACGCCTCCTTCTTCAGCGCGACGAGCTGATCACGCAGCTGGTCGGGCGATTTCGTCTTCAGTTCCTGGGCGTTCATCTCGCCATGTCCTTTCAACATCACCGGAGGACCCCTTTCGGGTGACCCTCGATCCGGTGGAGTCAATGATTGACCCACGAATCCGGGAGACCCGGAATCGCAGGATGCGTCCCTATAGGGGAGGGCCGCCGGGAGGGCAAGGGAAAGTTGATAGGGGGCGAATGCCGTAGGATGGGCAGTACTGCCCATCCTACCCGGCGGGTTGTTACGGCTTGCCCAGAAACAGATCCATGAACGGACCGATGGCCCGGAAATCCCGCTTGTCGTGCAGCATCCGCCCGAGCGTGCGGAGGACCGGGCCAAGCCAGCGGAGCCGCCGCACCCGGCGTTCGGCAAGGTCCCAGATGCCCTGCCTGTCCTCGGCGCGATAGGCGTCCCGCGCAGCGAGGACGGTTTCGTCCACGCCCCCGATGTCACCGGCGAGATTGTAGAAGAACACCAGCACGTCCCAGACATGGCCTTTGGTCCGGTTGCCCCTGTCGCCGTACTTCTCGAGGTCGATGAAGGTGATCCGCCCGTTCTGCCAGCAGATATCGCGCGGCGCCGGGCGACCGTGGCTTAGTCCGGCATTGTGGAGCCGCGCGAGCGCCTTCGCTGCAGCGACCGTACCTTGCCGAAATTTCGGCGACGGGACGCCTTCGGTGAGGGCGATATCCTTGAGGCTTGGCCCCGCGTCGGCGACGACGAAGAAATCCGGCCCTTCGTCGATGATCGCGGGGAATGGCAGCCCGGCGCGCTGCACCGTCCGATAGGCGCGGCGCTCTGCCTCGAAAAGTCGGTTCGGGTTACCCTTCAGAAGCCGTCGCCTGAGGTCGACAGTCTCCCTGCGCTTCAGCCAGCCCGGATGGCCGTCCAACTCGACGCGCTCAACCCTTACACCAGAAATCTCTGCCTCCATTTACAGACGCGGAAGTAACCTTCCGAGGCACGCCAGCATTCCTCGGCCATCATTGCAGGTTTTGCCCCGCCGCCGAAGTCGCAAAACTGTCGCATGCCGTCATGGCTGCAATGCGCGCAACGCAACCCTGCGGCGAGCTTTCACCGCCGCCCCACCAGAAAGACAAAGGGCGGGGTTTCCCCCGCCCTTCCTGAAATTTCATGGCAGGTCCGAGGACTTACCAGTCCTCGCGCACCACGATGCGGGTCGTGACCGGCAGCTTCATCGCGCCGAGGCGCAGCGCTTCGCGGGCGATGACCTCGCTCACGCCGTCGATCTCGAACATGATCCGGCCCGGCTTGACCTTGGCCGCCCAGAAGTCGACGGAGCCCTTGCCTTTACCCATCCGCACTTCAGTCGGCTTGGAGGTGACCGGAACATCCGGGAACACCCGGATCCAGACCCGGCCTTGACGCTTCATGTGGCGGGTGATCGCGCGGCGGGCCGCTTCGATCTGCCGCGCGGTGACGCGCTCCGGCTCGGTTGCCTTGAGGGCAAAGCCGCCGAAGTTGATCTCGAACCCACCCTTGGCTTCGCCATGGATACGGCCCTTGAACTGCTTGCGGAACTTCGTCCGTTTTGGTTGCAGCATCTTCTCTACTCCTTACCGGGCGTCGCGACGGTCGTCACGGCGCGGGCCGCGCGGTGCCGGACCGTCCTGGGCCTCGGCGGCCTTGCGGTCGCGGGCCTGGGGGTCATGCTCCATGATCTCGCCTTTGAAGATCCAGACCTTCACCCCGATGATACCATAGGGCGTGGTGGCTTCGGCGAGCGCATAGTCGATGTCGGCACGCAGCGTATGCAGCGGCACGCGGCCTTCGCGGTACCATTCGGTCCGGGCGATCTCGGCGCCGCCAAGACGGCCGGCGACGTTGACCCGGATGCCAAGGGCACCCATGCGCATCGCGTTCTGCACGCCGCGCTTCATGGCGCGACGGAAGGACACGCGGCGCTCAAGCTGCTGGGCGATCGACTCGGCCACCAGTTGCGCGTCCAGTTCGGGCTTGCGAACCTCAACGATGTTGAGATGCAGTTCCGACTTGGTGAAGTTCGCGAGCTTCTTGCGCAGCGTCTCGATATCCGCGCCCTTCTTGCCGATGATGACACCGGGACGGGCGGTATGGATGGTGACGCGGCACTTCTTGTGCGGACGCTCGATGATGACCTTCGAGACACCGGCCTGCTTGGCGTATTCACGGATGAAGTCGCGCATCTTGAGGTCTTCAAGAAGCAGGTTGCCGTAGTCCTTGCTGTCGGCATACCAGCGGCTGTCCCAGGTGCGGTTGACCTGGAGGCGCATCCCGATCGGGTTGACCTTCTGTCCCATTACGCTTGCTCCCCGGCGGTTGCTTCGACTTGCCGGACCTTGATGGTCAGCTCGCTGAACGGTTTCATGATCTTGCCGAAGCGGCCGCGCGCACGCGGACGGCCACGCTTCATCACCAGGTTCTTGCCGACCCAGGCTTCGGCGACGACGAGACCGTCGACATCAAGCCCGTGGTTGTTCTCGGCGTTGGCGATGGCCGATTGCAGGCACTTCTTCACGTCAAGCGCGATGCGCTTTTTGGAGAAGGTAAGATCGGCAAGCGCCTTCTCGACCTTCTTGCCGCGGATCAGCGCGGCGACGAGGTTCAGCTTCTGCGGCGAGGTACGCAGCATCTTCGCCTTGGCGAAGGCTTCGTTATCGGCCACGCGGCGCGGATTCTTTTCCTTGCTCATGGCTTATTTCCTCTTGGCTTTCTTGTCGGC
>DJUV01000354.1 GCA_002440625.1 Rhodobacteraceae bacterium UBA6273 | reverse complement strand
TCGCTTTGGGCGACCGGGCAGGGGCAGGCGCTGCGTCGGAAAAAGGCAATCTGCTCTAGTTCGCCGGCGCGCTGAGCGGACTGTCGGCGGCGGTCGGCACGTCGATGATCCCGACCGACGACATGCCGCCGATGATCGAATCCACCGCGACCGTCGCCAGCACGATCCCCATGACGCGGCTGATGATCGATGCACCCGTGCGCCCGATCAGCCGCTGCATCTGCGAGGCAAGGAGCAAAAGCCCGAGGGTGACGACCAGCACGACCATCAGAAGCGCCGCCGTCACCGTCTGATCGGCGATGGAATTGCGGTGGTTGTCGGTCAGGATCACCACGGCGAGCATCGCGCCGGGCGAGGCGATGGAGGGCATCGCGAGGGGGAAGACGGCGCCGTCGAGATGGTCACGCTCGGCCTGCTCGATTTCGGCTTCCGGTTTTGACTCGCCGAAGATCATGGTGAGGGCGAAGAGAAACAGGATGATGCCGCCGGCGATCTGGAACGACCCAAGCCGCATCCCGATGGATTCCATCAGCAGCTGGCCGCCGACGAGGAAGGCCAGAAGCACCACCGCAGCCACCGCGACGGCGCGGATGGCGAGGCGGGCGTGAAGCCGGCGCGGCACGTTCTGGGTGACGTATAGGAATACCGGCAGCGACCCGATCGGGTCGATGACCACGAAGAGGATGACGAATTCGCGGATCATGCTTTGCCAGTCGAACATCGGAACCTTTCTGCTTCTTTACACCCTGACATAGGCGAGGCTCGGCGAACACGCAATTTCCGCAGAACAAAAGACTTTTGCGATTCAACCGAAGCAGTTACAGTGATCACGCAAACCCGGGCCAACCGGGAAAGAAAGGCAATACGTGGCGGGTGTGTCGAGCAGGACAGCCCCCAAGGTGGCGGTACTGATGGGCGGCCGTTCCGCAGAGCGGGATGTGTCGCTGTCGAGCGGGCGCGAATGCGCCAACGCCCTGAGGGAGGCGGGATTTGAAGTGGTCGAGCTTGATGCCGGCTACGATATTGCCGCGCGCCTTGCCGAGATCAAGCCAGACGTCTGTTTCAACGCGCTGCATGGCCGCTGGGGCGAGGATGGCTGCGTTCAGGGCCTGCTCGAATGGATGCGGCTGCCCTATACGCATTCCGGCGTGCTGGCCTCGGCTCTGGCGATGGACAAGACGCGGGCGAAGGATGTGTTCCGCGCGGCGGGTCTGCCGGTCGTCGAAAGCCTGATCGCCCCGGCTATTGAAGTGCAGCAGCGCCATGTGATGGCTCCGCCCTATGTGGTGAAGCCCAATAACGAAGGCTCTTCGGTCGGCGTCTATATCGTGCATGAGGCGGCGAACGGGCCGCCGAAGCTAGATCCGGGGATGCCTGCGGATGTGATGGTCGAGAGCTATGTGCCGGGGCGGGAGTTTACCTGCGCCGTCTTTGGCGACCGGACGGTCTGCGCGACCGAGATCATCACCGCCGGCTGGTACGACTACCATGCGAAATACGCGCCCGGCGGCTCGCGCCATGTCTGCCCGGCGGAAATCCCGCAAGAGATTGCCGACGCCATCATGGACATAGCGCTCCGCGCCCATAGGGCGATGGGGTGCCGGGGCCTCAGCCGTTGCGATTTCCGCTGGGATGACCGCCGGGGACTGGCGGGGCTTTACCTTCTTGAGATCAACACCCAGCCCGGCATGACGCCGACCTCGCTTGCGCCCGAACAGGCGGCGGCGGGGGGCATGAGCTTTGCCGACCTCTGCAAATGGATCGTGGAGGATGCCTCATGTGGCCGCTAGGGCGAACTGACCGCGCCGCGAGGGCGCGCTACCGCGACGAAGGCCGGCTCGACAAGCGCGATCCGGCGCCGTCGCGCCTCTCATACAAGATCGAGCGGCTGTGGCTGACGCCGATCTTCCGTCTCGGCATACGGGTCGGCGTGCCTTTCGCGCTGGTCTTTTCGGTGAGCGCCCTGTGGCTCGCCGATGCCGGACGCCGCGATGCGATCCGGCTCGCCTACGAACGTGTCCTCACCAGCATCCAGGAACGGCCCGAGTTCATGGTGACGATGATGGCGGTGGACGGCGCTTCCGAGCCGGTCGACCGGGCGATCCGGTCGATGCTGCCGGTCGAACTGCCGGTATCCTCGTTCCAGCTTGACCTTGAGGCGATGCGCGCCACGATCGAGCAGATCGACGCGGTGGCCTCGGCGGAGCTGCATGTCCGCAAGGGCGGCGTGTTGCAGATCACCGTGGCCGAGCGGCAGCCGGAGATCCTCTGGCGCAGCGCCGACGGGCTTGAGATGCTCGACCGCACCGGGCAGCGGGTGGCGACGCTTCTCGACCGCGCGGCGCGGCCCGAATTGCCGGTGATCGCCGGCGATGGCGCCGACGCGCGGGTTGACGAGGCGTTGAAGCTTATCGCGGCCTCCGGCCCGCTCGGGCCACGGGTCCGCGGCCTGATCCGCATCGGCGAACGGCGCTGGGACGTGGTCCTTGACCGCGACCAGCGCATCCTCCTGCCCGAGTACGATCCCGTGTCGGCACTTCAGCGGGTCGCCGCCCTCGACAGCGCGCAGGACATGATGGCGCGCGACATCACCATCGTCGACATGCGCAATCCGGCGCGGCCGACCGTGCGCCTTGCCGCAGCAACAAGCGAACTTCTCACCAGCCAGATTACCGGGGCCTCCGCACCATGACCGATCTTTGCCAGACCCAACGAGCCATGCGCAACATCCGGCGGGCCGCGCTTCAACGCGGGCTGGTCGCGGTGCTTGATGTCGGCACCTCGAAGATCGCCTGCCTGGTCCTGAAGTTCGATCCCGGCGAGGCGGTGCGCGAGGATGGCCTCGGCTCGCTTGCCGGGCAGACCCAGTTCCGCGTCATCGGTGCTGCGACGACCCGGTCGCGCGGCGTGCGCTTCGGCGAGGTCGACGCGATGCAGGAGACGGAACGCGCGATCCGTACCGCCGTGCAGGCGGCGCAGAAGATGGCGCAGGTCCGGGTCGATCATGTCATCGCCTGTTTTTCGGGCGCGCATCCGCGCAGCTACGGCCTTGCCGGAGAGGTGCAGCTGACCGACGGCCAGGTGAGCGAGCAGGACGTGGCGCGGGTGCTTGCCGCCTGCGACGTGCCGGATTTCGGCGCCGGGCGCGACGTGCTTCATGCCCATCCGGTCAATTTCGCCATCGACCACCGGTCGGGCTTCGGCGATCCGCGCGGCCATGTCGGCAGCAAACTGGCCGCCGACATGCACCTGCTGACCACCGACTCGGTCGCGGTGCAGAACCTGCTTTACTGCATCAAGCGCTGCGATCTTGAGATTGCGGGCATCGCCTCGTCGGCCTATGTCGCGGGCCTTGCGAGCCTTGTCGAGGACGAGCAGGAACTTGGTGCCGCCTGCATCGACATGGGCGGCGGGTCCACCGGCGTCTCGATCTTCTTCAAGAAGCACATGATCTTTGCTGATAGTGTGCGGCTTGGCGGCGACCATGTGACGGGCGACATTTCCAAGGGTCTCAGGGTTTCGGCGACGGCGGCGGAGCGGATCAAGACGATGAACGGCGGCATCCATGCCACCGGCATGGACGACCGCGAGATGATCGAGATCGGCGGCGACAGCGGCGACTGGGAAAAGGACCGCCGCAAGGTCAGCCGGACCGAGTTGATCGGCATCATGCGGCCCCGCGTCGAGGAGATCCTCGAAGAGGCGCGGGGCGTCCTTGATGCCGCCGGGTTCGACCAGCTTCCGAGCCAGCAGATCGTGCTGACGGGCGGCGCTAGCCAGATCCCCGGCCTCGACATGCTGGCGGCGCGAATCCTCGGCCAGAACGTGCGACTCGGGCGGCCTCTTCGCGTCCAGGGCTTGCCGCAGGCGGCGACCGGACCGTCGTTCTCTTCAACCGTGGGCCTCTGTCTTTTCGCGGCGCACCCGCAAGACGAGTGGTGGGATTTCGAGATCCCGGCGGAACGCTACCCCGCGCGGTCGCTGCGCAGGGCCATGAAGTGGTTTAAAGACAACTGGTAAACTCACGATGTTGATGTGTCGGCAAGATGCCGCTTACGAGTTGCACACACACACCAGATTTTGTGCGAATGCAGCGATTTTGGCGTGACCTAGGGCCAAGTCGTCGGTAAAATCGGTCCAATGCGGATAAGGGGCCCGGCCATGACCGGGAAAACGACAGGCGGATAGGACATGGCATTGAATTTGACGATGACGGAGCGTGAAGACCTCAAGCCCAGGATCACGGTTTTCGGCGTGGGCGGTGCGGGCGGCAACGCTGTCAACAACATGATCCAGAAGCAGCTTGAGGGGGTCGAGTTCGTCGTTGCGAACACCGACGCGCAGGCGCTTCAGCAAAGCCATGCGCCGGCGCGCATCCAGATGGGCGTGCGCGCCACCGAAGGCCTCGGCGCCGGGGCGCGCCCTGCCGTCGGCGCGGCTGCCGCCGAGGAGACCATCGAGGAGATCGTCGATCACCTCGCGGGCGCCCATATGTGTTTCATCACCGCCGGGATGGGTGGGGGCACCGGAACCGGCGCCGCGCCGATCATCGCGCAGGCCGCGCGTGAGCTTGGCGTGCTGACGGTCGGTGTCGTGACGAAGCCCTTCCAGTTCGAAGGCGCCAAGCGGATGCGTCAGGCCGAGGAGGGGATCGAGGCCCTGCAGAAGGTCGTCGATACGCTCATCATCATTCCGAACCAGAACCTGTTCCGCCT
>DJUV01000351.1 GCA_002440625.1 Rhodobacteraceae bacterium UBA6273 | reverse complement strand
TGCCAAGATGGATCATCTTGGTCCCGGTATCGGCCTGCTGCATGTTGTTGGCGATGGCGATGGAATAGAACTCGCCCTGCGCGCCCTCGCCGCGCAGGATGCAGGACGGGTATTTCCAGGTGATAGCCGATCCGGTCTCCACCTGCGTCCACATCACCTTGGCCCGGTCGCCCCGGCAATCGGCGCGCTTGGTGACGAAGTTGTAGATGCCGCCCCGGCCTTCCTCGTCGCCCGGATACCAGTTCTGCACGGTCGAATATTTCACCTCGGCGTCATCGAGGATGACGATTTCGACGACCGCCGCGTGAAGCTGCGCCGTGTCGCGCTTCGGCGCCGTGCAGCCCTCAAGGTAGCTGACATAGGACCCCTTGTCGGCGATGATGAGCGTCCGCTCGAACTGGCCGGTGTTTTCCGCGTTGATGCGGAAATAGGTCGAAAGCTCCATCGGGCAGCGGGTGTTCGGCGGGATGTAGACGAAGGACCCGTCGGAAAAGACCGCCGAATTCAGCGTCGCGAAGAAGTTGTCGGACTGCGGCACGACCGAACCGAGATATTTCTTCACCAGTTCGGGATGTTCGCGGATCGCTTCCGAGATCGCACAGAAGATCACGCCGGCTTTCCGCAATTCCTCCTTGAAAGTGGTCCCCACGGAAACAGAGTCAAAGACCGCATCGACCGCCACCCGGCGGGCATCGGCGGGCGCATCCTCCGCCCCTTCGACCCCGGCCAGAATCATCTGTTCCTTCAAGGGGATGCCAAGCTTTTCGTACGTGGCCAGCAGCTTCGGATCGACCTCGTCGAGCGATTTCGGCTTCTCAGTCATGCTCTTCGGCTTGGCATAGTAATACTGCGACTGATAGTCGATCGCCGGATAGTGGAGCATCGCCCAGTGCGGCTCCTCCATCTCCTTCCAGCGCGCGAAGGCCTGCAGGCGCCAGTCGGTCATCCACTGCGGCTCGCCATTCTTGGCCGAGATCAGCCGGACGATATCCTCGTTGACACCGATCGGCGCATATTCCGTCTCGATCTCGGTTTCCCAGCCGTATTTGTAGGCGCCCATGTTCTGGACGGTTTCCACCGTCTCGCGGTCGACGCCATCGCGTACCTCGATCTGAGCGGTCTCGTTCTTGTCCAAAGCCATCGCCTTCTTCTCACTTCTGTCCATCACCGTCGTCATCTGTCATGCGGCCCGCGCCCGGTGCCGGTCATGGGCGGCAAGCCAGGCCGCCGCGAACCGGTCAAGCTCGGCCTCCGTCGTCGTCGGGCCGATCGACACCCGGATCGCCGAACCGGCGTCCCGCTCGTCATAGCCCATGGCGCCAAGCACCCGGCTTGACCGAACCTTGCCCGACGAACAGGCCGACCCGGCCGACACCGCGAAGCCCTGCAGATCCATCTGCATCACCTGCGTCTCGCCCTTCCAGCCCGGCGTCAGGAGGCAGGAGGTATTGGGCAGACGCGCGGCCCCCTTCCCAACAAAGATGGTGTCCGGCGCGCCCGCTGCAATACGCGCTTCGAAGCCGTCGCGCAATTCCGCCACCCGGTTCCAGACACCATCGGCAAGATCGGCCACCACCGCCTCTGCGGCAGCGCCGAAACCGGCGATCCCGGCGACATTCTCGGTCCCCGAGCGCCGCCCCATCTCCTGCCCCCCGCCGGGCCTGAGCGAGAGAATATCGACGCCCTCGCGGATGATGAGCGCCCCCACCCCCTTCGGCCCGCCAAGCTTGTGGGCCGAAAGCACCGCAAAATCCGCACCCGACCAGCCGAAGGCGAAAGGCACCCGCCCCACCGCCTGCACCACATCAAGAAGCACCGGCCCGTCCCATTCGGGCACCTCCGACAGAACCCCGGTCTCGCCATTGGCCAGCCCCAGCGCCAGCACGCCGCCCTCGCCGCGCCGATGCGCCCAGAGGCAGTCATGCGCCGTCCGCTCCACCGTTACCGCGCCGAAACCGGCAAGCACCCCGGCCGCCTCGGTCGCGCCCGAAGTGAAGACCACCTCGCGGGCCTTGCATCCCACCGCCGCCGCCACCTGCTCCCGCGCCCGCTCGACCACGGCCTTCGCCGCCCGGCCCTCGGCATGAACCGATGAGGGGTTGCCGGCAACCTCAAGCGCCGCAACCATCGCCGCCCGCGCCTCGGGTCTCAAGGGCGCCGTAGCGTTCCAGTCGAGATAGACTCGCGCGCTCACGCCTTCCCCACTTTCTGTCCCAAAATACTCCCGCCGGAGGCCCGCCGAGCCGAAGCCGCATGGCGGAGGCGAGAGGAAAGGAATGGCGCGGAACGCGCCGCGATATGCAACGCCGACGTCATTCGTCGACCACATGCAAAAGCACCGGCACCGCCGGGCAGGGTTTCAACCCGTTGCCGATCACATCGGCGAGCGAGGTCTGATGCAGAAAGACATAGACCTGCGCCGAAAGCCCTTCCCAAAGCCGGTTAGTCAAGGATTGCGCCCGGCTGCCCGACACGCCGCCCGAAGCGCCGGCGCCGGTGTGCAGGGCACTCACCGTCTCGTCGACCGCCTCCAGCACCTCGCTCACGCGGATCTCCTGAGGTTCGCGCGCGAGCTTGTAGCCGCCCCCCGGCCCCCGCACCGATTCGACGAGGCCCGCACGACGGAGCTTGACGAAAAGCTGCTCGAGATAGGGAAGCGATATGTCCTGCCGGCGCGACACTTCGGCGAGCGAGGTCAGCTGATCGGCGCGCGCTGTCGCCAGATCGGCCAGCGCCACCATCGCATAACGTCCCTTCGTGGACAGTTTCATCGCGTCAAGACTCCGCAAAAACATTGACGCCGGGGGCGCGGCTGCTTAACTCCAACCCACCCGGTCACCGGCCCGCCGCCGGTATTTAGAACTGTTCTAGGGTGTCTGAGCAAATCAGTCAAGAATGGCCGCGCCATTTTACCGCTGAAGCCGCCCCCGTGACGAGAGAAGGCAGACGATGCCCGAAGTGATTTTCTCCGGCCCCGAGGGTCGTCTCGAAGGCCGTTACCATCCGCAGAAACAACCCGACGCCCCGATCGCCATCGTGCTGCATCCGCATCCGCAGTTTGGCGGCACGATGAACAACCGTGTGGTGCACCGGCTGCACTATGCCTTCCATGAGCTTGGCTTCACCGTGCTCCGCTTCAACTTCCGCGGCGTCGGCCGCAGCCAGGGCGAATACGACCAGGGTATCGGCGAACTTTCCGACGCCGCCTCGGCGCTCGATTACCTGCAGGCGATGAACCCCAACTCCAAGCACTGCTGGGTCGCGGGCTTTTCCTTCGGCGCCTGGATCGGGATGCAGCTTCTGATGCGGCGGCCCGAGATCACCGGCTTCATCTCGGTGTCGCCGCCGGCGAACATGTACGACTTCTCCTTCCTCGCGCCCTGCCCCTCCTCCGGTCTCATCATCAACGGCACCGCCGACCGGGTGGCGCCGCCGAAGGATACGCTCAGCCTTGTCGGCAAGCTCCGCGAACAGAAGGGCATCACCATCACCCATGATCAGGTCGAAGGCGCCGGGCATTTCTTCGAGAACGAGGAAAAGCACATGCAGCCGATGATCGGGACGGTGCAGGACTATGTCCGCCGCCGCCTCGGCGAACAGACACGGTGACGCCATGCCCACGACCGAAGAGCTTGGGAACCGACTGGCCGAGGATGTGCTGAAGGCCGTGGCCGAAACCGGCGACGATGGCCTCGTCAACGAGATCAACAAGATCGTCGAGGCCGCTTCCTCGGCCTTGCAGGAGGCCTATATGGCCGCCGTCCGCGCCCAGCGCGCCGAGGCCAAGGCGCGCGCGCACCTGAATGCCCGGCTGAAACAGACGCGGGCGGCCCATGCCGCTGCCCGCCCCACCGCCCCCAAGGTCGGATGAGGTCGGGGGGAGATCCGGGGCGGCTCGCCGCCCAGATCGCCTTCCTGAACGAGGCCGACCGGCTGAAGCAAGTTCTGCGTGCGACGCCCTTGTGCGACGGCTCCCGCCGCGAAAACTCGGGCGAGCATTCCTGGCATCTGGCGCTTTACGCCCTGATCCTCGCCGATCAGGCAGCACCTGGCGTCCGCATCGACCGGGTGATCCGCATGCTCCTGCTTCACGATCTCGTCGAAATCGACGTCGGCGATGTGCCGATCCATTCCGCGAACGGCACTGCCCATGGCTCGGAGGAAACCCGCGCCGCCGAGGCCCGCGCGGCGGATCGCATCTTCGGCCTCCTGCCCAAGGACTTGGGCGCCGATCTTCGCGCGCTCTGGGAAGAGTTCGAGGCGGCCGAGACGCCCGATGCCGTTTTCGCCAAGTCGCTCGACCGAGTGCAGCCGGTTCTTCAGAACATCGCCAGCGGCGGCGGCAGCTGGATCGAGTACAATGTCACCCCCGATCAGGTGGAGACCAGAGTCGGCACCAAGGTCGCCCGCGGCGCGCCCGCGCTCTGGGATCATGTCCGGGTCAGGATGCAGGCCTTTTTCGGGACGTAGACGATGCGCCGCGCGCTGCTGACGGCCACTCTCCTCTTCGCCACGACAGCCGTGGCCGGAGCGCAGTCCTGCGCGGGCGGCATCTGCATCGGAACCCTCAACCCCGGCACCGGCCTGCCCCGCGCCATCACCGGCGGCGCCCCCGGCTCGGCCCGGGGTTTGGTCGGTCGCAACCCTTTCGACTTCCAGACCGACGCAACCGGCATCACCCGCGACCGTTCGGGAAACATCCTGCCCCCCGCCGACGGCCTTGGCCTGACCCGCACGCGGGACGGAAAGATCTGCGCCCGCGATGCGAGCGGCCTCTTGCACTGCCGCTGAGACGCGTGGTGGCTAAACGATACGGATGTCGCGGTAGTCCCTGATGCCCGCCAGATCGAACCGGCCAAGGTCGCCATCCAGCGGTGACAGCGTCTTGGGCCGGTAGGCCTTGCCCTGCCAGTCCGCCGGGAAACGCTCCTCCCGCCAGCGCCCGATGGCGGGGTGCGAGACCATGCCGACCTCGCCCGGCCCCTCGCGGGCAGCCCCGGCAAGCCCCAGAACCCGTTCCCAGAGCGACTTGCTCGCCGTCTGGTTGTAAAGCGGCCCGAGAAGGTCGCAGCCCTGCTGCGTCTCCTTCAGCGCCCCGGTATCGAAGGTCAGCCCCTCTGCCATCGCCCCGGCCGCGATCCAGAGAAGCGCCAGTGCCGACAGCGCCACGATATCGCCACCGCCACCCACCGACCCGTGGACCCCGGCGAACCATTCCTGACGGTAGTCGCCTTCGGAGTTCTCGGCCCGAAGCTTCGCGAGATTGGTCCAGAGCGTCGGCACGAAGGTGCGCCGTTCCTCGTCGATCGCGACGGCATGGCGCGCCGATTTGACGCTGCGCGACAGCTCGGTGTCGTGGAAGCGGTACTTGCCGTTCATCAGCCGCGCGGGCAGACCCCAATGCGACGGGATGCCAAGCGCGCCCACCGTGTCCCAGACCCCCATGTAGGTGATGCGGAAGGGATGGCCGGCGACAAGACCCCGAGCCGCGCGCCACGCAACCTCCTCGTCGCCCGTCGTGATCCCCGGCGAGACGCGGTAGCGGAACGCCATGCTCGCCTCGCTCCCCGGCGCTGTATCGTCGGTTCGGTCGCGGTAGTAGGCGAAACACTCGCGCACGAGGTCGGGCGACGGGTTGCGCGGCAGGCCGGCGTTGCGGATCAGACCGGCGAGCGACCGCGCGGTATAGGCGCCGCGGGAAAAGCCGAAGATATAGACCTCATCCCCCGGCTCGTAGTTGCGGCCGAGGTGCAGGTAGGCGACCGCGATCTTGTTGTCGAGCCCGACCCCCATGGCGCCGCCGGACAGCTTCTCGTCCAGCCGCTGAAGCCAGGTCCCGCTTTCCGGCACGCCGACACCCTGGAAATAGAGCGTAACCTGCTTCACCCCGTCCCGCCCGGCAGGCGGGACCATCATGGCGAGCCTGCGCACGTTGGTCGGATGCGGCTGATCGGCCTTGTTCCAGGTTCCGTCGCAGAAAACCGCGATGCGCTTCATGGGAATGCCTCGCTGAAACTCGCGCTATGAATGTGGCGATTGTCCGCTCTCTCTGCCCATCTGGCAACTCTTCCGGTTGCGGCATTTTTGTATACCACCGCATACCATCTTCCCTGCCCCCCGGTTTTCCGCTATGTGACCGGCAACGAGTCACCATAACCGGAGTGCATGATGTCGAAGATCAAGGTAGCGAACCCCGTCGTCGAGCTTGATGGCGACGAGATGACCCGGATCATCTGGGACTTCATCAAGAAGAAGCTGATCCTGCCCTATCTCGACGT
>DJUV01000326.1 GCA_002440625.1 Rhodobacteraceae bacterium UBA6273 | reverse complement strand
TGCCTGTCCAGATAACATCTAAAAATTCATGACAGCCGATGAAATCGTCGACCGTGCCGCCCCATTTTTTCACCGAGGAAAGGGCGTGGTGATATGGATGTGCCATCGCCGCCCCCTCAGAAATCGTGGGTGTAGAGTTCGGACGAGGTGAACCGCTCGTTGAACTCAAGGTGGATGGTCCGGGCGCGGGCATCGATACAGAACTCGCCATAGGCACCGTCGTTGTCCTGCCAGCCGGAATGCGTATCGGAGAGGAGGTCGTAGACCAGTTCCTCAACAGCGCCTTCGAGGGTCAGACGACGTTCGGTCGAGGCCCCAGACTGCCAGTCGATGCCGGCAAAGATGATCTGGGCGGCGGGCAGCGTGACACTGACATCAAGGTCACTGCGGGCGTCGATGCTCTCGATCTGGCAGCTGTCGCCCGAGCCGTCAAAGCTGACGAGGACATGGGCAATGCCGACCTGACGCAGCCCATCGAAGAGCGCCTCCTTGTTCTTTGCGTGCAGCGCCACTTCGGCAGCCTCACGCTCGGCCTGTTCGGCCATGATCCGCGCCAGGTCGGGCGCGATTTCAGCGGTCGCCGCAGCGCGGCCGGGAAGATGGATGGTCATGTCGGGATCTCCGGGAGAGCTGATGAAGGGCGAGCTCGCCGCTGCTCTCTCTCTTCCCCGGCGGGCTCGCCCTGCCCGCCCCCATCTCGACCTCTCCCTTGCCGGACCCCTTGGTTCGGCGCCGTTTCCCCGGACGGGCGCGCGGGATAAGCGCGAACCAGATGGGGAGTGAGGCGCTTTCGCGCCTCATTGCCAGGGGTCTATTTCCAGGGCGACGAGCGCCTCGTCGCCGTCGTATTCATCGGACGGCATCGCCCCGTGCGTGCCGTCCCCGGCCTGAAACACGGTGATCGCGACCATCAGCGTGGCGGCAAGGCTGGCGGCGTAAGCGGTGGCATCTTGTCTGGACATGGGGTCGGCTCCTGTCTTCTTGGGGGCGGAGGACCATCCCCCGCGCGACAGGCGCCCGAAGTGTCTGACCGGATCTGCAATCACCCTCGTGCGTTCGGCCCAGTCCTTTCTATTCGGGACCGAATCCGCGAGGGCGGCACGCCCACGTAGCCGACCCCTCTGGGGTTGAGTGTCAAAGAGACGGATCAGACCAAGGACAGCGAATGGAAGCGGGGGATGGGGCTTTGACCCGGGGACTGGAGCTGACCTGCCCCGTCCGAGGATGCCCACCGCTCGCCAGCCTTGATGCCATGCGGGTCACCGGCGATCAGCATGGTTCAGAATTGGGAAGGAATCGCAGCGTGCTGCCACAGTTGATTAATACGGGCGGGCCCGCCCGCCATATGGAAATCCCCTGGCACGAGGTCGATGCGCCGAACCCTTCGGCACCGGCTTCCTTCCGGCCGAACTGGCCGTCGCGCGAGGGATCGTCGCCCGAATGGGGGGAGACTGCCCGGCAGGCTCCAGTCGGCACGACCAGAGCCCGGTCCAGGCTCTGCCGAGATGTGCCATGATCTTTTGGGCGGAACGGCCTTTCCCTTCCAGCTCACGGATCCAGGCTCAAGATCACGACACTTGATTGTCAGAAAAACATAGCCTATTTTCTGACACATGATGACGCCATCCGCCTCTGTTCCCGATCGGGTCATGAAGCGTGCCCGTGCAAACGGACGCGGCAGCGTCTTCACGCCACGTGATTTCCTCGACATCGCAGCCCGCGCCGCTGTCGACCAGGCCCTGTCGCGGCTGGCGAAATCCGGCCAACTGCGGCGACTTGCCCACGGGCTCTATGATTTTCCCAAGCTGCACCCCAAACTCGGAGCCCTGTCACCTGCGCCGGACGATGTGGCACAGGCTCTCGCCCGGGAAACTGGTTCCCACCTGCAGATTGACGGCGCCCGGGCCGCAAATGCACTTGGCCTTTCGACCCAGGTTGCGGCGCAAAGCTCCTGGCTCACCGATGGCCCCTCCCGGCGCGTCGTGTTGGGCAAGCGTATCGTGGACCTCCGCCATGCCTCGCCTAAGCATCTGATTGCGCCCGGCAGCCCAGCCGGGACCGTCGTTCAGGCGCTGCGCCATGTCGGCGCGTCCCGCGCTGCAGATGTGGCGCAAGTCGCGGCCCGCACCCTGTCGGATGGCGACAAGCGACTCCTCAGCAAGAGCGCAGCTCAAGCGCCTGCCTGGATGCGCGCAACGCTTCTGTCGATTGTCGGTCACGGATTGGGCGACCTTCGTGGATAAGGTCGCCCTCCTTCCGGCAGCCGAACGGGCCGCATTGTTTGGGGAAAGCGCCGCCGCGAGGGGTGTCTCCAACACAATCATCGAGAAAGACTTCTGGGTCTGCTGGACCCTGCGGCGCATCTTTGCCTTGCCGAAGGGCGAGACCGCCTCGCTTGTCTTCAAGGGCGGGACCTCGCTTTCCAAGGCATATAATGCGATCCGGCGATTTTCCGAAGACATCGACCTGTCGTTTGACCGCGCCGACCTCGGATATGCCGGTGATCATGATCCTGAAATGGAAGGCCTCGGCCGAAAGAAGACGGAGAAACTGATCGACGATCTCGGTGCCGATGTCGCGGCCCATATCGCGGGCAGATTTCTCCCTACCCTGCGGGCCGCCTTCGTCAGCGCCTTGGGAGAACCTTCCCAGGGAGAATGGTCTCTGGTCGCCTTCGTCCTCATCGTCCTCTTGTGGAGGCGTGTGGCCTGCCGTGCTGATCACCGGAGCGTGACGTTCGCTGATACTGGGGTCCGTCGACCCGGTCTCATCCGGACCGCTATCACTCGCATCGCCCAGGGGTTCTGCGCGCGCTTCATCCTCGGGGCGGACAAAGCCGCGCTCGACCAGCAGGCTGCCGTCGCTGTCGATGCTGACGAAGGCCCCTGCCCTGCCGACCTCAACCGGATCGAAGGCCATCGGGCGGCTATCGAAGGCGCTGAGCTGGCGTTCGATTTCGCCGAGCCGTTGGTCGACCTCTTCGGGCAGATCCTCGGCCTCGGAATATTCCGCCTCCAGCCGATCGTATTCATCGCGCAGCACTTCGCGGGTGGCCCGCTCCGCGTCCGTCAGATCGACCGTGGTGCCCAGAAGCTCGCGCAGGCCCATGGTGTGGCCATAGGGAAAGCCCACGGCGACCTCGATCCATTTCCAGCCCTCGCCAACGATGACCGCGGCCTCCGCCTTCAGCTTCTCGCCCACCAACCGTTCGAGCACGACAGGGTCTTGCAGCCAGCCGCCGTCATCCTGCTGGAAGAGATCGCGCAGCACAAAGCCCCCAGCGGCCTCATAGGCGTCGAGGCCAAGGAAACGGGCGCGTTTGTCAGAGGCCCGCACAGCCCCTTCCGTCAACATGCGGCGGATCTGGTAGGGTTCCTTCGACCAGGAGTTCTTCACGGCTTCCCACACCTGCGCTTGGCGTGCGTGATCGCTGGAGACGGTGAATGCCATCAACTGTTCCAGCGTCATCTCGTCTGCGGCATAGACCTCAAGCAGCACGGGCGCGACAGTGACGAGGCGCAGGCGCTGTTTGACCACCTTCGCATCGACGAAGAAGGCCGCAGCGATGGCCTCCTCGGTCATTCCCTTCTCGCGCATGGCCTGGAAGGCGCGGAACTGGTCGAGCGGATGCAGCGGCGCACGCTCGATATTCTCGGCGAGCGAGACTTCGTCGATCAGCACGCCATCATCGGCCGCGCTGACGATGCAGGGCACCGGAGCCGATTTGGCAAGGCGCTTTTGCTTCACCAAGAGTTCCAGCGCGCGGTAGCGGCGCCCGCCGGCGGGGACTTCGAACTTGCCGGTCTCCGCTCCGTCCTCGCCGATCACCGGGCGGACATGCAGGCTCTGGATCAATCCGCGGCGGGCGATCGACTCGGCCAGTTCATCGACCGAGATCCCGGCCTTCACCCGCCGGACGTTAGACTGGCTCAGAACCAGGTTGTGGAAGGGGATATCCCGCGAGGACGCGAGCGTGATTTTCTGCATGTTGGTCATCGGACCGATCTCCAGACGGGCGCCGAGAGCCTCTCTCTCGGTCTCCAACCCGTCGAAACCCCCTTGCCCTTCTCTTCCTCTGACCGACTTGGCCGCCACGCCCGGGGCCGGTCATCAGAAATCCCCCCGACCGCGCAGGCTGACTTCTCGGCCGGCACCGACGATGATGTGGTCATGCAGGACGAGACCGAGGGCCTGACAGGCCTTCTGAACCTCCTTCGTCATGGCGATATCGGTGTCCGAAGGCTCAGGATCGCCCGACGGGTGATTGTGTACCAGAATCAGGGCGGACGCATTGAGGTCCAGGGCACGCCGGACGACTTCACGAGGATAAACCGGAACATGATCGACGGTGCCGGTGCCAAGACGCTCGTCGGAGATGAGCCGGTTCTTGCGGTCCAAATACAGGACATGAAACCGCTCGACCTCGCCCATCACCGACAGGGCGCAATAATCCATGACCGCAGTCCAGGAAGTTAGGACAGGATTGCGGTTGATGTGGCGCGACAGGATCTCGCGCGCGGCAAAGATTGTGGCCTGTTCCGAAGCGGTCAGTTCAACGCGACCTGTGCGACGCGGCATGAAGGCGGTGCTGTGTTCAGAGAAACGTGTCATGGAATGCTCATGAGTTGATCTCGTGCAACTTCAGCCAGCCGCAGCGTGCTGCGGTGGCAAGAAGTGCCGGGAGGGGAAGGGCGGACGGGGGTTATGATAGACAGAGGGCCGTGCAGCCCCCTGCCCCGGCGCGAAGCTCAGCCGACGCGGTCGAGCAGCTTCTTGGCGCGGCCTTCCATGTCGAGGCGGGCATCCTGCTGGGTTTTGTCGCGCGCAAGCCGCGTGATGCCCTGCACGAAATCGAAGATGCTCTCGGGCGGCCGACCTTCCTCCATCAGCACCTTCTCGATGATCTTGCC
>DJUV01000329.1 GCA_002440625.1 Rhodobacteraceae bacterium UBA6273 | reverse complement strand
ATCAGGAAGAGGCGCTGTCGATCTCTGACCGGATCGTCGTCATGCACCAGGGCATCGCTGATCAGGTCGGCACCCCCTTCGACATCTACAACAAGCCCGCGACCCGCTTCGTCGCGGGCTTTGTCGGCACGCTCAATCTGATGGAGGCCGAGGTCATCGACGCCGAAAAGGGTGTCGCCCGCATCGCCGGAACGCCCGTGGAGATCGGCAAGCCGCTGCCCCAGGGCAAGGTCACTCTCGCCGCCCGGCCCGAGGCCATCGCCCTTGGCCGCCTGCCAGGGAACGAAACGGTCGTCACCGGGCGCATCGCCGAGGTGAACTTCCTCGGCTCGGTGATCCGGCTTCGCGCCGATCTTGGCGGCATGGTCGTGGATTTCGACACGTTCAACGCCCCCGACACGCCGCCGCCAGTTGTGGGAACCGAAGTGGAACTGAGCTTTTCCGGCCGCGACCTCCTGGTGATTCCCGCCTGACGCCAGCAAAGCTCAGGCCGGAAGCCCGGCAGCCCGCGGACAGGGAAGCATTCTGGCGGCCGGGTCCGGGCTGATGCGACTCCGTGCTTGACCGAACGCGAATCCCGACGCACTGTGGCTGACACATAGCGATAGTCGCACGGCATCAAGGCCCCTCATCTGCTTTTTGCAGGGAGGGGCCTTTGTCGTTCGGCTCAGGGATCGCGCAGAGGAACGGGAATGAAGCGGACGGTCGAGATCGGCATCCTGCAATCGCGCTCCGGCGGGTATCAGGCCATTGCGCGGTCGAGCTTGCTGGGCGCCTATGCCGCGATAGATCAGGTCAATGCCGATCCCGACATCTCGGTGCGGCTGGTGCCGGTGGAGCGCGATCCAGAGGGGAAGATCGACCTCTACGCGCCGCTTTGCCAGGATATCCTGACGGCAAGCCGCGCCCGGCATGTGCTGGGCTGCGTCACCTCCTGGAGCCGGAAAGAGGTGCTGCCGGTCCTCGAACGTGCCGGCGCGACTCTGTGGTACGCGCTGCCTTATGAAGGCTTCGAGGCCTCGGATCACGTCGTCTACATGCATGCATGCCCGAACCAGCACCTGCTGCCCCTGCTGGACTGGGCGATGCCTCGCTTCGGGCGGCGGGTGCATCTTGTGGCCTCGAACTATATCTGGGGCTGGGAGATCAACCGCCTTGCGCGCGAGGTCATCACCACCGCCGGCGGCGAGATCACCGGCGAGAGGCACCTGCCTCTGGGCGAGATCGACGTAACCGCCATGGTCGATGAAATTGCTGCCTTGCGACCCGACTGCGTGCTGAACTCGTTGATCGGCCCGTCGCAATATGCCTTCGTTGCCGAGATGGCGGCGCGGCTGCCGGGCCTGCCGATCCTGTCCTGCAACCTCACGGAAAGCGAATTGCCGCTGATGGGCGCGGCCTCGGAAGGGCTGGTGGCGGCCGGCCCCTATTTCCGCGATCCCGGCCAAACCGACGTATTTGGCAATTCGCACGAGGCCGCCGCCCATGCAGCGATCCTGGAAATGGCGCGGCTGTTTCACCGCCATCCGGGCGGTGAAGACCTGCCGCTTGCCGAACTTCTGGCGCGCGATGCCGGCGCCGGGCCGATCGACTCCGCGACCCATCACACCACACTGCCGGTGCTGATCGCCGAGGTTCGCGACGGTGCGTTCCGTGTGCTGCATCGCCGCCCCGCGGTGATGGGCGACCCCTACCTGACCCGGCCGGATCGCCTGCCCGAAGGCCGCTCTTCACTGCGGGTCATCAGATGAAGCGTGGCTTGCGCATCCTTGATCTGGCTGGCGCACGCGCGGCGATTCTGCACCGCCCACATTCCACCGTTGCCGCGCTGACGCGGCAACTGACCGCCATCGGGCTGATGACCGAGGCCTATTGGCCCGAACTTCCGCCCGACTTTGGCGCGGATTTCCTCTTCTTCGATGTCGACATGGGATTTGACGGACAATTTCCATGGGGCGATGGCGCCAGCCCGATGCCGCTGATCGGACTGATCGGGTCCGAGGCGCCGGGCCGCATCGAATGGTCGCTGGCGCGCGGCGCACATGCGCAACTCCTGAAACCCGTGGGCGACAGCGGCGTCTATTCCGCCCTGCTGATCGCCCGGGCGGGCTATGACGCGCAGCACCGCATGGCCGCCGAGATCGACCAGTTGCGCGACCGGCTGGCGGGGCGCGAAACCGTGGTCCGCGCCGTCATGGCGCTGGTAGCCCAAGGCTTGAGCGATGACGAAGCCTTTGCCCGGCTGCGCCGCCTTGCCACCGACCGGCAGGAAAGCTTCGAGGCCGCCGCCGAACGGGTGCTGGCCAAATTTCCCGGCCCCTACCGCAAGGGAGCCGGGCAATGAGCGATGCCCCCGTACTGGTGGCCGTTAGCAGCTCCGCCGAGCCCGGCGCGCTGGCGCGGCTCTTGCGCCGCCCACTCGCGCTCCTGGGGCTGGCGCTGATCGCGCTGGTCGTCGGCGCCGCCATCGCCGCGCCCTGGCTTGCTACCTATCCGCCGGATCAGCAGAATTTCGACGGCCTCACCCTTGAAGGCGCGCCGATGCCGCCGGGCGGACCCTGGCTTCTCGGCACCGATCTTCTTGGCCGCGACCTTTATTCGCGCCTCCTCTATGGCGCGCGGACATCGCTCCTGATCGGCATCATCGCCAATGGCATCGCAGTCGGCGTGGGCACGCTGGTCGGGCTGACGGCGGGGTGGCTGCGGGGCTGGGCCGGCACAGTCTTGATGCGGTTCACCGACCTGATGATGGCCTTTCCGGCGCTTTTGCTCGCGATCTGTCTCGCCGCGATCTTCCGGCCCTCGCTCTGGATCGTTGCGCTGGTAATCGCGCTGGTGAACTGGGTCCAGACCGCCCGCATCGTCTATACCGAAACCACGGCGCTGGCCGAACGCGACTTCATCGCCGCCGAACGGACCCTTGGCGCATCGAGCCTGCGTATCCTCTGGCACCACCTTCTGCCGCATCTGTGGCCAACCATCATCGTCTGGGCCACGCTCGGGATATCCACCACCGTGCTTCTGGAGGCCACGCTCTCATATCTCGGCATTGGCGTGCAGCCGCCCACGGCAAGCTGGGGCAACATCATCTTCGAGAACCAGACCTACTTCCAGTCCGCGCCCTGGCTGGTCTTCATTCCAGGCGTTGCGATCCTGGTCCTGGCGCTGGCCTTCAACCTCGTCGGCGACGCGCTGCGCGAAGTGCTGGACCCGACCCAGCGGGGGCAGCGCTGATGGGCGCCTATCTGCTCCGCCGGCTTATCCAGTCCGCATTTATCCTTCTCGGGATCACCGTCATCACCTTCGGCCTTCTCTACGTGCTGCCGGCCGATCCAGTACGCCAGATCGCCGGCCGTTCGGCCACGCCGGAAGTGGTCGAGAACATCCGCCGTCAGCTTGGCCTCGATCAGCCGGTCTGGGTCCAGTACTGGACCTATCTCAGCGGCCTTCTGCAAGGCGACATGGGCCGCAGCTACCTGCAGAAAACCGATGTCGCGACGCTGATCGCGGCGCGGCTGCCGGCCACGCTTCTGCTGATGGTCGGCGCCATCACCTGCGAGTTGATCTTCGGCCTGACGCTCGGCGTCATTGCGGCGCTGAAGCGCGGGCGGCCGCTGGATACCGGGCTGATGGTCGGGTCCTTTGTCGCCGTCTCGGCACCGCAATTCGTGGTGGCGCTGCTTTTGCTTTACGTCTTCGCCGTCAAGCTCGGCTGGTTCCCCATCGGCGGCTACGGCACCTTCGCGCATCTGGTGCTGCCCTCGGTCACCCTGGGGATCATGGGCGCGGGCTGGTACAGCCGGATGATGCGGTCATCGATGCTGGACGTACTGCGCGCCGATTACATCCGCACCGCCCGCGCCAAGGGCCTTGGCCGGCTCAGGGTCATTCTGCGTCATGCGATGCCGAATGCAATCCTGCCCATCGTCGCCATGATCGGCATGGATATCGGCATCTTCATGGGTGGCGTTGTCGTGGTCGAAAGCGTGTTCGGCTGGCCCGGCATCGGCCAACTGGCCTGGCAGGCGATCCAGCGCGTCGACATTCCCATCATCATGGGGGTGACGATGGTTTCGGCCATTGCCATCGTCCTTGGCAATCTTCTGGCCGACCTCATCGCCCCCATGATCGACCCGCGCATCAAGTTGCGCTGACCAAGAAGAAGAACAACAGGAGAGGAAAGGAAAGACCGATGAAAACCTGGCTGACTTCCACCGCAATCGCGCTGACGCTGGCATTCCCCGTCTTGGCGGAGGAACTTGACCCGAACGCCAAGCCCGGCGGCGCGATCGTCATCACCTACAAGGATGACGTGGCGACGCTCGACCCGGCCATCGGCTATGACTGGCAGAACTGGTCGATGATCAAGTCGCTCTTCGACGGGCTGATGGACTACGCGCCGGGCACGACCGAGCTGCGCCCCGGCCTCGCCGAAAGCTATGAGATGAGCGCGGACGGCCTGTCCTACACGTTCAAGCTGAGGGCGGGCGTGAAGTTCCACAACGGCCGCGAAATGACCGCCGACGACGTGAAGTATTCGCTCGACCGCGTCACCGATCCGGCGACGCAATCGCCCGGCGCGGGCTTTTTTGCCTCGATCGCGGGGTATGACGAGGCGGCCTCGGGCGCGGCCAAGGGTCTGTCGGGCGTCACCGTCGTCGATCCCCTCACGGTGAAGATCGACCTCATGCGGCCCGATGCGACTTTCCTCCATGTCATGGCGCTGAACTTCGCTGCCGTGGTGCCGAAAGAGGTGGTCGAAGAGTTTGGCGCCGACTTCGGCAAAAACCCGGTAGGCACCGGCTCTTTCAAGCTGGCCAACTGGACCATCGGGCAAAGCCTGACCTTCGAAAAGAATGCCGACAACTGGCGCCCCGGTGTGCCCTATCTGGACAAGATCACCTTTGAGATCGGCCAGGAACCCGTGGTCGCCCTCCTGCGCCTGCAGAATGGTGAAGTCGACGTCCCCGGCGACGGCATTCCGCCGGCGAAGTTCCAGGAAGTGATGGCCGACCCCGAGCAGGCTGCACGCGTGGTCGAGGGCGGGCAGCTGCACACCGGCTACATCACGATGAACGTCAACACCCCGCCCTTCGACAAGGTCGAGGTTCGCCGCGCCGTCAATATGGCGTTGAACAAGGACCGCATCGTCCAGATGATCAACAACCGCGCGGTGCCGGCGACCCAGCCGCTGCCACCCTCGATGCCGGGCTACACCGCCGACTATGCCGGCTATGCCTTCGACGTCGAGGCCGCCAAGAAGCTGATGGCAGATGCAGGCTATGCGGACGGGGTCACGACACAGCTTTTCGTGATGAACACCGACCCGAACCCGCGCATCGCCCAGGCGATCCAGCAGGATCTGGACGCCATCGGCATCAAGGCAGAGATCAAGTCACTGGCCCAGGCCAATGTGATCGAGGCCGGCGGCAACGGCAGCGCGCCGATGATCTGGTCGGGCGGCATGGCCTGGATCGCCGACTTCCCCGATCCGTCGAACTTCTACGGGCCGATCCTCGGCTGTGGCGGTGCGGGCGATGGCGGCTGGAACTGGTCGAAGTATTGCAACGCGGATCTCGACACGCTGGCCACCGCCGCCGACAGCATGGCAAAGCCGGAGGAGGCAGAGGCACGCCTGAAGGCCTGGTCCGATATCTACATGAAGGTGATGGAGGATGCGCCCTGGGCGCCGGTCTTCAACGAACAGCGCTTCACGATGAAGTCTCCGCGCATGGGTGGGGATGACAAGCTCTATGTCGATCCCGTCTCGATCCCGGTCAACTATGACTATGTCTATGTGACCGACTGACATGTGCAGGAACTGCGATTACACCATTCACGGCGCGCAGCACCACTTTGGCTGGGATAACACCCAGCCACCGGCGCTGCGCGTCGAACCCGGCGCGACGATCGGGTTTCACTGTCTTGACAGTTCGGCGGGCCAACTTGGCCCGTCCTCGACCGTGGCCGAGATTCCGGGGCTGGATTTCGGCAAAATCAATCCGGTCAGCGGCCCGATCCATGTAGAGGGTGCGGAACCCGGCGATGCGCTGAAGATCACCATCGACGGCTTTACGCCCCGTGAACAGAATGGCAGCGCCTGGGGCTGGACCGCCAATATCCCCGGCTTCGGGCTTCTTGCCGACCAGTTCACCGACCCGGCACTGATGCTCTGGACATATGACGCCGCCAATCCCGTTCACGCGCTTTACGGCAGCAACGGCCGGGTGCCGCTGAAGCCCTTCGCCGGCACCATCGGCTGCGCGCCGGCCGAACCGGGCCTGCATTCGGTCGTGCCGCCCCGCCGGGTGGGCGGCAACCTCGACATTCGCGATCTGGCTGCGGGCACGGTCCTCTACCTGCCGGTCGAGGTCGCGGGTGCGCTCTTCAGCGTGGGTGACACCCATGCCGCGCAGGGCGACGGCGAGGTCTGCGGCACCGCCATCGAAAGCCCGATGGATGTGGCTCTGACGCTGGATCTGGTCAAGGATGCGCGGCTGAAGCTGCCGCGTTTCACGACACCCGGCCCGGTCACGCGCCATCTCGACGCCAAGGGTTACGAGGTCACGACCGGCATCGGGCCGGACCTGATGTCGGCCTCCCGCGATGCGGTGGCCGGCATGATCGACCTTCTCTGCGCCACGAGCGGCATGGCGGCGGTCGATGCTTATATGCTGGTGTCGACCTGCGGCGATCTCAGGATCTCGGAAATTGTCGATCAGCCGAACTGGGTGGTCAGCTTCTATTTCCCGCGGGTGGTCTTTGAATGAATGTCTCGGTGCCGCGCACGCCGGTACTCTCTGTCACCGACCTGACCGTGTCGGTCGGCACCGAGACGGGTCCGAAGCCTCTGGTTTCGGGCCTGTCCTTCGATCTTTTCGCCGGTGAGACGCTCTGCATTGCAGGGGAAAGCGGTTCGGGGAAGTCGATCACCTCGCTGGCGGCTATGGGGCTGTTGCCGCCGGGGGTGCGGGTGACGGGCGGCAGCATCCGGCTCGACGGGCAGGATCTTGCAAGGTTGCCCGAACGCCGGATGCAGGCAATTCGCGGCGCCCGCATCGCAATGATCTTTCAGGAACCGATGACCTCGCTCAACCCGGTCCTGACCATCGGCACCCAGCTGTCCGAGGCGATCCGCAGCCACAATCCCGGTGCCAATGCCCGGGTACTGGCGTTGGCCGCCCTGAAATCCGTGCGCCTGTCGCAGCCCGAGACTCGGATGCGGCAGTATCCGCATGAACTCTCCGGCGGAATGCGCCAACGGGTGATGATCGCCATGGCGCTGGCGCTGAAGCCGCAGGTGCTGATCGCGGACGAGCCGACGACCGCGCTTGATGTGACGGTTCAGCGCGAGGTGCTGGACCTTCTGCGCGACCTGCAACGCGACACCGGCACTGCGATCATCCTCATCACCCATGACATGGGCGTGGTGGCCGAAATGGCCGACCGGGTGGTGGTGATGAAATCCGGGCGCATGGTGGAGGCCGGCCCAGTCCGCAACATCTTTGCAAGCCCGGCAGAGCCCTATACCCAGGCCCTGCTGGCCGCCGTGCCGCGCATGGGCGACGGGTCGGGCTCGGTCCCTGTGCCGGCAGAGCCCATTGCGCGGATCGAGGATATCTCGGTCCGCTACGACATTCGCGGCGGGCTTCTGGGGCGGGTAACGCACCGCGTCCATGCCGTCGAAGAGGTCAGCTTTGATATCCGCATGGGCGAGACCTTTTCATTGGTGGGTGAATCCGGCTGCGGCAAGTCCACGATTGCCCGCGCGATGACCGGGCTGGTGCCGCATCAGGGCTTCATCAACATCGCGGGCCATGTCGTGCCGGAAGACGGGCTAAGCGCCGGGCCTGCGCTGCGCCGCGACGTGCAGATGGTGTTCCAGGACCCGGCGGCCGCCCTGAACCCGCGCAAGCGCGTGGGCGACCTGGTGGCCGAGCCGCTGGTCATCCACCGTATCGGCGATGCCGCGAGCCGCCGTGACCGCGTGCGCGCGCTCTTTGACCGTGTGGGCCTGTCGCCCGACCAGATCGACCGCTATCCGCATGAGTTCAGCGGTGGTCAGCGTCAGCGAATCTGCATCGCGCGGGCGCTTGCGCTAGAGCCGCGCCTCATCATCGCCGATGAAAGCGTCAGCGCGCTCGACGTCTCGGTGCAG
>DJUV01000154.1 GCA_002440625.1 Rhodobacteraceae bacterium UBA6273 | reverse complement strand
GGCTGTCGCGGAACGGGTTGAGATAAAGCACTCCGGCAACCAGTACGATCATCGCCATCAGGTTGAAGGTGATGATCTTCCGCGCAAGCGGCGAGCGGTTCAGCGAGATGAAGCCGCGCCGTTCGCGCCCGGCCTTGAGTTCGGAATCGACAACACCTTCGGCCGCCGTCCAGTCCTCACCCAGGACGACGTCGGCACGCCGGTTTCGCGTTTTTCCGCGCAAGTCGATTCCCGAAGCCAAAGTCATTCTTCGTTGTAGCGATAGCCGATACCATACAGCGTTTCGATGGCGGTGAAATCATCGTCAACGGTGCGCATCTTCTTGCGAAGCCGCTTGATGTGGCTGTCGATGGTGCGATCGTCCACGTAGACCTGATCGTCATAGGCCACGTCCATCAGCTGGTCGCGGCTTTTCACGAAGCCGGGACGCTGCGCGAGGGCCTGAAGCAGCAGGAATTCGGTGACGGTCAGGGCGACATCTCTGCCCTTCCAGCTGACCGAATGGCGCAAGGGGTCCATGACCAGCGAACCGCGCGTCATGATCTTCGTTTCTTCCGTCGTCGCAACCTCGCCCGTGGCGATGGCCTCCTGCCGGCGCAGAAGCGCGCGGATGCGTTCCACAAGAAGCCGCTGCGAGAAGGGCTTCTTGACATAGTCGTCCGCACCCATGCGCAAACCCAGAACCTCGTCGATCTCGTCATCCTTCGAGGTGAGGAAGATCACCGGCATCGAGGTCTTCTGGCGGAGCCGCTGCAGAAGTTCCATCCCGTCCATTCGCGGCATCTTGATGTCGAGCACCGCCATGTCGGGCAGGCGCTTGTTGAAGGCGTCAAGCGCCGCCTGTCCGTCGTTGAAGGTCTCGACCTCATACCCCTCCGCTTCAAGCGTCATGGATACGGACGTCAGGATGTTCCTGTCGTCGTCGACGAGCGCAATCTTGGCCATCTGCGTTTTCCTATTCTGCTCTCATTGCTTGATTTTTTCCGGCATTGTCTAGTTTCCGCTTGGTTCGCGCAACCGATAAGTACGAATCGGGCACTTCCGGCGAATCACTGCGGCGAAAAAGTCCCAAGAGGCGACAAATCCGCCTCACCCGCGGGCATCGTTGCCGGAATCCGCGCGTCGCGCCAAGGCTGGTTGCGCTAAACGGACCATGGTGGCGCTAACACAAAAATTGCGTTCTATTCCAATCATATAGGCGCATGATATAGGGGCCATAACTTCCCATTGCGCGGGGGGTACGGCGCCCGCGACGGCGGGCGGATGTCCACTGAAACCCAGAAAAGCCGCTTGGCGGCACCGGGAGCGAGCTTATGACGAATGGACGGGTGAATCCCTCTCATACACTGGCGCAGCAAGGGATCACGGGGCTTGGACACGTCTATTACAACGATATTGAAGCGCAGCTGATCGAGGCAGCCGTGGCGCGTGGCGAAGGCAGGCTCGGCCTTGGCGGCGCCTTCCTCGTCTCGACCGGCGCCCATACCGGCCGTTCGCCCAAGGACAAGTTCGTCGTTCGCACCCCGTCCGTCGAGGACACGATCTGGTGGGACAACAACAAGCCGATGGACGCGGCCGCCTTCGACCGGCTCCATGCCGACATGCTCGCCCACATGAAGGGCAAGGACTACTTCGTCCAGGACCTCTACGCCGGCGCCGACAGCGAGCACCGGCTCGATGTCCGCGTCGTGGCCGAGCTTGCCTGGCACGGGCTCTTCATCCGCCATCTCCTCCGCCGCCCTGGGCGGTCAGAGCTTGACGACTTCATCCCCGAATTCACCATCATCAACTGCCCGAGCTTCAAGGCCGACCCCGAGCGGCACGGCTGCCGGTCGGAAACGGTGATCGCGCTGAACTTCGAGAAGAAGCTGATCCTGATCGGCAACACGGCCTATGCCGGCGAAAACAAGAAGGCGGTCTTCACGCTTCTGAACTACATCCTGCCCGGCAAGGGCGTGATGGCGATGCATTGCTCGGCCAACCATGCGATCGGCAGCCCGGACGACACAGCAGTCTTCTTCGGCCTTTCCGGCACCGGCAAGACCACGCTGTCGGCCGATCCGTCGCGCACGCTGATCGGCGATGACGAACATGGCTGGTCGGACAAAGGCACCTTCAACTTCGAAGGCGGCTGCTACGCCAAGACCATCAACCTTTCCGCCGAGGCTGAGCCGGAGATCTACGGCACCACGTCGCGCTTCGGCACCGTGATCGAGAACATGGTCTACGACCCGGAGACGCTGGTTCTCGACTTCGCGGACAACTCGATCACCGACAACATGCGCTGCGCCTATCCGCTCGACTATATCTCGAACGCTTCGCCGACCTCGCTCGGCGGCCAGCCGAAGAACGTGATCATGCTGACCTGCGATGCTTACGGTGTCTTGCCGCCCATCGCGCGGCTGACCCCTGCGCAGGCGATGTACCACTTCCTGTCGGGCTTCACCTCGAAGACGCCGGGGACCGAGGTTGGCGTGACTGAGCCGATCCCGACCTTCTCCACCTGCTTCGGCGCCCCCTTCATGCCCCGCCGGCCCGAGGTTTACGGCAAGCTTCTGCAGCAGAAGATCCGCGAAACCGGGGCTGCCTGCTGGCTCGTCAACACCGGCTGGACCGGCGGCGCCTATGGCACTGGACGGCGGATGCCGATCAAGGCGACGCGCGCGCTTCTGACCGCCGCGCTCGACGGTTCGCTCGGCAAGGTGCAGTTCCGCAAGGACCCGAACTTCGGCTTCGATGTGCCGGTCCATGTGCCGGGCGTCGAGGACAGGCTACTCGACCCGCGCCAGACCTGGGCCGACAAGGCTGCCTATGATGCGCAGGCCAAGAAGCTGGTGGATATGTTCTGCAACAACTTCGCGCAATACGTCCCCCATATCGACGCGGACGTGAAAGCCGCGGCGATTGGGTGAACGACGGCTCCTGGCGCTGAAGATACTTGTCTGGGCACAAATTCTCGTCTGTGCCCTTTCCAGTTCTGCCGCCGCAGAGGCGCAGGTCTGGTTTGATCCCAAGCTTGTCACGGATGTTCGGATCGGCATCTTTTGTTCTCCGGACAGTCCCTACCTTTCGTCCTCGCCGGACACGACCAAAGGGACGACAGAGCGCTACAGCAAGAATCCTGTGCTTGTGTCGAAAACGCAAACCATACCCGCAATCAACCGCATCATGTTTGGGATAGAAACGCGGCAGCTGTTCCGTTCCTTGCCCAAGGTAATGGTTACGATCCGCCACCCACCAATTGGTCCAAGTCGGGCCAGGACCGAACGCTGGGAAAGCTGGCCGGATGATAACCAGATCACGTCGGACGGCTATATTCTGGACCCGGCCGATGGCGACTTGACCGGCATCTGGACGATTTCCGGCACGCGCGGATCAGAGGAGGTGTTTCGCGTCGCGTTCAAGGTGGTTAAGCCGAAGAAGGGCGACTCCAATCCCTGCGTGGCGCCAAGCAGCTGAGCCTCGCGGCCGAATTGTCGCCTCCGCCGATCATGGGCAACTCTGCGCATTTACAGCGCCAGCGCGCGCCTGAGCAAGTTCAGCCCCGTCACCACCAGCACCACCAGCGTCCAGCGCCGGAACCGCGCCTGATCGAGACGGTCGTGGATGGCAAAGCCGATGAAGAGACCGACGGTGCCGGGAAGCGTCAAGATGACCGAAAGCGGCAGGGTGCCCGCATTGAGGACGCCCGAGCCGAGATGCGCCACAGTCAGGACCGCGGCGCCGATCAGGTAGACCACGCCCTGCACCCGCACGCTTTCCGCCTTGCCGGCATCAAGCGAGATCAGAAGCGCGATGGTGGGCGGGCCCCAGACGCCGGAGATGCCACCGAAGAAGCCGCCGACCACGCCTGCCGTGACCTCGGCCCGCGCCCGGCTATCGGCATGGAATCGGAACTGCCAGCCGGCCAGTTGGCTGAGGGCGAAGGCAACGATGGGCAGGCCGAGGACAATCAGAAGCAGCGTCTGCGGGATGAACGGCACAAGCTGCGCCGACACGAGGATCGTCAGGCTGAGCGCGATCAGCATCCGGCGATATTCGACGATGCTCTGCCAGGCGGCGCCACGGCCCTGTCGCAGTGCCTGGATACCGTTGGTCACAAGCGTCGGCACGATCAGCGCGGCCAGCGCCTGTTCCGCCGGCATGATCGAGGCGAGGCCGGAGATCATCACCATCGGCATGGCAAAGCCGACGGCGCCCTTCACCACGCCGGCAAAAAGCGTGATCGCCGCCGCGACTGCAAGCAGGATCGGATCATGCCCAGCCATCATTTCCTTCCCGTTGCGCCTTCTCTATCCTGACGGTGCGGGTTACGCATCCCGCAATTCCGATGCGACACTTTCGTGCGCCACGGCGGGATGCGATTGAATTAATATTGCGCTGCGCTTGCAAAGACCCTATCACAATGCGACTGCAGAAAAGGAGCCGACTCATGGCGCACGACGGGGCCGACATGCCGAATTCCGCCCGCCTTTCCAACCTTCTGGCGCTGGCCGATGCCACCCTGCCTCAGGTTGAGACGGTACTGGCCGAGGCGATGGCGAAGCTCCGCGCCAAGGTCGATGCCAAGGGCAAGGTTTCGGGCGCGGCGCTGGAAGAGCACCAGTTCGCCGCCCATGCGCTGTCCTGGCTTGCCACCTATGTCGAGGCACTGAAACAGATGCGCGAATGGGCGGGCCGGATCGAGGCCGAGGGGCGCTTTGGCGAGATGGAGGCACTGATCCTGCAGATCGCCTTCGGCGAATACCTCGCCCAGATCGCTGGCGGCATCCCGATGAGCCAAGGCGAAACCGCGCGGCTTTCCGACCTTGGCACGGCCTGGGCGCCCGAGGGCGCGGCGCAGACGCTGATCGCCTCCGGCAATACGCCCGAAGCGCGGGCCGCTCTCGTGGCCTTCATGCGCGACAACCACGGCCGCGCCACCTTCGGCGCCACCGGCCTTGATGATGAGCTTGAGATGATCCGCGACCAGTTCCGCCGCTTCGCGGAAGAGCGGGTGGTCCCCGATGCCCATGGCTGGCATCTTCGCGATGAGCTGATCCCGATGGAGATCATCACCGAACTGGCCGAGCTTGGCGTCTTCGGCCTGACCATTCCTGAGGAGTTCGGCGGGCTTGGCCTGTCGAAGGCCTCGATGGTCGTCGTCTCCGAAGAACTGTCGCGCGGTTATATCGGCGTCGGGTCCCTTGGCACCCGGTCGGAGATTGCGGCGGAGCTGATCCTTTGCGGCGGGACACCGGAACAAAAAGCACAATGGCTGCCGAAACTGGCCTCGGGGGAGATACTTCCGACGGCTGTCTTTACAGAACCGAACACCGGGTCCGATCTCGGCTCCCTCCGCACCCGCGCGGTGAAGGTCGGCGAGGACTGGGAGGTGACCGGTAACAAGACCTGGATCACCCACGCCGCGCGCACCCATGTGATGACACTGCTGGCGCGGACCGATCCGGCGACAACCGACTATCGCGGCCTCTCGATGTTCCTTGCCGAAAAGATCCCCGGCACCGCCGAAGCGCCCTTCCCCACCCCCGGCATGACCGGTGGCGAGATCGAGGTGCTCGGCTATCGCGGCATGAAGGAATACGAACTGGGCTTTGACGGCTTCAAGGTGAAGGGCGAGAACCTTCTCGGCGGCGTGGAAGGCCAGGGCTTCAAGCAACTGATGCAGACCTTCGAGAGCGCCCGCATCCAGACCGCCGCCCGTGCCATCGGCGTGGCGCAGTCGGCGCTGGAAGTCGGCATGAAATATGCCGAGGACCGCAAGCAGTTCGGAAAGAGCCTCATCGAATTTCCGCGCGTCGCGGGCAAGCTCGCCATGATGGCGGTCGAGATCATGGTGGCGCGGCAGCTGACCTATCATTCCGCCTGGCAGAAGGACCACGACAAGCGCTGCGATCTCGAAGCCGGGATGGCCAAGCTTCTCGGCGCCCGCGTCGCTTGGGCGGCGGCTGACAATGCCCTCCAGATCCACGGCGGCAACGGCTTCGCGCTCGAATACCAGATCAGCCGCATCCTTTGTGACGCCCGCATCCTCAACATCTTCGAAGGTGCTGCGGAAATTCAGGCGCAGGTCATCGCGCGGCGGCTCCTGGACTAAGCAAGGTTGATTTCTGCCCCCGGTTGCCGGAGCATTGCCCGGCCAAGAGGGAGGGCATTATGACCCCTGAAGGACTTGTGTTCGTCACCGGCGCGTCGGGTTTTCTCGGCAAGCATGTCGTCCTCACGCTGTTGCAGGCGGGCTATTCCGTGCGCGCCTCGGTCCGAGATCCGGCTATGGCGGAGCAGGTGCGGAAGGCAGTCGCGCCACATCTCGATCCGGATAGGGACAGCCGGCTGACCTTCGTCACCCTCGACCTGACCCGGGACGAGGGCTGGGGTCAGGCAATGGAGGGCGCCACGGCGATTTTCCACACCGCATCGCCCTTCCCCATCGCGCAGCCGAAAGACCCCGACGAGGTCATCCGCCCCGCCGTCGACGGCACCCGCCGCGCGCTGGAGGCAGCCTCCGGAGCCGGGATCAGCCGGGTCATCCTCACCTCATCCTCCATCGCGATGATCCAGACCGAACGCCTCGGCATCCGTCCCTTTGATGAAAGCGACTGGGCGGATGCTTGCGGAACGCCGAACTGGCCCTATGCGCGGTCGAAGGTCCTGGCCGAGCGGCTGGCCTGGGAACTGTCGGCCAAGAAGGGGTTGCGGCTGACAACGATCAACCCGTCCTTCATCCTCGGGCCGCCGCTCGACGACCGGTTCGGGAGTTCGGTCGGCCTCGTGAGGCGGGTGCTGCGCGGTCGCGATCCGATGGTGCCGCATATGGGGTTTTCCGTGGTCGACGTCCGCGATGTCGCCCTCGCGCATCTGCGGGCATGGGAGCGTCCGGGAACCGAGGGCGAGCGTTTCGCCGTGGCCTGCGGATCGCTCTGGCTCGACGATTACGGCCGCATCCTGAAGGCCGCTTATCCCAACCGCCGGATGCCGACACGCGCCGCGCCGAAACCGCTCCTGCGCCTCATGGCGCTTTTCGACCGCGAGATTCGCGCCTCGCTGCCCGGCGTCGGGCATCTGGAGGAGGTGTCGTCGGAAAAGGCCCGCCGCATCCTCGGTATTGACTTCATCCCGCCCGACAAGGCGCTGCTTGCTTCCGCCGAAGTTCTCGTCTCACGCGGCCTCGTCTGACGGTTCACGCCGCTTCCTCCTCGGCTTCCGTCCGACGGAGCCCGCCGAGCCGGGGGTGGAGCGTGCCAGCGATCACCGCCGCCATGCCGAGCCCCGCCGCGCAGGCGAGAAAGACGCCCGCGAGCGGCGAGAAGAGAAGGACGAACCAGGCGACGCCGGGCGTGATGATGCCCGAAACGTCACGATAGCTTGCATAGACCGCCGACATCTCGGTCCGTTCCGCCGGGCGAACCGCGAGGAGGAACGGCAGCCCGCCGAAAGCGTCGAGCATTACGAGGAAGATGGAGGACGCAATCAGACCGATGACCGCAGCCGGTGGCCAGAAGTGGCCAAGGCCCGCAACGGCAAAACAGACCGCGCCGCCGGTGAAGGCAAAGCGCACCCCCCGCCGCAGCCCGCGCGGCTGCATCCAGCGCAGCATCCAGGGCGCCAGCAGCAAAAGCGCGTTGGAGCCGGAGAAGGCATAGCTCGCCACCCGGTCGCCAAGGCCCGACTGGATGCAGAAGATCGGCAGATAGACGACATAGACCCACCAGGCGCAGGATCGCAGAACCGCGAAGAGCCAGCCCGCGACAAGGCGCGGCTGGCGGAAGAACCGTCCGAGATAGGCCACGGGGTTCGGCGCCGGCGCGCGGGCGCGGGTGATGAGCCGCCCGTTGCCAAGCCGCATCCGCCAGAAGGTGGTGAGCAGGATCAGGGCAAAACCCATCGCGACGAGATAGGGCAAGGGCGCCCAGATCTTCCAGAACGCCACGCCGACGATCGGCCCGGCCACCCAAGAAAGCGCGCTGTAGCGCAGCTTCTGCGACTCGGTCCGGCCAAGTTCGGATCGCGCGATGAAATCCATGAGGTAGGCATTGGTGCAGACAAAGACCGTCACTGTGGCGAAGCTGCCGAGGGCCATCGCCACGGGCGTCGCATAGCCGCCGATGCCGATTTCAAGGAGGCCGCTGAGTATGTAGAACCCGCAGCCCATCGTATAGACCCAGCGCCGCGGGATGAAGCGGCTGATCCAGGGCACCATCAGCCCCCAGATCAGCGAGGCGATGCCGACGATGAAATAGGCAAGGCTGACGGAGCCTGCGTTCTGCGCAAGTGCTGCATACATGGCCAGCGGCCAGACCGAGACGAGCATGCCCCTGAGCGAGGCCTCGATCCCGGCGAGCAAGGCGAAGCCCTGCACGCCGGGGGTGGGCGCGTGGCGCAGAAAGACCGGAATGTAACGGATTGCCATGAAACCTCTCGCCGCCAGTCAAGGCCGGGCGTCGGGCGAGGTCGCGACGTTTTGCGACAGATTCCTGTCGGTTTGGTCAGCTTTCAGGCAGTCGTGACAAAAGCGCCACCAGCCGCCGCCGCGCTTCCGGCAAGGGCTTCTGACCAAGATCGGGCGCTAGGCGGTGTTCCAGGAAGTACCCGGTCAGGCGCAGCCCCGCCGCAATCTCGTCGCCCGTCGCCGGGCCTTGACCGAGAAGACAGGCGGGCAGCGGCAGAAGCCTGTCCACCCATTCCCCCGCCGCGCCCCGGGCGACGGCGCGGCCCGATCTCGGGCTGACATAGGCCAGATCCTCGCGGCTGCCGGTCAGGGCGCAGCGGGTCAGGTCAAGTCCGTAGCCCATTTCCTCCAGAAGCCCCAGTTCCCAGCGGAGATAGTCGATGGGCCAGCCATCATCACCCCCGCCGATACGGTCAAGCAGGGCCTGCGTCCCGGCGTATAAAGCGCCATGCGCCTCGCGCTCAGGCAACAGGAAGGCCAGAAGCGCACAGACGGAATTGAGGCCGAAGAGCGCCAGCCGATCGGCCATCAGCCCGGCCCGCGACTTCAGCGGCTCGGCCGTATAGGTGCCAAGATGCTCGTCAAGCCGCGCGTGCCAGCTTACGTCCAACTGCGCCCCCGGCTGCAGGATCGGCGCCAGCTTCCGCGACGCCCCGCCATGGACGATCCCGGCATGGCGGCCATGGCCAAGCGTGAAAACCTCGATGATCGCGGCACTTTCGCCGTGCCGCCTGACCGTAAGAAGCACGCCTTCGTCACGCCAGTCCATGCCGGAGACCCTTTCACCCTGCACCGCAATCGGCAAGGGCTCAGGACGACAGCCCTTCCTCATCCAGGAGCGTCCGCCCTTCGCGGCTCTCGATCTCGATCACCCAGAGGTCGGGGTCGGTCCGGCGCTGGCGCGACACCGCCGAGTCCACATCGGCCTCCGGCCCTTCCGCCAGCACCACCCAGGCGCGCGTTCCGGTCATGAGGTCAAAGCTCCGCTGGTAAAGCCGCGCCTTGCCGTCGAGCGTTGCAAGCTTGACCAGAACTGCCCCTGCCGTGGCATCGCCCCTCGCGGTGACATAGGCCGGGACATGCGCCGCCTGCAGCCGCGCAAGATAGGCGCGCACCCAAAAATCGGCGGTCAGGCGCGGCTCCATGCCCCTGCCCTTTCATCTTGCCGGCAAATACCTCCGCCGGAGGCTCCCGCAGCAGTCACCGGCGCGAGACCGTCAGTCGCCATCCTTGAACTCGAGGCCCATTTCCGTATAGCGCTCCTTGTCCTCAAGCCAGTTCTCCCGGACCTTGACCTGCAGGAAAAGATGCACCGGGCGGCCGAGGAATTCGGTCAGTTCGACCCGTGCATCGCGGCCCACCGCCTTGATCGTCTCGCCCTTGTGGCCAAGGATGATGCCCTTGTGGCCGTCGCGGGCGACATAGATCAACTGGTCGATCCGGGCGGAGCCATCTTCGCGATCCTCCCAGCGCTCGGTCTCGACGGTCAGCTGGTAGGGCAGTTCCTCGTGGAGCCGCAGCGTCAGCTTCTCGCGCGTGATCTCGGCGGCGATCATCCGCATCGGCAGGTCGGCGATCTGGTCCTCGGGATAGAACCACGGGCCTTCCGGAAGCGTGGCGCCAAGCCAGGCCTTCAGATCCTCCACCCCGTGGCCGCGCTCGGCAGAGATCATGAAGGTCTTCTCGAAGGGATAGGCGGCGTTCATCGCTTCGGCGAGCGCCAGCAGAACCTCGGCCTTCACCCGGTCGATCTTGTTGATCGCGAGCGCCACCCGCCGCCCGTCGCCGAACCGTTCCTTCAGCGTGTCGAGGATGGCGCGCACGCCCTCGGTCAGCCCGCGATGCGCCTCGATCAGAAGGACCACCACATCGGCATCCGCCGCCCCGCCCCAGGCAGCGGCGACCATCGCCCGGTCAAGCCTGCGGCGCGGTCGGAAAAGGCCGGGGGTATCGACGAAGACGATCTGCGCATCGCCTTCCATGGCGATGCCCCGGATGCGGGCCCGCGTCGTCTGCACCTTGTGGGTCACGATCGACACCTTCGCCCCGACCATGCGGTTCAAAAGCGTGGACTTGCCGGCATTCGGCTCTCCGATCAGGGCTACGAAACCGGCGCGTGTCGTCATGGTCATCCTCTCGATAAGCCCTGCCACATAGTCGAAAAGCCGGGCCGATGCCAGCGCCGGATCGGATCGGCTATCAAAGCCTGGACACGAAATTTGGTCGCCCGCACCAGAAGCGTCCGTTTTCCGGCCAAGATCAAACCCAGCAAGAGTTGATTGGTCGCCTGATAGATTGAAACGCCTCAGCCGCCCGGCTTCTCCATCCGCGCCAGAAGCGCCTTGGCAGCGGTCTGTTCGGCCTGCCGCTTGGTTCCGGCCTTGGCCACCTCGGTCTCGCCGCTTTCGAGCCGCACCTCGACAGTGAACATCGGCTGGTGATCCGGCCCTTCGCGGCCCTGTTCCGTATAGGCCGGTGGCGGCAGGCCGCGAGCCTGCGCCCATTCCTGAAGGGCAGTCTTGGCATCACGCGCATCGGCCTTGACCGCGCCGATACGGGCGCCCCAGAGCCTCAGGATCAGGCCCCGCGCTGCATCGAGCCCGGCATCGAGATAGACGGCGGCCACCACCGCCTCCATCGCGTCGCCGAGAAGCGCCTCCTTCCGGCGGCCGCCCGACATCATCTCGGACCGGCCGAGCTTCAGCACATCGCCAAGCCCGATCTCGCGCGCGACATCAGCGCAGGTTTCCTTGCGCACAAGCGCGTTGAAGCGCGGCGCGAGAAGCCCCTCGCTCGCGTCCTTGTCGGCGCCAAGAAGCGTCTCGGAGATGACAAGGCCAAGCACCCGGTCGCCCAGAAACTCAAGCCGCTGGTTGTCGGGCCGCTGCGGCGTGGCGATTGAGGCATGGGTGACGGCCCGGATCAGAAGGTCGGGCCGCGCGAAGTCATGCCCGAGACGGGCCGAGAAAGCCTGAAGATCGGCGGCGAGCCTCAATTCACCGCCTTGAAGAAGCGGTCGCCGCGCCAGGTCCAGAAGTAGAACAGCGACTTGCCGGCGGAGGAGAACATGATCCGGTCGGCGCGGCCGATCAGATATTCGGCGGGCAGCATCCCGACGCCGCCGACCGAAACCGGAAAACGGCTGTCCTGGCTGTTGTCGCGGTTGTCGCCCATGAAGAAGTAATGCCCGGCCGGAACCGAGAAGACCGGGGTGTTGTCGGCGGCAGTGTTGCCGAGGTTCAGAACGTCATGCTTCACGCCGTTCGGCAGCGTTTCGATCTTGCGTTCGCTGATGCAGGTGCCGCCCATGCCGACGGGTTCATTGGCGCAGCGCGGCAGGTTTCCTTGCGAGCCCTGCGGCTCCATGATCTCCTCGAAGGTGCCGGCATCTTCCTGCGGCACCATCTGGCCGTTGAGGTAAAGCACGCCGTCCTTCATCTGCACAGTGTCACCCGGCAACCCGATCAGCCGCTTGATGAAATCCGCCCCGGTGCCGGGATGGCGGAAGACGACGACATCGCCGCGCTCAGGCTCGGATGCGAAGAGGCGGCCGGAAATCGGGCAGGCCGAGAACGGGCAGGAATAGCGCGAATAGCCGTAGGCCATCTTGTTCACGAACAGGAAGTCGCCGATCAGAAGCGTGTCCTTCATCGAGCCGGAGGGAATCCAGAACGGCTGGAACAGAAGGGTGCGGAAGACGCCCGCGATCACCAGTGCCCAGAAGACGGTCCTGACCGTCTCCATCACGCCGTCCTTGGCCGTGCTGTTCATTTCTTCCTGCCCGATTGCCCGTTTCGTGGCGCTTCTTGCGCGTGCCGCCCGCGGAGTCAAGTTTTGCCGGCGGTGGGGCGGGCCTCGATCACCACGAAAGCCTGCGCCCAGGGGTGATCGT
>DJUV01000174.1 GCA_002440625.1 Rhodobacteraceae bacterium UBA6273 | reverse complement strand
TCGGGCAAGTCCACGCTGCTCCGCGCCGTGAACGGGCTGAACCCGGTCTGCCGGGGCAAGGTGACGGTGCATGAGGAAGGCTGGAACTGCGAGGTCGGCAGCGCCTCTGCCCCCGACCTTCTGCGCGTCCGCCGCGAATGCGTGGCGATGGTCTTCCAGCAGTTCGGCCTTCTGCCCTGGCGGTCGGTGCGCGAAAACGTCGGCCTCGGGCTTGAGCTTGCCGGCATGGACATCGCCGCGCGCCGCGCCAAGGTCGACCAGCAGCTTGCGCTCGTCGGCCTGTCGGACTGGGCCGAACGCAAGGTCGGCGAGCTATCCGGCGGCATGCAGCAGCGCGTCGGCCTCGCCCGCGCCTTCGCCACCGAGGCGCCGATCCTTCTGATGGACGAACCTTTCTCGGCCCTCGATCCCCTGATCCGCACAAGGCTTCAGGATGAGCTTCTTGAGCTGCAGGCCAAGCTCAGGCGCACCATCATCTTCGTCAGCCATGACCTTGACGAGGCCTTCAAGCTCGGCAACCGCATCGCCCTGATGGAGGGCGGTCGCATCGTCCAGTGCGGTACGGCGAGGGAGATCATCGCCAACCCGGTCAGCGACTATGTGGCCGACTTCGTCAACCACATGAACCCCTTGTCGGTGCTGACGGCGCGCGACGCGGTGGAGCCGACGCCTAACGTCACGCCCACCGCCGGCCAGACCGACATCGACACGCCGATCAAGGCGGTGATGGAAAAGCTTAAGGACGAGACCCGCGCGCTTGAAGTGGTTGAAAACGGCGCCGTCGTCGGCCAGGTCTCGCGCCGGACGGTTATAGCGCGGTTGATCGGGCCAAGGGCGTAGTCGGTCTCAGGCCTCGGCTTCCACCGCCGCCGGGGTCACACCCCTGCGCCTGACCTGCGCCTCGCGCCAGGTCATGTAGCTGATGGCCGCGATGATCATGGCGCCGCCAATCAGGATATAGGGGTCCACCGGCTCACTGAAGGCGATGACGCCAAGAAGCGTCGCCCAGACGAGTTGCAGGAACGTCACCGGCTGGGTCACGGTCAGGGGGGCGGCGGCAAAGGCGCGGGCCATCGAATAATGGCCGAGCGTGGCAAAGGCCGCGACAATGGCCAGTTGCCCGATCTGCGTCAGCGTCGGCGGAACCCATGCGGCAATGGCGAAGGGCGCAAGGCCGATGGTGACGGTCAGCGACAGAAGCGCCACCAGCGCGCCCGCCGACATGACCGAGGACAGCCGCTTGGCAATGAGGTAGGAAAGGCCGAAGCAGGTCGCGGCACCAAGCTGCGCGAGTTGCCCGTCGGAGATTTCGCGCACCCCCGGCCGCAGGATCACCAGCGCGCCGATCAGCGCCACGACGATGGCCGCGATCCGCCGGAAGGCGAGCTTTTCGCCAAGGAAAACCGCAGCACCGACCGTCACCACGATGGGGTTGAGATAGCCGATGGCGGTCACCTCAGCGACCGGCAGCCGCGCCATGGCGTAGAACCAGAGGATCACCGCGATCACGTGGAGGACACCGCGCCCGAGGATGAGCCTCGGCGTACCCTCGGGAAGGCCGGCCCTGAGCGCCACGATGAGCGCAGGGAGAAGGAACACCAGACCGATCACGAAACGCAGGAAGGCGGCTTCGGCGGAGGGCAGCGCAGTGCCGAGGTGGCGCACCGTGCCGGTGACGGCGACGAAACTCAGGCCCGTCGCCAGCATCCAGAGAATTCCGGCTATCGGTCGGTTCTGCGATTGGCTTTCCATGCCGGGACAGAAGCCGATCAGGCCAGAGGCCGCAACCCCTATCGGGCGGCCAGCCCGAGCGCGATGGACCACATCACCGCCGCGACGAAGCCGTCGAGTACCCGCCAGGCCGCAGGCCGCGCGAAGAGCGGCGAGAGGAGCCGCGCGCCGTAAGCCAGCGCGAAGAAGAAGGCGAAGGAACCCAAGGCCGCACCAAGGCCGAAGCTCCATTCCCGCCCCGGATACTGGTTGGCGATGGACCCCAGAAGCACGACCGTATCGAGGTAGACATGCGGGTTCAGCCAGGTGATCGCCGCCAGCGTCAGAAGGATGTGGCCAAGAGGGGCCGCGCCGGTATTGGCGGCATCGAGCGCCGCCCCGCCCTTCCATGCCGCGCGGAAGGCCTTGGCGCCGTAGACGGCAAGGAAAGCCACGCCACCCCATTTGAGGATCGGCAGCAGCATCGGCAGGCGTTCGGTGGCAATACCGATCCCGGCGATCCCCGCCGCAATCAGGATCGCGTCGGAGGCGGCGCAAAAGAGCGCCACCGGAAACACATGCTCGCGCCTGAGACCCTGCCTCAGCACGAAGGCATTCTGCGCCCCGATGGCGGCGATCAGGCTCAGCGACAATCCGAAACCGGCGAAAAACACGGACAGCATGGCAAACCCCTTCATTGCCGGGCTTGACTATGGCAGGATATGGATGAAGACAATTTAATATTCCTTTTTCGGATTTAGATTTTCTAATGCTGGACTACACCCACCTCCAGACCCTCGCCGAAGTCCTTCGCGCTGGCAGCTTCGAGGAAGCCGCCGCACGGCTGGGCGTGACACCGCCCGCCGTGTCGCAGCGCATCCGCGCGCTTGAGGAACGGCTTGGCACCACGCTCATCCGTCGCGGCCCGCCCGCCACCGCGACCGACATGGGCGCGCGGCTCGCCCGCCATGCCGAGGACGTGGCACTGATGGAGCGTGACCTGCTCGGCGGCCTCGGACAGGCCGATGGCGACCGCCCGGTGATCCGCCTTGCGGTCAATGCCGACAGCCTTGCAACCTGGGTTCTGCCGGCGCTCGCCACGCTCGACGGCTTCCTCTTCGATCTCGTCATCGACGATCAGGACCATTCCACCGACTGGCTGAAGCGGGGCGAGGTGATGGCCGCCATCACCGCGCATGGCGCGCCCATCGCGGGCTGCGATGCCCACCCGCTTGGCGCGCTCCGCTATCTCGCCTGCGCCTCGCCGGCCTTCATGGCGCGCTGGTTTCCGGGTGGCGTGACGGTGGAAAGCCTCGGGGCGGCGCCGGCGCTGATCTTCAACAGCAAGGACAAGCTGCAGGGGCGATGGGCGAAGTCCGTGCTTGGCGCCCGTGCGGCCTTTCGCGGCCACGTCATCGCTTCAGCCGAAGGCTTCGTCACCGCCACGCGCCTGTCCCTTGGCTGGGGCATGCTCCCCGAGGCGATGATCAGCGATGACCTCGCCGCCGGGCGCATCGTGCCCCTCGTCCCCGGAACACCGCTTGACGTGCCGCTTTTCTGGCAGGTCAGCCGCCTGCCCGGCGCGTCCCTGCCCCGCCTGACCAAGGCGATCCGGCAGGCGGCAAGGACCGTGCTGGTGGCTGCCTGACCGCAAAAGAAAAGGCCGCCCGAAGGCGACCCCCGTCCTTCCGATCACGGCGCCTCAGAGCTGCGCCGCGACATCCTCCGGCACGTCGAAATTATGGGTGACGGTCTGCACGTCATCATCCTCTTCCAAGGCGTCGATCAGGCGCATCAGCTTCTGCGCCGTCTCAAGATCGACCTCGGTGCGCGACTGGGGTTTCCAGATCAGCTTCGCTTCGGTCGACTCGCCCAGCGCCTTTTCCAGGGCATCGGAGGTCTCGGAAAGTGCTTCGACCGAGGAATAGATCCAGTGGCCGTCCCCGTCGGACTCCACGTCATCGGCCCCGGCCTCCAGTGCGGCCATCATCACCGCATCGGCATCGCCTGCCGCGACCGGATAGGAAATCTCGCCCACGCGGTCGAAGCTGTGGCTGACCGATCCGGTCTGGCCGAGGTTGCCGCCGAACTTCGAAAAGTAGCTCCGCACGTTCGACGCGGTGCGGTTCAGGTTGTCGGTCAGCGCCTCGACGATGATCGCGATGCCGCCGGCGCCGTAGCCTTCATAGCGGATCTCGGTGTAATCCGCCGCGTCGCCCATCTGGCTCTTCTTGATCGCCCGGTCGATCACGTCCTTGGGCATCGACAGCGACTTCGCTGCCTTGACCGCCAGCCGCAACCGCGGGTTCATGTCGGGATCCGGCATCCCCATCTTGGCGGCGACGGTGATCTCCTTCGCCAGCTTCGAGAACATCGCCGAGCGCGCCTTGTCCTGCTTGCCCTTGCGGTGCTGGATGTTCGCCCATTTCGAATGGCCTGCCATGACCCTCTCCGTCCCAATATCAGTAGATCGGCGTCTCTATATGCCAGCCGCCCCCCGGGCCGCAAGCCGGGGTCGCTGCCACATCGTCAGACGCCGTAATAGACCGCGATGGCGATCACCGCCGTCACCCCGGTCACGATATCAAGCGGAATGCCGAGGCGCATGAAATCTGCAAAGCGGTAGCCGCCCGGCCCATAGACCATCATGTGGGTCTGGTAGCCGATGGGCGTGGCGAAGGCGACCGAGGCGGAGAACATCACGGCGACCGCGAAGGGGCGCGGGTCAAGCCCGAGGCTGACGGCAAGCTGCATCGCGATCGGCGTGAAGATCACCGCGACGGCGTTGTTCGACAGGAACTCGGTCAGGACAAGGCCGATGAAATAGACCGACGCCAGCGCCACGAAGGGCGGCATGCCCTGCAACCACGGCGCCACGGCGTCGACGATCAGCGCGACGGCGCCGGCCTGATCGAGCCCCTCGCCGACGGCGAGCATGGCGAAGATCATGGCGATCAGCCTGCCATCGACCATGCCGAAGGCCTCGTCCGGGTCGATGCAGCGCGAGACGAGCAGGAGCGTCACCGCGATCATCGACAGCACAAGGATCGGCGCGACGTCCATGGCCGAAAGCACCACCACCGCCAGCAGCGCGCCAAGCGCCACCGGCATAAGCCCGCGCCGGAACGGACGCTCGGACGGCTTGCTGACGTTGACAAGATCGACATCGGCGGCAAGGCGTTGGATGTCCTCGGGCGCGCCCTCGATCAGCAGCGTGTCGCCGACATGGACGACAAGATCGTCAAGCTGACGGCCGATGTTCTGGTCGCGCCGATGCGCCGCAAGCACATAGACGCCGTAGCGTCGACGCAGGCGCAACTCGCCAAGCGAGCGGCCGATCAGCCGGCAGCCGGGAGTGATCAGCACCTCCACCGTCTCGGTCTGGACGGAGGAAAGCTTGTCCACCATCCGCACGTCCTTGTGCTGCTGGAGGTTGAGTAGCTCTGCCATCTGGGTCCTGAGAACGACGCGATCGCCGGCCTCGATCGTCACCGGGGCGAGGTCGCGGCGAAGCGAGGCATCGCCGCGAAGCACGTCGACAACGCGGACGCCGTCGCGCTTGAAGATCTCCACATCCAGCACCTTGCGGCCGATGAGGCTCGAATCCTCAGGGACGGCAACTTCGGTGAAGAACTTGATCTTTCGCTGGTCGATCAGGAACGTGCCCATCGACTGCCGGTCGGGCACCAGCTTGCGCGCAAACAGCGCCATGAAGAGGCCGCCGGCGATGGTGACGGCGATGCCCACCGGCGCAATCTCGAAGATCGGGAAATGCGCGCCACCCTGCTTTTGCACCACGCCATCGACAAGGATGTTGGTCGAGGTGCCGATGAGGGTGATCATGCCGCCAAGGATGGTGAAATACGACAAGGGCATCAGGAACCGCGAGGCGGGCGCGCCAATCTTCTGCGCAACCCGGATGAAGACCGGGATCATCACCGCCACGACGGGCGTGTTGTTCATGAAGGCCGAAGCGACGACGACGAAGAGGAACAGGCCGACGATGGTGGCCTTCGGGTTCGATTCCACCCGCGCCTCGGCGATCTTCGACATGGTCTCAAGCGCGCCGGTCCTGAGCATCGCGCCCATGATGAGGAACATGAAAACGATGGTCCAGGGCGCGGAGTTCGACAGGACGCTGGTCGCTTCCTTCACCGGCAGAAGCCCGAGCACGATCATCAGCGCAGCACCCGCCATCGCCACGACCTCGGTCGGAATGGTCTCGCGCAGGAAAAGGATGAACATGACGGCAACGATGGCCAGGGCGACGTAGGGCTGCAGCGGCTGGGGAATCGCTAGGCCGAGCATCAAGTTCTCCGCTGTCGTTAAACACGACCGGATTACTCGATTTATCGACCGGAGTCATAGAAGATTCTTCTGCGCCCGGTCAGAGCGGCCAAAGAACCGGAATCAGGATGCTCGCCGTCACTGCGAGGAGAAGGTTCAGGGGGATGCCGACCTTGAGATAATCGGTGAAGCGGTAGCCGCCCGGCCCATAGACCAGCGTATTGGTCTGATAGCCGATCGGCGTCGAAAACGCCGCCGAGGCCGCGAACATCACCGCGACGACCAGCCCGCGCGGATCTAGCCCGAGCGACAGGCCAAGCTCGATGGCGACGGGGGTGAAGATGACGCCGACGGCATTGTTCGACACAATCTCGGTCAGGAGCATGGCGATGAGATAGACCGCAAGGACGACTAGCTGCGGCGGCAGGTTGGTCAGCGCCGGGCTGATCCAGCTGACGAGAAGCCGCGCCGCGCCGGAATGGTCGAGTGCGGCCCCAACCGCCAGCATGGCGAAGATGAGCGCGAGAAGCCGCCCCTCGATGAAGCCGAAAGCCTCGTCACTGTCGATGCAGCGGGTCAAGAGGACCACCGCCACGCCAACGACCGACAAGAGAAGGATGGGTGCCACGCCGATGCCGGAAAGTGCCACGATCCCCACGAGCACCGCAAAGGCGATCGGCGCCTTGCCCCGGCGGTAAGCCTTCACGGTCGGGCGCGACACATCGACAAGGTCCATGTCCGCCGCAAGCCGCTGGATATCCTGCGGCGCGCCCTCCAGCAGGAGGGTGTCGCCCACGACGACCACGAGATCGTCCAACTGACGGCCGATGTTCTGGTTGCGGCGATGGACGGCCAGCACATAGACCCCGTAGCGGCGGCGCAGGCGCAACTCACCCAGTGCCCGGCCGATCATCCGGCAGCCGGGGGTGATGAGAACCTCGACCGTCTCCGTCTCGACCGAGGAAAGCTTGTCGACAAGGCGGACATCGGGATTTTCCTGCAACCCCAGAAGCTCCGCCATCTCGGTCCTGAGAACCACGCGGTCGCCGGCCTGAAGCGTGACCGGCCCAAGATCGCGGCGGAGCGACAGGTCGCCCCTGAGGACATCGACGACCCGCACCCCGGAATGGTGGAAGATTTCGACCTCCGCCACCCTCTGACCGATGAGGTTGGAGCTTTCGGGAACCGCGACCTCGGTGAAGAACTTCATCTTGCTGCGGTCGCCGAGCATTGTCGCCATCGACTGCCGGTCGGGCAGAAGGTGGCGACCGATGGTGGCAAGGTAGATCATGCCGACGGCCACCTGGATCAGGCCCAGCGGCGAAATCTCGAAGATCGAGAAGGGCTCCATCCCCTGCTTCCGCGCGACGCCGTCCACCAGAAGGTTGGTCGAGGTGCCAATGAGCGTGACCGTGCCGCCAAGGATCGCGGAATAGGAAAGCGGGATCAGCAGCTTTGACGGCGCCATGTTCAGCTTCCGCCCCAGCGCCACCATCACCGGGATCATCACCACGACGACCGGCGTGTTGTTGAGGAAGGCCGAGGCAATGGCGACGAAGCCGAGAAGGATCACCAGCGTCACCACGGGCCGGTGGTCGACATGCCGCTCCGCCTCCTGCGTCAGGCGGTCAAGGACGCCGGTCCGCACCAGCGCGCCCATGATGAGAAACATCGCCGTGATCGTCCAGGGCGCGGAATTGGTCAGCGCCTCAAGCGCCAGGTCATAGGGCAGAAGGCCAAGGGCAAGGCAGGTCGCCGCGCCAAAGATCGCCACCACCTCGGTCGGAAACCGCTCCCGCACGAACATGACGAACATCAGCGCCACGATGAGCAGCGTCAGGATGGCCTTGCCATCTTGCGACAGGGGAAGCTCGATCATCAGGGTGCCCGCGACTGATCGGCGGCGAAATCTTTGGCCTCAGGAGAGGAAACCGCGTTAGCGCGGTTCTGGTTCCGCACGGGGCGCGGCTGGACAAGGAAGAGGCCGATGAAAACCACCGCTATCGCCATCCAGACCCAGAGGGAATAGCGCTCGCCCAGAAGGATCATCGCCCAGACCACGCCGGAACCAGTCACGATATAGCTGACCTGCGCCGCGAAGATCGCGCCGCCGTGGCCGACCATCCAGACATATCCGGCATAGCAAAGCGCATGGATCGCCGCGACCGCGACCAAGGCGAGGTCGATGCGAAGCGCGCCCTGCCCCGGCGTGATCCAGCTTCCGGTCACAAGCGACAGCGGCAGAGCGAAGAAAAGGCTGACCACCGCCGCCCCGGCCAGAAGCTGGATCGGGTCCAGCCCCGCCGTCCCAAGCTTGCCAAGGCCCACGCCCTCGACCGCGTAGCAAAAGGCGGCCGCCAGCGCGAAGAGGACGAAGGGCAAGGCCGATGGGTCGGGCAGGCTCGCATCCGGCAGCACGATCAGAAGGATGCCGACCATGCCGGCAAGGATGCCGAGAAGCCGCATCGGCTCGGGTCTCTCAAGCCTGACGGCAAGGGCGAGCGGCAGCGCCATCATCGGAATGAGGGCGAAGCAGACAGAAACCAGCCCCGCCGGCAGCCGTTCCTGCGCGATGTAGGAACCGGCGTTCGGGATGATCGTTCCGAAAAGCGCGATGAAGAGATAGCGGCGAAGGGCCGTCGCGGTCAGTGGCAGACGCCGCTGCCTGAGGGCGAGCCAGCCCAGCAGGATCGCCGCGCAGACGACCTGCTGCCAGAAGATGATGCCGAAATGCCGGTAGCCCGACGCGACCACGATCTTCGAAAAGGGCATGGTCAGCCCCCAGGCCACCCCGGTCACGATGAGAACGGCAAAGAGCGCGCGCGACTGCGCCGTCATTGCGGGGCCGCTTGCTCAAGCCGCCCGCCAAGCCTCACCATCCTGATCTTCAGCGCCCGCCCCGTCGCATCATCGGTTTCGACATAGACGCCGGAAAGCGTCGCCTCGCCCGCCGCCGGCGTGAAGCGGTCCTTCGCCATGCCGGTCACAAAGCGTCGCATCGGTTCAAGCTTTTCCATGCCGATGATGGAATTGTAGTCGCCGCACATCCCGGCGTCGGAAAGATAGGCGGTGCCGCCGGTCAGGATCATCGCATCCGCCGTGGGCACATGGGTATGGGTGCCGACGACAAGGCTCGCCCGCCCGTCGCACCAATGGCCCATGCCCATCTTCTCGCTCGTCGCCTCGCAGTGGATATCGACGATCGCGGCCTGCACGGCGCCGCCGAGCGGATGGGCGCGCAGCGCGCCGTCGATGGCGGAAAAGGGATCGTCGAAGGGCCGTTTCATGAAGACCTGACCCAGCACCTGCGCCACCAGCACCTTGCGCCCGCCCGGCGCCGTATAGACCCTGGCACCCTTGCCGGGGGCGGTCCTGGCGAAGTTGAGGGGCCGCAGGACGCGCGGCTCGGTCTCGATATAGCTCATCATGTCCTTCTGGTCGAAGGCATGATCGCCTAGCGTAATGCAATCGGCCCCCGCCGCAAGGATCGCCTTGGCATGTTCCGCCGAAAGCCCCGCGCCCGAGGTTGCATTCTCGCCATTGACCACGACGAAATCGAGCGCCCAGTCGGCACGCAGCTTCGGCAGCCGCGCCGTTACCGCGGCCCGGCCCGAGCGTCCCATGACATCGCCGAGGAAAAGAAGCTTCATGCCCCCCTGCCTAAGCTGCGGTTCCGGCCAAGGCAAGCACCCGCGCGGCGGAGAGGCCGAGCGGACGCGCGGCACCACCTGAAACCGCGCGCCTTCCTTTTCCCGACCGACAGGCGAAACTTCGCTCGCCTTTGGGTTGAGGATAGAAAATGCGGCGATCTCGCCCCAGTTTCGCCACAATTGCCGCAACAATGCCTGATTTGTGGATGTGGGGCAGCTTTGGAAACGGCTCGGGACCTGAAAGGCCTCGGGGTAAAGAGTGGAGATGGACATGACGATGATTTCAGGCGCGTCAGTTGCTGCGGCCATGCTTTTGGGGTCAATGGCCCCGGCCGTGGCGACGACCGTTACCTTCGGCAACCTGACAGACTACCTGGTCGACCAGCCCTATTTCGAAAACGGCGTCAGGGTTGACGCGACCAACCCTGGCGAAGCGCTGGCGAGTGAGTTCATGCCGGGCGCGCTGCATCTCGACGACGCCGGAACCGGCCTCGCCTCGGGCGCCCGGTTCACCACCGGCGGCATTTTCGACGTGCTCGGCTTTTCCTTCATCTCCCTTGGGTTCACCTTCTTCGACGAACCGCCAGAGGTGATCGGCAATATCCTGATCCGGGGCTTTCTCAACGGCGCCGAGGTCATCCAGAACAGCATCACGCTGTCGCCGGTCTTCGGCACCGTGCAGGACATCAATCTCGGCACCACGTTCAGCGGACTTGACGCCTTCACCATCGAGATTCTCTACCCGAATACCCAGGCTTTCTGCGACGCCCCCTGCGGCCATCTCGATCTCGACAGCGTGAGCTTCGACGGCGTCGGCCCGGTGCCGGTGCCCCTGCCTGCCTCGGGCCTGCTCCTCGGCCTTGCCGCGGGCGGGATGTGGCTCATGCGCCGCCGCCGGCGGGCCTGAGCCGAAGCTACCTCAACCGACCGGAGGGCGCGAAGACCTCGCGCTCGGTCACGATGAGGTCGAGCGGCTGGTCCGTCGGCTCGATCGGAACCTCATCCATTTCCTGAACTTCATAGGCGAAACCTATGGCGAGTATGGATTTTCTGGCGCGCAACTTCTCAAGCGTCCGGTCATAGAACCCGCCGCCGTAGCCAAGACGGAAGCCGCGCCGATCGAAGGCCAGAAGCGGCACGATCAGGACGTCGGGATCGACGGCATCGGCGCTCTCCGGGATCAGGGCGCCGAAATCACCGGGGACCATGCGGGCGTTCTCGTGCCAGCGGTGGAACACCAGAGGTCTCGCGGGGCCGAGGATCACTGGAACCCCGACCGACCCCCGATGCGCCGCCATCGCCGGCAGGCAGTCAATCTCCGTCCGCATAGGCATGTAGCCGGCCAGCGCCTTCCCCGAATGATCCTGAAGAACCTCGCCCAACAGCCTGGAATCGCTTGCATTCCTCGTCGCGAAAGCCACTTTTCGCCGGGCAAAGGCCGCCGCCCGCGCCGCCGCCTTGACCTCGGGCGAAGTCACAGCAGGATCACCGTGGCAAGGCCGAGGAAGGCGAAGAACCCCATCACGTCGGTCATCGTGGTGACGAAAGTCCCCGAGGCCAGCGCCGGATCAAGGCCAAGCTTGTCGAGCGTCAGGGGCACAAGCACCCCCGCCAGCGCCGCGACGATCTGGTTGACCACCATGGCGAGGCCGAGAACCACGCCCAGAAGCGGCTGGCCGAAGATCAGCGATCCGGCGATGCCGAGGATCAGCGCCAGCCCGATGCCATTCAGCATCCCCGCCCCAAGCTCGCGCAGCACCACGCGGCGGGCGTTCGACCGGGTGAGGTCGCGCGTCGCCAATGCCCGGACCGAGACGGCGAGCGACTGGGTTCCGGCGATGCCGCCGGTCGAGGCGACGATGGGCATCAGGGCCGCCAGTGCCACCAGCGTGGTGATCGTCGCCTCGAACTGCGAAATGACGATGGCCGAGAGCGAGGCGGTGAAGAGGTTCACGACGAGCCACGGCAACCGCTGCCGCGCCGTGTCGACCGGACCATCGGCGACCGAGGTTTCACCGCGCACGCCGGCGAGGTGGAGGACGTCCTCCTCATGCTCCTCGTCAAGTACCGCCATGGCGTCATCGATGGTGATGACGCCGACGAGCCGGTCGTTCTCATCGACCACGGGGGCCGAGATCAGGTGATACTGGTTGAAGGCGTAAGCCACGTCGCCTTCCTCATCCAGCACATCGATGGGGCGGAAGCTGTCTTCCGTGATGTCTTTCAGCGCGATATTGCGCTTTGAGGACAGAAGCTTGCCAAGCGTCACATAGCCCGTCGGATGCCAGCGCGGATCGACGAGGATCACGTGGTAGAACTGGTCCGGCAGTTCCTCGGCGCCCCGCAGGTAGTCGATCGCCTCGCCCACCGTCCAGTGTTCCGGCGCCGTGACCACCTCGCGCTGCATCAGGCGGCCGGCGGAATATTCGGGATAGGTCAGCGACTGCTCGACAGCGGCGCGGTCGCTGTCCTCAAGCGCGTCGAGGATGCGTTCCTGGACCGGCTCCTCGAGGTCTTCGATCAGGTCGACGACATCGTCGGAATCAAGTTCGCGCACCGCCTCGGAGAGGACATCGTGCGGCAGCGCCTCGATCACCTCTTCGCGGATCGATTCGTCGAGTTCGGTCAGGATGTCGCCGTCGAAACCCCGCGGCCAGAGCTTGACCAGCGCGGCGCGTTCCGACCCGCCGATCTGCTCCAGAAGGTCGGCGATGTCGGCCGCGTGGAGCGGCTCCATCAGCGTGTCGACGGCTTCGGCATCGCCCTTTTCGACGGCGTCCAGAATCGCCTCGACGAGCCGCGGATCGAGGCTGTATTCGTCCTCTTCGCGTGTCGCGATGTCGTCCTCGGTCTCGCTCATGCCACCCCCGTTCGATTACCGGGACAGTATCGGAAAGAGTTTCAAAGAAACAGGGGCAACGGGCGATTTGCCCGCGCCGCGCATGGGGTTAGACTGTGCAGCGCAGGACTGCGGAAAGGACTGACATGAGCGAGCTTCTTCTGGGCCAGACCCTAGGTTTCGCGGCCAACCCGATGACCCAAGGGCCTTCGGCGGCGCGTTTCAGCGCCCGCGGCGGCGTCCTGATCGAGGGCGGCCTGATCGTGGCGGTGGGCGAGGCGGATGACCTGAGGCGCGCGCACCCTGAGGCGCGCGTCACCGACTACGGCGATGCGCTGATATCGGCCGGATTCGTCGATGCCCATGCGCATTATCCGCAGACGGCGATGATCGCGAGCTGGGGCAAGCGACTGATAGACTGGCTCAATAGCTACACCTTCCCCGAGGAGATGCGCTTCGGCGATCCGGCTTATGCCGCCGAAATCGCCGCGCGCTACTTTGACCTCACGCTGGCGAACGGCACCACGACCGCCTGTTCCTATTGCACGATCCACCCTGAAAGCGTCGATGCCTTCTTCGCCGAGGCGGAGCGGCGGGGCTTGCGCGCCTATGCCGGCAAGACCTGCATGGACCGCGACACCGCCCCACTTGGCCTGCGGGATACTGCGCAGTCGGCGCATGACGACAGCGCCCGGCTTCTGAAGGCATGGCACGGCAAGGGGCGGCTGTCCTACGTCATCACCCCGCGCTTTTCGCCGACCTCGACGCCGGAACAGCTAGAGGCGCTCGGCGCGCTCTGGGCGGCGCATCCCGACTGCCTGATGCAGACGCATCTATCCGAGCAGACCGACGAGGTCGCCTGGGCGAAGGGACTTTACCCTGCGGCGCGGGACTACCTCGACACCTACGAAAGCCACGGGCTTCTCGGCCCCGGCGCGGTCTTCGGCCATGCAATCTATCTTGAGCCGCGCGAGCGGGACCGGCTGAGGGAGGTGGACGCGAGCCTAGTGCATTGCCCGACCTCCAACACCTTCATCGGCTCCGGTCTTTTCGACATGGACGGGCTTTCGAGAAGCGGCCACCGGATTGGGCTGGCGACCGACACCGGCGGCGGGTCGTCCTTCTCGATGCTGCGAACGATGGCGGCGGCCTATGAGGTGGCGCAGCTTCGCGGCCGCGCGTTGCACCCGGCAGAGCTTTGGTGGCTGGCGACGCAAGGGGCGGCACGGAGTCTTCGCGCGGATAACAGGATCGGTAACCTCGCGCCGGGGATGGAGGCGGATATCGTGGTAGTCGACCTCGCCTCCACCTCCGCCATCGCCCAGCGGGCGGCGCGGGCGGGCGATATCTGGGAGGCGATCTTTCCGACGATCATGATGGGCGACGACCGGGCGGTCCGCGATCTCCGGGTCAGTGGCGCGCCGGTGACGCGGTAATCCAGCGGAGGCGCCTTGCGGCGCCACGCCAATGTGTCGCCGCGCCCGGGGGCGCGGCTCCGCATGCCTCCGGCGGGAGTATTTTCGGACAGAAAGTGAGGAGGATCAGGCCATCAGGCGGCGCGCGAGGCGGTTCTGGTGTTCGATGAGGGTGGGCAGGTCCAGGGTCGCGAGATGCCCGCCCCGGACAACCTGCCTGCCCTCGACGAAGAGGTCGCGAACCCGTGTCGGGCCGGCGAGGAGGAGGGCGGCGACCGGGTCCCAGGCGCCGGCGGCTTCGATGCCCCGCATGTCCCAGATGGCGAGGTCGGCGCGCTTGCCGGGTTCGATAGAGCCGCAGTCGCTGCGCCCAAGCACCCTTGCGCCGCCGAGGGTGGCAATCTCCAGCGCCTCGCGCGCGCTCATCGCATCCGCTCCGTTGGCGACGCGCTGGAGGAGCATCGCCTGACGGGCTTCCGCGACGAGGTTGCCGGCGTCGTTCGAGGCTGAGCCGTCGACGCCGAGGCCAACGTTCACGCCCGCATCGCGCATCCGGCGCACGGGTGCGATGCCGGAGCCGAGGCGGCAGTTCGAGCAGGGGCAATGCGCGACGCCGGTGAGGGAGCGGGCGAAAAGGCCGATCTCCCCTTCGTCCAGTTTGACGCAATGGGCGTGCCAGACATCGGCGCCGGTCCAGCCCAGATCCTCGGCATATTGGCCGGGGCGGCAGCCGAATTTTTCCAGCGAATAGGCGATGTCCTCGTCGTTTTCCGCCAGATGGGTGTGGAGCATCACGCCCTTGTCGCGGGCAAGGATCGCCGCCTCGCGCATCAGGTCGCGGCTGACCGAGAAGGGCGAACAGGGGGCAAGGCCGACGCGGGTCATGGCGCCGTCCTTGGGGTCGTGGAAGGCGTCGACGACCCGCTCCATGTCCGTCAGGATTGCGGCTTCTTTTTCAACGAGGCTGTCGGGTGGCAGGCCTCCGGCACTTTCGCCGATCGACATGGCGCCGCGCGTCGGGTGGAACCTGAGGCCGATCTCCCGCGCGGCGTCGATCGTATCTTCAAGCCGCGCGCCGTTCGGGTAGAGGTAGAGGTGATCCGAGGTCAGGGTGCAGCCCGAGAGCGCCAGTTCGGCGAGGCCGGTCAGGGCGGAGATACGCATCTCTTCCGGGCCGAAGCGCGCCCAGATCGGGTAGAGCGTTTTCAGCCAGCCGAAGAGAAGCGCATCCTGGCCGCCCGGCACCGCACGGGTCAGCGTCTGGTAGAGGTGATGGTGAGTGTTGACCAAACCGGGCGTGACCACGCAGCCGGTGGCGTCGATGACCTCACCCTTGGTCTGAAGCCCCTGCCCGAGGGCGGCAATGATGCCGCCTCGGATCAGGATATCGCCGCCGGTAATCTCGCGGCGGGTTTCGTCCATGGTGGCGATGGTGGCGTTGCGGATCAGGATGTCCGGCATGATGGTTCCCTTGGTGCCACCCCTTCGGTGGAACGGGAACGGCCGGGCGACAGAAGGGGGAAGGACTCGGGTCCGGCGCGGAGGAGGTTACATGGCGGGGGTGGGATGGGCAATATTGTCCATCCTCAGGGGTTGAGGAGCGCCATCGCCTCGGCATGGACCGCAGCGTTCGCGGCGGCGAGGATGCGGCCGCCTTGCGGCGCCGGCCGGCCCTGCCAGTCGGTGACCACGCCGCCCGCCGCCTCGATCACCGCTATCGGGGCCTGCACGTCATAGGCCTGAAGCCCAGCCTCGATCACGAGGTCGATCTGGCCGGCGGCGATGAGCGCATAGCCGTAGCAATCCATGCCGTAGCGCGTGAGCCGCACCTTCGGCACCACGCGGCGGAAGGCGGCGCCTTCCTCATCGGTGCCGACCTCAGGGAAGGTAGAAAAGAGGATCGCCTCGGAGAGGGGTCGCGCCGGGCGGCAGCGCAGCGGATGGCGGCCCAAGGGGCCCGTGACTTCCGCCAGACCGAAGCCGCCGATGAAGCGTTCGCCGATATAGGGCTGGTCGATCAGGCCGAAGACCGGCCCCTTTTCATCGGCAACCGAAATGAGGACGCCCCAGGTCGGCGTCCCCGAGAGATAGCCGCGTGTGCCGTCGATCGGGTCAAGCACCCAGGTCAGGCCGCTGGTGCCGGAGGTTGCCCCGAATTCCTCGCCAAAGACCGCGTCCGCGGGTCGGCGTGCACCCAGGATCGCCCGCATCGCCTGTTCAGAGGCGCGATCGGCCACCGTCACCGGATCGAAGCGGTGGGTTTCCTTGTTGTCGGCGGAAAGGCCGTCGCTGCGGAAATGCTTCAATGTCTCCACGCGCGCGGCATCGGCGAGCGCGTGGGCTGTTGCAACAATTTCAGATCGTTCGACGTCGGAGAGGACGGACATGGGCACCCCTTTTGGCTGTGCCAGCGGTACCGCCCTCCCCCCCTGCGGTCAATGGCCGTCAGGCCGCGTCGGACAGCACCTTGGCGAGGTCGAAGAGGCGGCGGCGCTGTGCCTCGGGGATCGCGTAATAGGACCGCACCAGCATCAGCGCTTCCTTGTCGGCAAGGATGTCGCCTTCATGATCCTCGATCACCGGAGTGCGGGAATCGAGCCCCTCGAAGAAGAAGCTGATCGGCACGCTCAAGGCCTCGGAAATGTCCCAGAGCCGGGATGCCGAAACCCGGTTCATGCCGGTTTCATACTTCTGGATCTGTTGAAATTTGATCCCGACCTTGTCAGCAAGCTGCTGCTGGGTCATGCCGACCATCCAGCGGCGATGCCGCACACGCTTACCAACATGGACATCAACGGGGTGTTTCATAATGAACTCCTTGCACTCGTCACACATATACAAGCAAGATACGTGCCAAACCGACCGGATGCGAGCCATTTGTCTAAAAACATTGTAAATGCCTGATAAGATGTACAACCGATCGAGACTCTCCGAAAACGTGTGGCGCCACGAAACAATCCACCTATACGAAAATACAGGTGCGCCAACTCGCCCGAAATGCGCGTTGCAATTTGATTCGCAAAATGCAACACGCCTCGGCGAGGTTTCGTCGCAAAATGCAATTGCTGCGCGAGTGGGCGGCTGGAAACTCGTTGGCACGCCTATTGGCGTGCGAACGGCAATGGGAGGGCCTCGATGCGGTTTTTCGGCATAGAGAACTACGGTGAGACGCCGGTGTTTGGCACGCGTCCCGTACCGGAACCGGGGCCGGGCGAGGTGCGCCTTCGGCTCATGGCTTGCGGCTTGAACTTCGCCGATCTCCTTATGATTGAAGGAAAATATCAGGTGCGACCGGTGCCGCCCGTGACCCTCGGGATGGAGGCGGCGGGGATCGTGGAAGCGATTGGTCCGGGCACGGACGGCCCTGCCCCCGGGACCCGGGTGGCGGTTTACACGAACGGCGGCGGTCTGGCGGAGTTCGGCTGCTTCGATGCGCGCCGCTGCCTGCCCATTCCCGACGCCATGAGCTTCGAAGTCGCCGCCGGATTCCTGATTGCCTATGGCACCAGCCACGTCGCGCTCGACCATCGCGCCCGGCTTCAGCCCGGCGAGACGTTGCTGGTTCTGGGGGCCGCGGGCGGTGTCGGGCTTACGGCGGTGGAGATCGGGCGCAAGATGGGTGCGCGGGTCATTGCCTGTGCACGAGGCCTCGACAAGCTGAAGATCGCCGAGGCCGCGGGCGCCCACCACCTGATCGACAGTGACACGGCCGACATCCGGGCGGAGGTGAAGGCCCTTGGCGGCGCCGACGTGGTCTATGATCCGGTCGGCGGCGACCAGTTCGACGCGGCCTTGCGCGCGACCCGCCCCGACGGGCGCATCATCGTGGTCGGCTTTGCCGGCGGCAGGGTCCAGCAGATCCCGGCGAACCATCTTCTGGTGAAGAACATCACTGTGATGGGCCTCTACTGGGGTGCCTATCTCGATTTCCGGCCCAAGGTACTGACCGGCAGCCTGGCCACGCTTCTTGGCTGGTACGGCGAAGGCAGCCTCAGGCCGCATGTCTCGCACGTTCTGCCCTTCACGCAAGCGGCGGAGGGGCTTGAACTACTCCGCAGCCGCAAGTCGACCGGCAAGATCGTCGTGACGATCTGAGACAGCTTCGCAGCAGGGCGTCCCGTAAGCCGCCCGGATCAGCCCGGTCAGCCTTTCGGCCACCGGCCCCTTCAGGGTTTCGGCGGCGTAAAGGCAGATGCTGAGCTCGCCGAGGTCCGGCAGCGTGTTGGCGCCACCGATGGGTTGCAGCAATTCCGAAACCGCGCCGTCCATCCGCACCGTCACGGCAAGATCGGCGGCGGCGATGGCCGTCTCGATCTGTTCGGACTGGCCGCCGACCGCCAGCTCCCACGGGATGTCCGCCTCGGTCAGGGCGTTCTGCGCGAACTGGCGGAAGAAGCAGCGCTCGACGAAGGCAAGGCGCAAGGGCCGCTGCATCCACGCCTGACCGCCCGGCGCACCGACCCATTGCAGCTTTCGGCTGGCGATGCGTTCGCCGCGCTCACCCGGATGCATTTCGGTCGTCATGATCGCATCGAAACGACCCTGACCGAATTCTTCCTTCAGCGTGGCCGTATAGCAGGCGACAAGGTTGATGCGCACGCGCGGGAAATCCAGCGCCATTTCCTTCAGGATGCGCGGGAACTGCGGATAGACGATGTCATGCGGCACGCCGACGCGGATCTCGCCCTCATAGGCGGAATCCGTCAGCCGCGCCAAAGCCTCGTCGTTGAGGTCAAGCATCCGGCGCGAATATTGGACGAGTTGCTCCCCCTCGGGCGTCAGCGTCAGCCTCCGCTGCGCCCGGCTGAAGAGCACGATCCCGAGGCTTTCTTCCAGCCGCTTGATCTGCATCGACACCGCCGACTGCGTCAGGTTCAAAAGCCCCGCCGCGCGGGTGACGCCGCCAACCTCGGCTATGGTGACAAGGGCGCGCAGGGCGGTGAGGTCGAGATTCCGGGCCATGTTCAATTTCTGTGATGAAGGTGGCATCATTTGTTCATTTTTAATGATGCATCAGACGGGGGTATAAATCAAGACAGATGATGCAAATGGCATCTCTCATCACAGAAAGGGATGAACATGGACCGCGCAACCGCCCTGAAGCTTCGCACCAACCGTCCCGGCCGCGGGATCATGGCCTGGCTCGGGCTCGCCTTCACCCTCAAGCGCCACCGCCGCGCGCTTGGCCAACTCGACCGGCACCTTCTGAAGGACATCGGCCTCAGCGAAACCGAGGCGCAGATCGAGGCGGACCGCTCTCTCTGGGACGTGCCGGCCACCTGGCGGCGATAAACTGCACCGATCAGCCTCAAAAGCTGGCCTTGGCGCTTGAAATCACACGCCCGCTTCCCGATATTTCTTCGGAAGCGGGCGGAATTGTGCCGACCCGCGCCAAAAACCAACTGGAGGCTTTGATGGCTGACTACAACACGATCCAGGCCGGCCGGGCAGGCACCCGGACGCTCGCGATCGACGAAGGGCTCCGCGCCCATATGAACAAGGTCTACGGCCTCATGTCCGTGGCCATGGTGATCACCGCTGCGGCCGCCTGGGCGGTTGCCGGTCTCGCCGTCTCCGACGTGCCGACCGAATACCAGATCGGCGCCAGCAAATACCTGACCAATTTCGGCTATGCGCTCTATGCCTCGCCGCTGAAGTGGGTCGTGATGCTCCTGCCGCTCGGCATGGTCTTCGCCTTCGGCGCGATGATCAACCGCCTGTCGACGGGCGCCGCGCAGGTCTTCTTCTACGCCTTCGCCGCCGCGATGGGCCTGTCGCTCAGCTCGATCTTCCTCGTCTTCACCGACATGTCGATCGTGCAGACCTTCCTCGTGACCGCGATCGCCTTCGCCGGCCTGTCGCTCTGGGGCTACACGACCAAGCGCGATATCTCGGGCTGGGGGTCGTTCCTCATCATGGGCGTGATCGGCATCCTCGTCGCCTCGATCGTCAACATCTGGCTGCAGTCGCCGGCGATCATGTTCGCGATCTCGGCGATCGGTGTCCTACTCTTCGCCGGCCTGACCGCCTATGACACGCAGAACATCAAGAACACCTATATCGCCCATGCCCAGCACGGCGATACGGAGTGGCTGGGCAAAGCCGCGATCATGGGGGCGCTGAACCTCTATCTCGACTTCATCAACCTCTTCACCTTCCTGCTGCAGTTCATGGGCAACCGCGAATAAGCAGGGCTGGTCGAGACGAGGAAGGGCCGGGGATTTCCCCGGCCCTTTTTCTTTGCGCAAGTCCCCGCCGTCGGCACCGCTGCGGGTTTGACCCACCTCGCCGGACGCGCGACGATGGCCCCGCGAACAGAAGGAAGACGCAATGAAGATCACCGTGGAGACGGTCGTGAAGGCCCCCATCGAAACCGTCTGGCGCTGCTGGACCACCCCCGAAGACATCATGGCCTGGAACGCCGCCTCGGACGACTGGCACACGACGGCGGCCAGTGTCGACCTCCGCGAGGGCGGCAGCTTCACTTCGCGTATGGAGGCGAAGGACGGCAGCATGGGCTTCGACTTCGCCGGGACCTACACAAGGATCGAGCCGATGCGGCTGATCGAGGCCGCGTTCGGCGACCGTAATCTCAGCGTCGAGTTCGAGGAGACCGGCACAGGCATCCGCGTCCGTGAGACCTTCGACGCGGAAAACGAATACCCCGAAGATATGCAGCGCCAAGGCTGGCAGGCCATCCTTGACAGTTTCAAGCGCCATGCCGAGGCGACGCGGGGACGGTGAGGCGGGACTTCGGCGCGACAAGGCGGCCTTCCAGTGGAAGGACGCCCGCGCCGTTGCCCAGAGCCGTAAGGCGGAGGGCAAGGGGCCATCCGCAGCGCCGGACGGTGCCAAATTCTGATGGGACCGCCCAAGGTGGGCACATTTGTGCCCGCCGCCCGGTGGGCGGGCACAGCAGAATTTCGTCATACCGCCGAAATTCTGCGGGTCTGACTTGTCCGTGCCTCAAAACAAAAAAGGCCGCGCAATGCGCGGCCCTTCCATCCCTTCAGGACAGCCAGATCTTACTTGATCTTGCCTTCCTTGTATTCGACATGCTCACGCTTGACCGGGTCGTACTTCCGCACAACCATCTTCTCGGTCATGGTGCGGGCATTCTTCTTGGTCACGTAGAAGTGCCCGGTGCCCGCCGTCGAGTTCAGACGGATCTTGATCGTCGTCGGCTTCGCCATAGTCGTTCTCCACTTGCCAGACGGCCAAGCCGCCCGCGAAATCCTTGAAGCCCGCCTTTTAACCGGGCGGAGTGCGGAGTCAACCGCAAAACCGGCCAGCCCCGGCGAATTTCTCGCGGGCGGGCAAAGGCCCTCAGGCCATGCCGCTGTCCAGCCGGGCGCGGGTTTCCGCATCAAGCCCAAGGGCGGTGGCAAGCTGGTTCAGATAGGCGTTTTCCTGCGGATTATCCACCCGGATCGCCATCCGCGCGGCGGCATAGACCTGCGCCTTGGCGCCATCGCCGGCGGCGGAAGCAAGGGCCATGACATCGCCAGGTGCACTCAGTTCCGCCTCGACGAAGGCGATCTCCTCATCGCTGGCGTCCTTCAGGTGATCCATGATCTTCGCGCGTTCCTCGGCGTCGATCTCGCCATCGGCCTTGGCGGCCTGGATCATCGCCCGGATCATCAGCCGCGCATTCTCCTCCATGGCCGCATTGACCGGCGTGCCGCCCACCACCGCGCCCATCATGTCGGTCATGTGCTTGCTGCCCGCCGTCGCCGCCGTGGTCATCGCCGAGATCAGGTTGCCAAGCCCGGCCTGCCCGGCTTCCGAGGCATCGGCGGCAGCCTTGCCGTACTTGCCCATCATGTCGCGCACGGCATCCCTGCCGCCCGGCACGCCCATCTTTTCGGCCATATCGCCGATCTGGTCGGTAATGCCGCCCGGCTCCCCGGCCTTCCTCAGCGCATCCTGAACGCCGTCCATGCCGCCCATCTTCCTGTACTTGTCAAAGCCCTTCGCGGCAGCGAAGCCCATGGCCAGCGTGGCAAGTGTCCTGACGAAACTCATGTCCTACCTCCTGAGATGACTCGGACCCGATCATAGCGCGGGAATTTTCAAGCGCAGCGAAAGTTTTGGGGGGGGCGGGCCGCTTCGGCGTGGTTCCCCTGTCCCCGGCCGGACGCATCCCACGGCTTCAGTGGCGGGTATGCCGAGTGCCGTGACGCCGTCGAGCTCGGCATACCCGTCACAAGGGTCGCGGGATAGGTCTGTCCGGGACAAGGGGCAGTCCGGCCATCAAACGATTTGCGCAACATGTGTAACCGCCCCAAGCGCAAGAGGGATCTTCCGAGCTGTTTCTGGCGCGTCATCGGGTGCTGACATATGTCCGCCCTCATGATGCGGCCTGCTGCGTGCCGCGGGCCCGTATGGTGTTCGAAGGCCGGGTCCGGATCAAAGCCGCGCGCTCGAAAGGCACTCTGTTGCGCCCTGGTTCTCCCGATCCTGTCTCACGACTGTTGCGCCATACCGCTCCTTGCCCTCTTTCGCTCCGACGCTCTCGCGGCCGACGGTCGGCTTATGCCGCCGCGACCGGAGACCGAGAGACGCCGCCCCGCGCCATCAGGGCCCAGACGATCCGCGCCATCTTGTTGGCCAGCGCCACCCCTACCAGCATCGGCGGCTTGCGCCCCAGCATGCTGCCCAGCCAGGTGCCCGGGCGCACCGCTTGGTGGACGTGCCGCTTGATGATGACGCTGTTGGCCCCCTGTCGAATGCTGCCGTGGCACCAGACCCAGCCATGCCGCAAAGTCCCGCGCCCTGCGGAAGGTCTCGGGCGGTGGAGCCAGAACCGCGATGGCCGTGGCGATCAGCGGCCCGATCCCCGGCACCGTCATCAGCCGTCGAGCCACCGCGTTCTCCCTGGCCCGGCGGGCGATCAGCTTCGAAGCATTGGCCACCCCTTGCGGCACGACCTGTCCGAACTCGGCCAGGTGGCCGCGCAGGGCATTGATCGCCTGCGTCCGCTGCCGGATCAGGAGCTCGCAGATGCGGAAGACCATGGCCGCACCCTGAACGGCTTCGCTCTTCACCGGAACGAAGCGCATCGTCGGACGCAGGGCCGCCTCGCAGATCGCCTCGGCATCGGCCATGTCATTCTTCTGCCGCTTGACGAAGGGCTTCACATAAGCAGGAGGAATCAGCCGCACCTCGTGACCCAGCTTGCCGATCTCACGGCCCCACTGTGGATCATCGCAGACCCACCTTGGCTCATCGATGCCGTCGGGGGGCGGTCACATCATCATAGCCACACTTGGGACGACATGATGGTTCTTGGTTCGGGGCATCCTTCACCCCCAAACCCCCTCAAACTCCCGCCATTCGCCCTTCGACATCCCGGAAGTCTCCTGCGTCACCGCCTCACCAGCGAGCCGCCGCCGCAACACCTTCACCGCCTTGCCGCTCATCGTCACCCCGCCGAGGCGGTAGTCCTCGAAGGCCCCGTAAGCGAGCGGCACCCAGTCCTTGACGATGCCGCACATCGTCTCGGCATAGACGCGGATTTCGTATTGCGCGTGGGCGTCGGCGCGGAGCCGCAAGAAGTGGAAGAGGTTGTGCAGATCCACCTTCCAGTACCATTGCGTATAGACATTGGCGGGCAGGTTCATGCGGGCCAACTCGCGGGCGAGGCCTTTTTGCCCGTCCTGCGACAGCATCGCCTCATAGTGGTCATAGCTCCGCATGGCGTCGTCGCGGAGCAAATCCAGCACCCGCTGCGCTTCTTCGCCTTGCAGAAGTTCCCCCCGGCCCTGGTTGTTGACCGTCGACTGGGCGGCCAGATTCTCGGGCGCGGGGATGTAGAATTCGCGGTCGAGGATCGAATAGCGCGCGGAATATTCGTTCACATTGGCGGTGCGGTGGCGGATCCACTGGCGGGCGACGAAGACCGGGAGTTTGACGTGGAACTTGACCTCGCACATCTCGAACGGGGTCGAGTGCCAGTGCCGCATCAGGTAGCGGATCAGGCCTTCGTCGTTGGAGACGGCCTTGGTGCCGCGCCCGTAGGAGACGCGGGCGGCCTGGGTGATGGCGGCGTCGTCGCCCATATAGTCGATGACGCGGACGAGGCCGTGGTCGAGAACCTCATGGGCGAGGTAGAGGTGCTTTTCCATGCCCGGCGCGGTGGCGCGCAAGGTGGGCCGGGACACGGTGCGGGCCTCGGCGATCTCGGCCTGTTGTTCTGGGGTGAGGGTCATGGTCGGGGCCTCCGCATGTCGAATCGGGGTCCACTATATCTATGGGTTCAGGGATGGGCACCCACGACAGGATGTGTGGGCGTGAAAATTTCGCAGACGCTTGCCACCGCCCGGTCGCCCAATGCGACCGGGCCGCGCCCGACCCGCCCCCAGGCGGGCGCGATGGCGCCCACCTCGGGTCAGGCGCGACCCTGCGTTGTGCTTGAGTTTCCCATGGCGAGCAAAACGCGCTAATCTTGTCGGCAACGGAAACAGGAAAGGCCAACCGGCGTGAAATACCTCCATACCATGGTCCGCGTGCTCGATCTCGATGCCTCGAAGCGGTTCTACGAACTCTTGGGGCTGAAGGAGATCCGGCGCTATGACAATGACAAGGGGCGGTTCACGCTTGTCTTCATGGCGCCCGAGGGGCAGCCGGAATGCCCGGTGGAGCTGACGCATAACTGGGATGGCGATGCCGCCCTGCCCTCCGACAGCCGGCATTTCGGCCATCTCGCCTATGAGGTCGACGACATCTACGCCACCTGCGCGCATCTGATGGCAAACGGCGTCACCATCAACCGGCCGCCGCGCGACGGACATATGGCCTTCGTGCGCTCGCCCGACAACGTATCCGTCGAGATTCTGCAGAAGGGAGAGGCGAAGCCGCCTGAAGAACCTTGGGCCAGCATGGGCAATACCGGGCACTGGTAGCGGCGGGGTTTTGCGCCGTATCGCCGGCCGCCGGACAGGCGGAGTGCCGGCTGGCGTTGCTGCTGGCGATCGACGTCTCGGCCTCGGTTGATGTGGAAGAAGACCTGTTGCAGCGCGGCGGGCTGGCAGCGGCTTTGCTGGCGCCCGAGGTGGTGGAGGCGTTCCTCGCCGATCCCTCGGACCCGGTGGTGCTGGGCGCTTACGAGTGGAGCGGGCGGTTCGCGCAGGATGTGATCCTGTGGTGGAAGCGGATCGAGACGGCGGAGGATCTGGCAGAGGTGGCCGGGGCCATCGGCCTGAGCAAACGCGGGCGCGATGATCTGCCGACGGCGATCGGCGACGCGCTTGGATATGGCGCGAGCCTTTTCCACAAGGGGCCGGATTGCATGGCGCGCACGCTCGACGTGGCGGGCGACGGGGTCGGCAATGACGGGTTTCCGCCCTGGGCCGCCTACCGGGCCGGGCGGCTTGACGGCGTGGTGGTCAACGGGCTGGCGATCCAGGGCGGCGAACAGGATGTGGCAGCCTACTACCGCGAGGAGGTGATCCGGGGGCCGGGTTCTTTTGTGATCGAGGCGCAGGGCTTTGGCGACTATGAGCGGGCGATGCGGGAGAAGTTGTTCCGCGAGCTTTCCGGGATGGCAGTCAGTACGCTTCGTCTGTTTGCGCTACCCGGGGGGCCGGCCTATAGATAGGCCAACCAGCTGGAGTGACCGATGCATCTTGCCCGTTTCCCCCGCCATTTCCTTGCCCATCTGCCGACGCCCTTGGAACGGCTCGACCGGCTGACGAAAGAGTTTGGCGGGCCGGAGATATGGATCAAGCGCGATGATTGCACCGGGTTGTCGACGGGGGGCAACAAGACCCGGAAGCTCGAATTCCTGATGGCAGAGGCCGAGGCGGAAGGCGCCGACATGGTGATGACGCAGGGCGCCACCCAGTCGAACCATGCGCGCCAGACCGCGGCCTTTGCGGCGAAGCTGGGGATGGAATGCCATATCCTGCTGGAGGACCGCACCGGCTATAACCACGCGAGCTACAACCAGAACGGCAATGTGCTTCTGGACCATCTCCACGGCGCCACGACCGAAAAGCGCCCCGCTGGCGGCGATATGAATGCCGAGATGGAGGCGGTGGCGGAGAGGTTCCGGGCCGAAGGCCGCAAGGTCTTTACGATCCCCGGCGGCGGGTCGAACCCGACCGGGGCGCTTGGTTATGTCAACTGCGCCTTTGAGCTTCTGGGGCAGGTCAATGACCGGGGTCTGAGGATCGACCATATCGTCCATGCGACGGGGTCAGCGGGGACGCAGGCGGGGCTGATCACCGGGCTGAAGGCGATCAATGCCGGGATTCCGCTTCTGGGCATCGGGGTGCGGGCGCCGAAGGCGCGGCAAGAGGAGATGGTTTTCGCGCTGGCGGAAAAGACCGCCGCCAATCTCGGTTGTCCCGGCGTGGTGCGGCGCGAGGATGTGGTGGCGAACTCGGATTACGTCGGCGACGGCTATGGCATTCCTTCCGAAAGCGGGCTTGAGGCGATCCGGCTGTTTGCCGAGCTTGAGGGCATCCTTCTTGACCCGGTCTATTCGGCCAAGGGGGCGGCGGGGATGATCGACCTGATCCGCAAGGGGCATTTCCGCAAAGGTGAGCGCATCGTCTTTCTGCACACCGGCGGTGCGGCGGGGCTTTTCGGCTATGACTTCGCTTTCGACTTCGGAAACCGCAAGAGATGAAGGCAAAGAGCGCGGAGGCGTTCAACGTCTTCTTCATCGGCCAGTCGGGGCGGCTTGCCTATGAGGCCATCGTGCTGGCCGCGACCTTCCGCGCCGCGAACCCCGACTTTGCCGGCAAGCTTTTCATGGGCGAGCCGCAGCCGGGGCCGCTTTGGCCGAACGACCCGCGCGTGCCGCCGCCCTTGAAGCGGGTGCTCGAAAGCCTTGGGGTGGAGATCCTGCCCTTCGAGAGCCGGCACTTCGGGGCAAGCTATCCGCAGGGGAACAAGATCGAAGGGCTGGCCGCCCTGCCCGATGCGCCTTTCGTCTTTTTCGATACCGACACGATCTTTTGCGGGCCGCTGGCTTCGGTGGGTTTCGATTTCGACCGCCCCGCCGCCTCGATGCGGCGCGAGGCGACCTGGCCGGAGATCGAGCTTTACGGGCCGGGCCATGCGGCGATCTGGGGATCGCTCTATGACAAGTTTGGCTTGGATTTTGCCGCAAGCCTCGATCTTTCCCAGCCGGATGAGCATTGGGAGCGGTATCTCTATTTCAACGCCGGCTGGTTCTTTCACCGTTCACCCAAGGCCTTTGGCGAGCGGCTCCGCGACTATGCTTTGTCGATCCGCGACGACAGGCCAGAGGCGCTGGTCTGTCAGGTGCTCGACCCGTGGCTCGACCAAGTGGCGCTGCCCCTGGTGATCCATTCCTTCGGCGGCGGTCGGCCGGGGCCGGAACTGGCGGGGCTGGACGGCGATGTGAGCTGCCATTACCGCACCCTGCCCTTGCTCTATGCGCGGGAAAGCGATGCGGCGGTGACGGCGCTGGAGGAAGCGATTGCGCCCAATCCTTTGAAGAAGCATCTGAAGGAGTATGAGCCGCTGAAACGGCTCGTCTATCAGAAGAAGGGCGAGAAGATCCGGGCGATGTTCGACCGGAACGCCCTGCCCCGCCGCGAACAGGTGATCCGCAACACGATCAAGCGCGCGGGGTTGTGGTTGCGGTGAGGCTGGCGGCGGGCGAGTGACTAGCTGGAGAACACCTTTTCCATCGCCGCAAACCCCTTGACCTCGATCGGATTGCCGGAATGGTCGCGGAAGAACATCGTCCATTGCTCCCCCGGCTGGCCCTGGAAGCGCACCGAGGGCGCGAGCACCCAATTGGTGCCGGCCTTTTCCAGCCGCGCCGCAAGCGCCTGCCAGTCCGGCAGATGCAGCACCACGCCGAAATGCGGCATCGGCACCATGTGGTCGCCGACCTTACCGGTCGGTGCGTTGGCGAAGGGCTGGCCGAGGTGCAGGCTGAGCTGATGGCCGAAGAAATCGAAATCCACCCAGGTCGCGGTTGACCGCCCCTCGGTGCAGCCAAGGGCGCCGCCGTAGAAGGCGCGCGCCTCGTCAAGGTCGCGGACATGAAGGGCAAGGTGGAAGGGCGTCAGCATCTCGGCAGGTCTCCTTTTGCCGGGGCGAGGGTAGCGCAGGCGTGACAGGCGCGCATCTTGATTTCCGCCCCGCCCGGCGCGAGGGTCCGCCACCTGGCAGATCAGCGAAGGACGTACCATGCGCCTCCTCCTTTCCCTCGGGCTTCTCGCGGCACTCGCCCTGCCGGCACTGGCCGAGACGCAGGTGCCGGGCAGTCGGGCCGAGATCACCTTGAGCTTTGCGCCGCTGGTGAAATCCTCCGCCCCCGCCGTGGTCAATATCTATGCCAGCAAGGTGGTAGCGGCGCGGCGCAATCCATTCGCGGATGATCCCTTCTTCTCCCAATTCTTCAACTTCGGCCCGGCGACGCCGCGCGTGCAGAACTCGCTCGGCTCAGGCGTGATCCTGCGGGAGGACGGAATCGTGGTGTCCAACTATCACGTGGTCGGAGATGCGGACGAGATCCGCGTGGCCCTGGCCGACCGTCGCGAATTCGGCGCGAAGGTTATCCTGGCCGACGAGGCGGCTGACCTCGCCGTCCTGAAACTTGATGGCGCCAAGGACCTGCCGGCGCTGACGTTCGCCGATTCCGACAAGGCCGCCGTCGGCGATCTGGTGCTGGCCATCGGCAACCCCTTCGGCGTCG
>DJUV01000260.1 GCA_002440625.1 Rhodobacteraceae bacterium UBA6273 | reverse complement strand
GTCGAGCGTCGGCTGGTCGCCGGTGTAGGAATGGATCGTCGTCATCATCCCCTTCTCGATGCCGATAGCGTTGTTCAGCACGTAAGCCACGGGCGAGAGGCAGTTCGTCGTGCAGGAGGCGTTGGAGACGATCAGGTCATCCCCGGTCAGGGTCTTGTCGTTGACGCCGTAGACGATGGTCTTGTCGGCATTCTCGCCGGGGGCGGAGATCAGGACGCGCTTGGAGCCGTTTTCCAGATGCGCCTGGCACTTTTCCTTGGAGGTGAAGATGCCGGTGCATTCCATGACGATGTCGACATCGGACCAGGGGAGGTCTGCGGGATTGCGGAGCGCTGTGACCCGCATCCGGCCACGGCCGGCGTCGATCCAGTCCTCGCCCGTGGTGACTTCACCGGGGAAGCGGCCATGGACTGAGTCGAAGCGCAGGAGATGGGCGTTCGTCTCGACCGGGCCGAGGTCGTTGATGGCGATGACCTCGATATCCTTGCGCCCGCTCTCGATGATCCCGCGCAGAACGTTGCGCCCGATGCGCCCGAACCCGTTGATGGCTACCTTGACCGTCATGGCATCTCCTTTTTCGCAGGGAATCCGCCCCCGAGGGGCAATGTTGGCGCTAACATCGGCAAAATCGCCGCGAGGTCAACCGAAGAGTAGCGACCCTAGCGCCAGAAGGCGAGATATTCGATGAGGCCGGCAATCTGCCGCGCAAGGAAGAGCCCGGCACCGAGGTGCAGGACAAGCGCGTCGATCAGGAAGAAGGCCGCGATCATGAGCGCGATCACAGCGGCGATTCGGTTGGTCATGGGCGGAGGCGAGGCCCCCGATGCTCCTTATTGCAGGAGCCGCCCCATCGCCCCGGCCACATCGGCCATCCGGCAGGAGAAACCCCATTCGTTATCGTACCAGGCCAGCACGCGGACCGTGCGCTTGCCGACGACCTTGGTCTGGTCGGGCGCGAAGATAGAGGAATAGGGCGTGTGGTTGAAGTCAATCGAGACCTTGGGTTCCGGGTCATAGGCCATGACCATGCCCATGTAGCCTGCGGCGGCTTCCCTTACCACTTCGTTGACATCGGCGACCGTCACGTCGCGCCCTGCCACAAAGGTCAGGTCCACCGCCGAGACGTTTGGCGTCGGCACCCGGATCGCGGTGCCGTCGAGCTTGCCCGCGAGTTCCGGCAGCACCTCGCCCAGGGCCTTGGCGGCGCCGGTCGAGGTCGGGATCATCGCCATGGCGGCGGCGCGGGCGCGGTAGAGGTCCTTGTGGCGGCGGTCGAGCGTCGGCTGGTCGCCGGTGTAGCTGTGGATCGTCGTCATGATCCCCGACTCGATGCCGATCTTGTCGTTCAAGACCTTGGCGAGCGGGGCGAGGCAGTTGGTGGTGCAGGAACCGTTCGAGACGACCTCATGCTCCAGCCGAAGCTCGCGGTGGTTGACGCCGTAGACGACGGTCTTGTCGGCGCGCTTGGCCGGTGCGGAGACAAGGACGCGGCGGGCGCCGCGGGTCAGGTGGACGGCGGCCTGGTCACGGTCGTTGAACTTGCCGGTGCATTCGAGGACGACGTCGACGCCCTCCCAGTCCAGCTCCTCGGGGTTGTAGGTCGACATCACCTCGATCGGGCCGCGGCCAAGGTCGATGGTGGAGCCTGAGACCTTCACCGGGCCGGAGAAGCGGCCGTGGACGCTATCGTACTTCAGAAGATGCGCATTGGTCTCGATCGGGCCGGTCGCGTTGATCTTCACCACCTGAACGTCATTGCGCGATGCCTCGGCGATATGGGCCAGCGTGCAACGCCCGATGCGGCCAAAGCCGTTGATGCCGATGGTGACGGTCATGCGAAACTCCCTCTCCCTGCCGGTTCTCGTTGGGCTTAGCAAAGGTTTAAGCGCGATAAAACACGTAAATTCAGTATGTTAGCGGAAACAAAGCGCTGTTAGCGAAAACGGGATGAACAATTCCCGGTCCCGTGCGGCTACTGTCACCGGCAGGGCACCCTTGTCTCGCCCCGGCGTTGCTCTTACTTGGCAGGGAAACCGGAACGGGACAGTGAAGCATGAGCGGATTACTGGCGCTACTCGATGACGTGGCAGCGATCGCGAAGGTGGCGGCTGCCTCCATCGACGACGTGGCGGGCATGGCTGCCAAGGCGGGCTCAAAGGCCGCCGGCGTGGTGATCGACGATGCTGCCGTGACGCCGAAATACGTCCATGGTTTCGAGGCCAAGCGCGAGTTGCCGATCATCTGGAAGATCGCCAAGGGGTCGCTTTTCAACAAGCTCGTGATCCTGCTGCCGGCGGCCCTGCTACTGAACAGTTTCGCGCCCTGGCTGGTGACGCCCTTGCTGATGATCGGCGGCGCGTATCTTTGCTTCGAAGGGGCGGAGAAGGTCTTTCATAAGCTCTTCCCGCATGGCGATGAGCATGTCGAGGCCGACCTTGACGTGCAGGACCCCGCGCATCTTGAGGAATCCCGCGTGGCGGGCGCGATCAAGACCGACTTCATCCTGTCGGCGGAAATCATGACCATCGCTTTGGCCGCCATTCCCGAGGGTTCGATCTGGATGGAGGCCATCACGCTCGCCGTCGTCGGGGTGGGCATCACCATCGCCGTCTATGGCGCGGTGGCGATGATCGTGAAGATGGATGACATCGGCCTGCATATGGCCGCTGAATCCCGGACCGCGCTTGGCCGCGGGCTGGGGGCAGGTCTTGTGAAGGGCATGCCGAAGCTGATGGCGTTCCTGTCCACGGTCGGGACGCTGGCCATGCTCTGGGTCGGCGGCCAGATCATCACCCACGGGCTCGACGTGCTCGGCTATCCGGCCATCTACAACTGGATCAAGCTTATGGCGAAAGCCGCGGCCTATGCAGTACCTGAGGCACTGGCGGGGTTCACCGGCTGGCTGGTGACGGCGGGTATCGACGGCGTGATCGGGCTGGTGCTGGGGATGATCCTGATCCCGGTGGCGACAAGGGTGATCGGGCCCATGATTGCGAAGCTGACGGGGAAGGCGGCGCACTGAGTTTGCGCGGCGTAGTATGGGCAATTCTGCCCATACTACGACGACGCTACACGGTAGGATGAATACTGCCCATCCCACGACGGCCAGTCACCAAGGTCAGACCAGAGCCTGAACCTTCGCGGCCACGGCTTCCGCCGTGATCCCGAACTCCTTGTAGAGCCGGTCAGCGGGGGCGGAGGCGCCGAAGCCCTTCATGCCGACGAAGCCGGCCTTCTTCTCGACCCCGCGCTCGCCCAGAAGCCAGCGGTCCCAGGACGCGCGCACGGCGGCTTCGATGCCCACACGGACCGGGCCTGCGGGCAGCACCTTCTTGCGGTAACTTTCGGGCTGGGCCGCGAACAGTTCCATGCAGGG
>DJUV01000261.1 GCA_002440625.1 Rhodobacteraceae bacterium UBA6273 | reverse complement strand
CCGCGAACAGTTCCATGCAGGGCATGGAGACGACGCGGGTGCCGATGCCCTTGCCTTCGAGGATCTCGCGCGCAGCCAGAGCGATCTCGACCTCCGACCCCGTGGCGATCAGGATCGCGCGGCGCCGCGCCTCGGCCTCGGCGAGGATATAGGCGCCCTGCGCGGTCAAGTTCTTCGCCGTATGGGTCTTGCGCACGGTCGTCAGGTTCTGCCGGCTCAGCGCCAGGACCGAGGGCGTCTTTTCCGACATCAGCGCCAGTTCCCAGGCTTCCGCCGTTTCCACGAGGTCGGCGGGGCGGAAGGTCCAGGTGTTGGGCGTGGCGCGGCAGATGGCGAGATGCTCGACCGGCTGGTGGGTCGGTCCATCCTCGCCCTGGCCGATGGAATCATGCGTCATCACATAGACAGTCGGAATTTCCATCAGTGCCGACAGGCGCATTGCCGCGCGGGCATAGTCGGTGAAGCAGAGGAACGTGCCGCCATAGGGCCGCACGCCGCCATGCAGCACCATGCCGTTCATCGCGGCAGCCATGCCGTGTTCGCGGATGCCGTAGTGGATGTAGCGGCCCTTGCGGTTCTCCGGGTTGAAGATGCCAAGATCGGCCGACTTCGTGAGGTTGGAGCCGGTCAGGTCGGCGGACCCGCCGATGGTTTCCGGCACCACCGGATTGACAGCCTCAAGCACCAGTTCCGAGGCCTTGCGGGTGGCGACCTTCGGTGCGGTCTCCGAGGCCTGCTTCTTCACCGCGCGGATCGCGGCAGCAAGCTTCTTCGGCGGCGTCAGCGACATCTGCCGTTCGAACTCGGCCTTCTTCGCCGCCGACTGTTCATCGAGGCGCGCTTCCCAATCCTTCCGCGCCGCCTTGCCCTTGGCGCCAATCTTGCGCCATGTGTCGAGGATGTCGGCGGGGATCTCAAAAGCGGGGTAGGGCCAGCCGTAGATCTCGCGCACGACCTTGATCTCATCGGGACCAAGGGGCGAGCCGTGGGCACCGGCCGTGTCCTGCTTCTTCGGGCTGCCGAAGCCGATATGGGTCTTGCAGTCGATCATCACCGGGCGGTCAGAGGTCTTGGCCTCGGTCATGGCGCGGTCGATGTCGGCTGGATCATGGCCGTCGCAGGAAAGGACCTTCCAGCCGGCGGCGGCAAAACGCTCGCGCTGGTTGGTGATGTCCGAGAGGCTGATCTTGCCGTCAATGGAGATGTTGTTGTTGTCCCAAAGCACGATAAGCTTTGAAAGCTTCTGCATTCCGGCCAGGCCGATCGCCTCGTGGCTGATGCCCTCCATCAGGCAGCCGTCACCGGCGATGACCCAGGTGTAGTGATCCACCACCTTCTTGCCGAAACGGGCGCGGAGCGATTCCTCGGCGATGGCGAAGCCCACGGAATTGGCGATGCCCTGGCCGAGGGGGCCGGTCGTCGTCTCGATGCCCCGGGCGAGGAAGTTTTCGGGGTGGCCGGCGGTCTTTGACCCCCATTGGCGGAAGTTCTTCACCTCATCCAGCGTGATGTCCGCATAGCCCGTCAGGTACATCAGCGCGTAAATCAGCATCGAGCCGTGGCCGGCGGAAAGGACGAAGCGGTCACGGTCGGCCCAGCCCGGCGCGGAAGCGTCGAACTTAAGGTGCTTGGAGAAAAGAACCGTCGCCACATCCGCCATGCCCATCGGCATGCCGGGATGGCCGGAATTGGCGGCCTGCACGGCGTCCATCGCCAGAACGCGGATCGCGGTGGCCTTCGCCCAGTGCTCGGGGTTCTTGTCGCGCAGTGCTGCAATGTCCATGGCTGATCCTTCCCTCGGTGTCGCGGCTTTCGGGGTGATAACAGCATCGAAGGCAAGTTCAAGCGCACCGGCTAAGCCTCTGGCGCGAAAGGGGGCAGAATTCGGCGCGCGCTTCGGTCTAAACTCGAAGAGATGCCACGCCATCCGATTCGCCGCATGAGACGGCGACGGCGGGGTGAGGGGCCGCAGCGCGGCGACAGGACAGGGGTCTGGCAATGAACGACATCGCGGAGCTTGAACGCCGCATCACCATGGCGCTGGAGCGGATCGGCGCCGGGATTGATCTCATCGGTGCCGCCGCAGCCCCGGCGGATGGCCAGCCTGCACCGGACAGCGATGCCGAGGCGCGGATCGCCGAGTTGCAAGATGCGCTCGACACTGAACGGACCACCAACGCCCAGCTGACCGAACGGGTGCGGGCGATCAAGGAAAAGCAGGAAACCATGGTCGGCGCGCTTGAAAAGAAGGTGGCGCGCCTGACCCAGCAGGTTGACGCCGCCACAATAGACCTGCAGCGGCTGAAAGAGGCCAATCAGGATCTGGCCGACGCGAACCGCGCCCTTGGCGAGGCGATGGAGGTCGGCCTGGCCGATCCCGGTCTCATCAACCATGCGATGCTGGGCGAGCTTGAGGCGCTGCGGGCGGCACGCGCCGCCGACGTGGCCGAGATGGACGACATTCTCGCGGAACTGAAACCCCTTATCAGTGAGGTGGCGTGATGGCCGAACTGAAGATCATGATCGGCGGGCGCGAGTTCGATGTCGCCTGTCAGGAGGGCGAAGAGCCGTTCCTGCGCTCGGCAGCGCGGCTTCTCGACAATGAGGCTCAGACGCTCGTCAGCCAGATCGGCCGGATGCCCGAGGCGCGGATGCTCTTGATGGCGGGGCTGATGCTCGCCGACAAGGCGGCGGGGCTTGATGACCAACTCCGCATGGCGGAAGAGCGCGCGATTGTCGCCGAACGGGTGGCAGCGGATGCCCGCGCCCATCCCGAACGGATCGAGGTCCCGGTGATCCCGGATATCGTCACCGACACTTTCAGCGAGATCGCCGCCCGCGCCGAGGCTCTGGCCGAGCGGATGGAGGAAAGGCTGCGGGCATGAACCGCCGTATCGCGGTTTGCCTTCTTGGCCTGATGCCGTTCCCGGCTGCGGCGGAATTTACCACCGGCGGCGGAACCTATCTCTGCGACCGGGGCGTCGAGGTTCCCGTGGCCTATGTCAACGCCGACGACGGTTCGGTCGCGGTGCTGCATGTCGAAGGCCGACTCATCACGCTTCTGAATGAACCCGCCGCCTCGGGCGCGCGCTATGCCTGGCCATCGGACGGCTCGGGCTATGTCTGGTGGACCAAGGGCGATACCGCGACGCTCTACTGGCGCGACGGCGAGACAGCCACCGAGGCGGTGCTTTATGCGGAGTGCCGGGTGAAGGAATAGTGACAATCGACCGGCGGCGCGTTTCGCGCCTCCAGTCCGAGCGGGGCAAAACTCCGGCGCAACTACCGGCAGGGGATTTCCCCTCAGGCGTTCGCTGCCCTGATCTTTTCGGCGGCGTCCTTGTCGTAGGCAATGCCCTTGGCCTCGAAGAGCTGGTCGAGCTCGCCCGAGAGGGTCATCTCGGTGACGATGTCGCAGCC
>DJUV01000264.1 GCA_002440625.1 Rhodobacteraceae bacterium UBA6273 | reverse complement strand
CGGGCGGCGGCAAGTCGACGCTGACGATCGAGACGCTTTACAAGAACGCGGCGATGCGCCTGAACGGTGCGCGTGAAACGCCGGCGCCCTGCGAGACGATCAAGGGGTTCGAGCATCTCGACAAGGTGATCGACATCGACCAGCGCCCCATCGGCCGCACCCCGCGGTCGAACCCCGCGACCTATACCGGCGCCTTCACCCCGATCCGCGACTGGTTCGCCGGCCTGCCCGAAGCCAAGGCGCGCGGCTACCAGCCGGGGCGGTTTTCCTTCAACGTCAAAGGCGGGCGTTGCGAGGCCTGTCAGGGCGACGGCGTCATCAAGATCGAGATGCACTTCCTGCCCGATGTCTATGTCACTTGCGAGACCTGCAAGGGCCACCGCTACAACCGCGAGACGCTGGAGATCAAGTTCAAGGGCAAGTCCATCGCCGATGTGCTGGAGATGACGGTGGAGGATGCCCAAGGCTTCTTCGCCGCCGTTCCGGCGATCCGCGAAAAGATGGATGCGCTGGTCAAGGTGGGCCTCGGCTACATCAAGGTCGGCCAGCAGGCCACGACGCTTTCGGGCGGCGAGGCGCAAAGGGTGAAGCTGTCGAAGGAACTCAGCCGCCGCTCCACAGGTCGGACTTTGTACATTCTCGACGAACCTACCACTGGGTTGCACTTCGAAGATGTTCGAAAACTGCTAGAGGTGCTGCACGAGCTGGTGGAGCAGGGCAATTCGGTTGTGGTCATCGAACACAACCTTGATGTGATCAAGACGGCCGATTGGATCATCGACATCGGCCCCGAGGGCGGCGATGGCGGTGGCCGGATCGTGGCGCTCGGCACGCCAGAAGAGGTCGCGCGGGTCGAGGCGAGCCATACCGGGCGCTACCTTGCGCCGATGCTGAAGGCGCGGCGGGTGGCGGCGGAGTAGCCGCCTCAGCGGCGCCGCGCGGTGCGGATCACTTCAAGCACCTTGTAGCCGTCGACGGCCACGCGGTAGATATCCGGCCCCGACTTGTAGTAGCGCCACGGTCCGTCCACGGGCTTAAGGCCATAGCGGTCGATCTCCAGCAACATGCTGTGCTCATAGATCGGGAAGATGTCGCCCACGGTGAAATCCGGCTGGGTCTGCTGCGACTTCGGCACGAAGATGCATTTGCGGGTGGTGGTGTCGACGCGGCAGTTCTGCGCCTCGGCCTGAACGAAGGACAGGGCGGCGACGGGGAGCGCGAGAAGGTATTTCATCGGACCGGCCCTCTGCCGTGACGCCTTGCTCAGAGCATAGCCGGTCTGATCGCCGGGGTAAGCCTTGCGCGACGTTCCCGCCGCTGCCGCTTGAAGCATTGGCCGAGTTCCGCCAAGGTCGCCCGGAACGAAAGGTCGGTTGGTGTCGTGATGCGTAAGGCAGCCCGGTTCGCGTGGCGTGGTTTTCAGTTTGTCCTCGCCGCCGCGCTGATCGGCTGGGCCGGCTTTGCGATCCATTTCCAGTTCGCGGCGCCCCTTGTCTACCTCGCCTATGCTGCCCTTGCAGTCACGGCGCTTGGCCTCCTCTGGCTCTTCTGGCGGCGGCGCTGGCGTGGCGGATGGCTTGCGATGGCGCTCACCTTCGCCGCCGTCGCCTTCTGGTGGGGCGGCATCGCCCCGCGTCAGGATCGCGACTGGCTGCCCGAGGTCGCCTACAATGTGACCTCGACGGAAAGCGGTGGCATGGTCACCCTCGACCACGTCCGAAATTTCGACTGGATAACCGAGACGGAGGCCACCGAGCGTTGGGAAACGCGGGTGGTGAACCCCGATGACATCACCTCGGTCGATGCGATCCTGTCGGTCTGGGACAGCCCCGACATCGCCCATACGCTGGTCAGCTTCGGCTTCGGCGACGGCCAGCACATCGTCTTCTCGACCGAAATCAGGAAGGAAAAGGGCGAGGATTTCACCTCGATCGGTGGCTTCTTCAAGCAGTTCGAACTGGTGGTGATCGCCGCCGACGAACGCGACATCGTGCGGCTCAGGACCGATGTCCGGGGCGAGGAGGTGTCGCTCTACCCGCTCGACATCAGCCCGGAGATCACGAAGGAGCTGTTCCTGTCCTTCCTCGCCCTTGGCAACGAGCTTTCTGCGCGCCCGGCCTGGTACAACACCATCACCGCGAATTGCACGACCGTGCCCTATCATCTGGTGCGGCGCCTCACCGACCGCGCCATGCCCGATCTCCGTGTGCTCCTGTCGGGGCGCCTGCCGTCCTATCTGCATGAGCTTGGCGTCCTGCGTCCCGACATGAAGCTTGAGGATGTGATCGCCCGCGCGCGCGTGGCTCCGCTCGGGCAAGGCGGGGACGACGGAGTGGCGTTCTCGCGAAAGCTCCGGGCGAACTGGGCGGAGTGATCCGCCCCGCCGTCAGTTGAGGATCGAACCAAGGGCGCGCACGAAATCTAGTATCTCGTAGGTGTCCTGGTTGACCCGGTAGATGCGGTCGCCGACCACGTAGTAACGCTGTCCACGCGGCAGGCGCGGCAGGCCGTAGCGATCGTAGTCACGCAGCCAGTCGTATTCGTAGCTGTCGATCCGGTCGCCGCGCTCCGGATAGCGATAGCGTCGCTTCTTCGCCTGGCCCGGCGGTACGCAGGCGGGGGATTTCTTGGCGAGACCGGGCGGGCAGTGCTTGTTCTTCGCCTCCACCCTGCCGCCGACCGAGACAGCGGCCAGAACGGCAGGCAAAAGCAGAAGATTGCGACGGTCGATCATCTGAATTCTCCTTCGAGTCGAAGGCATAACCGACGACGGCAGGGAAGGGTTCCGAATTTCGCGTGATCCGGCGGAATTCAGCCGCGCTGGCGTTTTTCGAATCTCGGCAGCATCGCCGAGAAATCCATCCCGCGGCCATCCTCCTCTTCCACGAAGGTTTCGTAGAGGAGTGCGGCAAGCTGGCCCATCGGCGTGTCGGCATCGACACCCGCTGCCGCCTGCTGGCTGAGGCGCAGGTCCTTCAGCATAAGTTCGGCGGCGAAGCCCGGCTTGTAGCCGTTGTCGGCGGGCGATTTCGGGCCGACGCCGGGGGCCGGGCAATAGGCGTTCATCGACCAGCTGTAGCCCGAAGAGGTAGAGACCACGTCGAACATCTTCTGCCGGTCGAGGCCGAGCTTGTCGGCCAGCGCAAAGGCCTCGCATGTTGCGATCATGGTCACGCCGAGGATCATGTTGTTGCAGATCTTGGCGGCTTGCCCGGCACCGGAAGTGCCGCAATGGACGGCCTTCTGGCCCATGATGTCGAAAAGTGGGCTGACGATGGCGAAGGCCTGATCCGTGCCGCCGGCCATGAAGGTCAGGGTGCCTGCCGCCGCACCACCAACACCGCCGGATACCGGTGCGTCGATGGCCAGAAGCCCGGCCTTCGCCGCCTGATCGGCCACGGCGCGGGCGCTTTCAACATCGACGGTCGAGCAATCGCAAAGGACCGCGCCCCTGGTCATTGCCGGGAAAACCTCGGCGGCAACGGCGCGCAGAATGGCGCCGTTCGGCAGCATGGTGATGACGACCTCGGCCTCCTTCACCGCGCCCGCCGCGCTGATTGCGCCGACAACGCCGTCCGGCATCGGCGCGTGGGTGTCAAAGCCCGTAACCTGATGCCCGGCGGCGGCGACGTTCCGTGCCATCGGGCCGCCCATGTTGCCAAGTCCGATGAATGCGATCTTCATGGTCAATCCTCCGCGAATGTCAGTGCCGCATCCCCAAGAGAGGCGAGCATGTGGTCTACGTCCTGCATTTCCACCGCCTCCGGCCCGGCATGGCGCCAGCGCGGGTTGCGGTCCTTGTCGATGATCTGGGCGCGGATGCCTTCAAGGAAATCCGCTTCAGAAAGGGACCGGTAGGTGAAGCGGTACTCCAGATCGAGCGCCGCGCGCAGCGTCGGATCGTCGCGCAGACGCCGGATGATCGCGATGCATGAGGCGGCAGAGAGCGGGGAGGCGCGGGCGAGTGCCTTCAGCGCCTCAGTCGCGAATGCAGTGGGGGAGGCGGCAAGCGACCGGGCAATGGCGGCGAGCGAACCCGCGCCGAAATGCGCGTCGATCTCGGGGCGGAGGGTCGCAAGCCTGCCCTCGGGCGGCTGATGCGCAAAGCTAGCGATCTCTCCGGCATCGCCGGTCTCGATCAGGATGGGCTTCAGCGCCTCCCATTCCGTTTCCGGCACGAAGAAATCGGCAAACCCCGCAAGCATCGCGTCCGCCGGGCCAAGCCGCGCGCCGGTGGTGCCGATGTATTCGCCGAGATGACCCGGCGCCGTCGCCAGGATGAAGCTGCCGCCCACGTCGGGCACAAGGCCGATGCCGCATTCCGGCATGGCGATCTGGGCGCTTTCACCGACGATGCGGTGACTGCCGTGACAGCCGACGCCGACGCCTCCGCCCATGGTGAAGCCCTGCAGGAAGCTGACGACCGGCATCCCGTATTCGGCGATCCGCGCGTTCATGCGGTATTCGTCGGCCCAGAACCTGCGGCCATAGGCGAAGTCGCCTGTCGTCCCCGTCGCATACATCTCGGCAATGTCACCGCCGGCGGAAAAGGCGCGCTCGCCCTCGGCGTCGATCAGGATCAGCGCAATGTCGGGATCGTCCTTCCAACCGATGAGCGCGGCGTCGATCGCCATGCACATCTCGTAGGTCAGGGCGTTCAGCGCCTTGGGCCGGGTCAACGTGATCCGCCCGGCGCGGCCATCCTTGCGGATGTAGATGTCGCCCATCAGCCGCGTTCCGCCAGAAGCGCGCGGGCGACGATCATGCGCATGATCTCATTCGTGCCTTCGAGGATCTGGTGGACGCGGAGGTCGCGGACGATCTTTTCGACCCCGTAATCGGCCAGATAGCCGTAGCCGCCGTGGAGTTGCAGGCACTGGTTGGCGACGTCGAAGGCGTTGTCGGTCACCAGAAGCTTGGCCATGGCGCAGAACTTCGTCGCATCCGGCGCCTTCCGGTCGAGCTTCCATGCCGCCTGCCTGAGAAAGGTCCGCGACGATTGCAGCTTCACCTCCAACTCGGCGAGGCGGAACTGCAGCGCCTGAAACTGGTCGAGCGATTTGCCGAAGGCCTTGCGCTCACCCATATAAGCCAGCGTCGCATCAAGGGCCGCCTGCGCCCCGCCAAGGGCCGAGGCCGCGATGTTCAGCCGCCCGCCGTCAAGCCCGGCCATTGCATATCTGAAGCCCTTGCCCTCTTCGCCAAGCAGGTTCCCGGCGGGGATCACGCAATCGTCGAACTGGACCTGCGACGTTGGCTGCGCGCGCCAGCCCATCTTGTCCTCAAGCCCGCCGAAGGAAAGGCCGGGCGTACCGTCCTCCACGATGACGGTGGAGATGCCCTTTGGCCCGTCCTCGCCGGTGCGGACCATCACCACATAGACGTCCGAATAGCCGCCACCCGAGATGAAGGCCTTGGAACCATTGAGCTTCCAGCCGTCGTTAGTCCGCTCCGCCCTTGTGCGGAGCGCGGCCGCATCCGAGCCTGAACCCGGTTCGGTGAGGCAATAGGAGAAGATCTTCTCCATCGTGCAAAGGGCGGGCAGCCACTTCGCCTTCGCTTCTTCCGACCCGAACCTGTCGATCATGCCGCCGCACATGTTGTGGATCGACAGGAACGATCCCACCGCCGGGCAGGACATTGCCAGCGCCTCGAACACCAGCGTCGCATCCAGCCGCGTGAGGCCCGACCCGCCGTGATCCTCGCTGACGAAGATGCCGCCAAGGCCAAGCTCCGCCACCTTCGGCCAAAGCGCCTTCGGGATCGTGCCCTGCCGTTCCCAATCGCGGGCGAAGGGAGCGACATGTTCCGCCCCGAAGGCACGCGCCATGTCGAAGATCGCGGCCTGCTCCTCGCTCAAAGCGAAATCCATCGGCTTTTCCCTTCCAGCGCCTCGAATTGAACGAGTGTTAAATTCCAACTGTTTCAGGAGTTTTGCAAGGGCTCCCCGCACTGATTTGGCAGGCTTCCCCGCCGCGGATGGCTGGTCATTGCCGCTGGTGCTTGGTGGGGGCCGATTCTTCCGGGTAGCCGTTGGATTGAAACAGCAATTCGCGTTTTGGCAACAGTCGGTCCCAAACTGGGAAACCCCGCACAAGGTCAGGTTGAAACGTCACACGCCATGCGGGACTCAGGTGATTTGGCTTGAAGAAGGGCGGAAATGCGGCGCAAATTAGGCGGGCCTGAGCGGTTTTTTGGCGGAGTGATAGGGATGAGATTGATTCAGTTTGCACATGCGGCGGCGCTGGCAGGGTTCGCCGTTCTGGCCGGCCCAATGGCATTGCAGGCGAAGACGGTTCCGCTGCCGCCGCCGTCTTGCGTCTTTGGGACGTCGTCCACGACCGGTGTCGATGTCTGGAACTCGACGGCCTGCGTCAATTCGATCGGCGGAAATGACAGCGACAAGACGGTCGGCAATGGCGTGACGAACGTCAATACTGCTGTCGCCGGCGGTGGGCTGTTCGGCATCAACGCCTGGACGCTCAACTCCCGCTATTCGATCACGGCGGGAGGCAGCATCAGCGGTCTGCTTTCAGGCGCCGGCACTGGTCAGACCGGCACATGGTCGGTGTCGAGCTGGTCGGGCATTGGCGCGGCCATGCTGGTCGTTAAGGCTGGCAACAACTTCGTGTCGTATCTGCTCGACATCTCCGCCGGTCTGGGCGGCGGATGGTCGACGCAGGCCCTCAGGAACGGCGGCGGCCAGATCCCGGGGATTTCGCACGTCTCTCTCTACACAATCCCGGGCACCACGCCGCCGCCGGCGCCGGTGCCGGTCCCTGCGGCTGGTCTTTTGCTGATCGGGGCGCTTGGCGGCCTCGCGGCTCTGCGCGGGAAGAAGCGGCAGGCCTGACGGAAGGCTCACGGAATACGAAGCGGGAGGGCAATGCCCTCCCGTTTTCTTTTGGGCGTTTGGTATGGCCCGTTGCGGGCCATTGGTCGGCGCTGTATCTGACGGATGGCGCAACGCTGGGGGCAAGACGCGGCCCTGGCCGGCGCCTGCCTCGGTCCATTGATTGCCCGCCAGTTACCCCTATTGCACCACCTGCGGCGCCTGCTGCTTTGGGTCCCATGACCGCTACATCGCCATCCTGCCGGAAGACACCGGGCGACCGATCCCGCCCGAAGCCCTGACCGAGTTGGAGGGCCGGTTCTACATGGCGATGAAGGACGGCCACTGCGCGCAGCTCAGGCGTGATGAAGGCAACCGGCTTGTCTGCGCGATCTACGAGGTTCGGCCCGAGGCGTGCCGGGGGATGCGGGCGGGAAGTTTCGAGTGCGGCAAGGCGCGGCAGTACCGGCTGCCGCTGGCCGAGGCTTTCCAGCAAGCGGAATGAAGAAGGCCGGAGGCATTGCTGCCTCCGGCCCGGTTCTTGCATAAGCGATGGATCAGTCCATGGCCTTGAAGTTGAACTCGCCGCCTTCCTTGATGCCCGAGGGCCAGCGCGCGGTCACGGTCTTGGTCCGGGTGTAGAAGCGGAAGCCGTCCGGCCCGTGCTGGTTCAGGTCGCCGAAGCCCGATTTCTTCCAGCCGCCGAAGGTGTGATAGGC
>DJUV01000290.1 GCA_002440625.1 Rhodobacteraceae bacterium UBA6273 | reverse complement strand
CGAAGGAATAGCACTGATGCACGCGCCGGCCAGAGGTATACTGGCCCATCAGCTCGATCGCGTGATGGCCGTCGCCGACCTCGCCCACCATCATGCGGGCATCGTATTCGTCGGTCAGAGCCCGCATTCTTCTAAGAAAATCAAGGTTCTCCGGCTGGTTCTTCGAGAAGAGGTGATACTGCATGTTATAGGGATTGGCCTCGGGCTTCCTCTTCAACCGGAAGTCGGCGGCATCATCCCTCAGAAGCCTGTCGTGGAAATAGTAGTTGATCGTATCAAGCCGGAAACCGTCCACGCCACGCTCAAGCCAGAAGCGCATGTTGTCGAGGTGAAAGTCCTGCACGGCCCGGTTGTGGAAGTTGAAATCCGGCTGCTCGGCCAGGAAGTTGTGGAAGTAATACTGATGCCGCCGCGCCTCCCAGGTCCAGGCGCCGCCGCCGAAAATGGCCATCCAGTTGTTCGGCGGCGCGCCGTCATGCTTCGGATCGGCCCAGACATACCAATCGGCATAGGCATTGTCCCGGCTCCGGCGGCTTTCGCGGAAACAGGGATGCTGGTCCGAGGAATGCGACAGCACCTGATCGACGATGACCTTCAACCCAAGCCCATGCGCCCGCGCCAGCAGCGCGTCGAAATCGGCGAGTGTGCCGAAGACCGGGTCGATGTCGCGGTAATCCGAGACATCATAGCCCATGTCCTTCATCGGCGAGGTAAAGACCGGCGACAGCCAGACCGCATCGGCGCCAAGATCGGCGATATGGCCAAGCCGCCGGGTGATTCCGTTCAGATCGCCCACCCCGTCGCCGTTGTCATCCTGAAAACTCCGCGGATAGACCTGATAGGTCACCGCGCCACGCCACCATTCAGCCGCCATGGCCACCCTTTCATCTTGCAGAAAATACCTCGGGGGGTCCGGGGGACAGCGTCCCCCGGCCTCGCCTCAGGTCACAACATCCGGCCCCTCGCGCCCGGTGATCGCCCGGATGCCGGCCAGTTCCTCCGCCGCCGCGATGACGGGGGCGAGGGCCAACTGCACATCCTCTGTCAGCCCCTCCGGCCCCGCCGCGTAGCGTTCGAGATAGAGCCGCAGCGTCGCGCCCTCGGTTCCCGTCCCGGAGAGCCTCAGCACCAGCCGCGAGCCGTCGGAGAAACTGACGCGCAGCCCCTGACCCTTCGAGACAGAGCCATCGACCGGATCATTATAGGCGAAATCGTCGGCATGGGCGACCGTCATGCCTTGCACCTTCCGGCCCGGCAACGAGCCGAGCGAAGCGCGAAGCCCGCCCATGACCTTCTCCGCCACATCGACCGGCAGCGCGTCATAGTCATGCCGGCTATAGTAGTTCCGGCCATAGGCGCGCCAATGCGCGTTCATGATTTCCTCAACGGTTTCCTTGCGTTCAGCGAGGATGTTGAGCCAGAGGAGGATCGCCCAAAGGCCGTCCTTCTCGCGCACGTGGTCCGAGCCGGTGCCAAAGCTTTCCTCGCCGCAGATCGTGGCGCGCCCGGCGTCGAGAAGATTGCCGAAGAACTTCCAGCCGGTCGGCGTCTCATAAGAGGCAAGGCCCAGCTTAGCGGCAACCCGGTCGGCGGCGGCCGAGGTCGGCATCGACCGGGCGATGCCTTTCAGCCCGCCCTTGTAGCCCGGCGCCAGATGGGCGTTCGCCGCCAGCACCGCGAGGCTGTCGGAGGGCGAAACATAAATGCCGCGCCCGACCACCATGTTGCGGTCGCCGTCGCCGTCCGAGGCGGCGCCGAAATCGGGGCCGTTGGCGGCGAACATCTCGTCCATCAGTTCATGCGCCCAGACCGGGTTCGGGTCGGGGTGCATGCCGCCGAAATCCGGCAAGGGCACCGCATGGGTGACAGTGCCCTTCGGCGCACCGAGGCGATTTTCAAGGATCTCGCGCGCGTACGGCCCGGTCACGGCGTTCATCGAATCCATCCGCATCCGGAAGCCGCCCTGAAAGAGCGCCCGCAAGGCCTTGAAATCGAAGAGGGTTTCCATGAGGTCCGCATAATCGGAGACGCAATCGACGACGCTGACCCTCATAGCGCCTAGCGCAGTTTCGCCGACCGTCGCAATATCCACATCGGGCGCGTCGACGATGCGGTATTCGCTGATCGTCCTAGTGACGGCGAACATCGCGTCCGTCAGCGCCTCGGGCGCCGGGCCGCCGTTGGCGGCATTGAACTTCAGGCCGAAATCCTCATCCGGGCCACCGGGGTTGTGGCTGGCCGACATGATGAAGCCGCCGTCGGTTTTGTTCAGCCTTATCAGATGGCTGGCAGCCGGCGTTGAGAGAACGGCATTCTGCCCGACGATGACCCGCGCGGCACCATTCGCCGCCGCCATCTTCAGGATCACCTGCGCCGCACTATCGGAGAAATAGCGCCCGTCGCCGCCAAGAACGAAGGTCTTGCCCTTGCCGCCGCCGATGGCGTCGAAGATCGCCTGGACGAAGTTTTCAAGATACCCCGGCGCGGCGAAAACCCGCGTCTTCTTCCTCAGACCCGAGGTTCCGGGCTTTTGCCCCTCGATCGGTTTTGTCGCCCTGACTGTGGCCATCGCTTCCTCTCCCTGTCCTGTCACCCGGCCTCGGCCGGGCGGATAAAGACCAATGTGCAATTCGCCGGCATCTGCGCCGAAGATCCTTTGACCGGCACCGGCAACCCATCGGGCCGCGTGGTGTCGAGCGCGCAGACCCAGCGGCCTTCGGGCAGCGTCACATTGCCCGGCCCGCCGGCGTTGAAGACGACGAAGACCGTCGCTTCGCCCCGGCGCTGCGGTGCTTCGGCGTTTTCGCGGAAGACAACGCAAAGCGTGCGGAAATCCGGGTTGTTCCAGTCCGCAGGCACCGGTTCCTTGCCGTCGATGCGGCGCCATTCCAGATCGGGCCGCCCGTCCTTTTCGCGCGGCTGGCCGTGCAGGAAGCGGCGTTGGGACAGGACGGGGTAGTCACGCCGAAGGGCGGAGACGCGCGCCACGAACCGCAGAAAGTCGGTATCCGCCGCGTCCCAGTCGATCCAGCTCGTCTCATTGTCCTGGGCGTAGGCGTTGTTGTTGCCGGACTGGCTGTTGCCGATCTCATCCCCGGCCAGAAGCATCGGGATCCCCTGCGAGAGAAAGAGGGTGGCGATCAGGTTGCGGCGGCGGAGGTCGCGCGCGGCGTTGATCGCGGCATCGTCGGTCGGCCCCTCGACCCCGAAGTTGTCGCTGTGGTTGGCGTTGTGGCCGTCGCGATTGTTTTCGCCGTTGGCGCCATTGTGCTTTTCGACATAGGACACGACATCGGTCAGGGTGAAGCCGTCGTGGCTTGCGACGTAGTTCACGCTCGCCGTCGCGGGGCGGCCGGAATGGTCGAACTTCTCTGCCGACCCCAGCAAGCGCTTCGCAAGATCAGGCGCCATCCCCTTGTCACCTTTCCAGAATTTTCGCACGCCGTCACGGAAGAGGTCGTTCCATTCGTGGAAGGGATGCGGGAAGGAGCCGAGCCGGTAGCCGCCCGGCCCCACATCCCAGGGTTCCGCGATCAGCTTCACGTGCGACAGGACCGGGTCCTGCCGGATCGTGTCAAGGAAAGCGGTGCCGGGATCGAAACCGTTCGGCCCGCGCGCCAAGGCACTGGCAAGATCAAAGCGGAAGCCATCGACATGCATGACCTCCACCCAGTAGCGCAAGCTATCCATCACCATCCGAAGCACCATCGGATGCGACAGGTTCAGCGTGTTGCCGGTGCCGGTATCGTTGATGTAATGCCGCCCGCCGCCCGCCAGCCGGTAGTAGCTGGAGTTGTCGAGGCCGCGGAAGCTGAGAGTCGGGCCAAACTCGTCGCCCTCGCCCGAGTGGTTGTAGACCACGTCGAGAATGACCTCGATCCCGGCGCGGTGGAGCCGCCGTACCATGGCCTGAAACTCCCAGATCGCGCCCTGGCTCATGTAGCGCGGCTGCGGCGCGAAAAAGCCGATGGTCTGGTAGCCCCAGTAGTTCTTCAGCCGCCGCGCCTCAAGGAAGCGGTCGTCGACGAAGGCATGGACCGGCAGCAGTTCCACCGCCGTCACGCCGAGCTTCAGAAGATGCTCGATCACCGCGTCGGAGCTGAGACCCATGAAGGTACCGCGCAGGCCCGGTTCCACATCCGGGTGAAGCGCCGTCAGCCCCTTCACATGCGCCTCGTAGATCAGGCTTTCACGCGCCGGCACCTGCGGCGGATGATCGCCGCCCCAGTCGAAGGTGGTGTCGGCCACCACGCATTTCGGCATGGCAAAGGCACTGTCGCGGCTGTCGAAGGAAAGGTCGCCCGACGGATGCCCGACCCGGTAGCCCATCAGGGCATCGGACCATTTCAGTTGGCCGACGATCTGGCGGGCATAGGGGTCAAGGAGCAGCTTGTTGGGGTTGAAGCGGTAGCCCGCATTCGGGTCGTATGGCCCATGCGCCCGGATGCCGTAGCGCGTGCCGGGCAGAAGCCCCTCGACATGGCCGTTCCAGATGTCGCCGTCGCGTTCGGGAAGTTCGAGCCGCGCCAGTTCCTTGCGGCCATCGTCGGAAAAGAGGCAGACCTCGATCTTCGTCGCATGGGCGGAAAAGACCGCGAAGTTCACCCCTGCCCCGTCGAAGGTCGCGCCAAGCGGCCAGGACCGGCCCGAGCGGACGCGCCGATGCGCGAGGCGATCGGGGGCGCGGGTCGATCGGGAGGCGTTCACTTCATCAGGCTCCGGTACAGCGCGGCGTAGCGGGCAGCGGGTTCGGCCCAGCCGACCTCGGCCTTCATCGCGCGCTTGACCATCTGGGTCCAGAGCGCCCGGTCGGCGTAAAGCTCCGTCAGGCGTCGGAGCGCGCCCTGAAGGCCGCCGGCATCTACCGGATGGAAGGTGATGCCGGTCGCGGCCTTGCCGTTAAGGCTCGCCGGCGTAGCGCCGATCACCGTGTCGTTGAGCCCACCCGTTGCCGCCACCACGGGGATCGTGCCGTAGCGAAGGCCGTACATCTGCGTCAGCCCGCAGGGTTCGAACCGCGAGGGGACAAGCACGGCATCGCCGCCCGCGAACATCCGGTGCGACAGCGCTTCGTCATAGCCAATGCGGACGCCGACACGACCCGGCCAGCGATCCGCCGCGCGCCGCATCGCCGCCTCAAGCACCGGATCGCCGGAGCCGAGGACAGCAAGGCTGCCCCCCGCTTCGATGAAACCCGGCAGGACCGCGACGAGAAGGTCGATGCCCTTCTGGTCGGTCAGGCGGCTGACAACGATGGCCAAAGGCCCCTCGCCCGGCGTCAGGCCAAACTCGGCAGCCAGCGCCGCGCGGTTGTCGGCTTTGGCCTTCAGGTCCTTCGACGAATAGGCCGCCGCGTTGGGATCGGTCTCCGGCGACCAGACGCCTTCGTCCACGCCGTTCAGGATGCCGTGGAGGTCGCGGGCGCGGGCGGCGATGACGCCTTGCAGGCCCATGCCAAATTCCGGCCGCATCAGTTCCTCGGCATAGGTCGGCGAGACGGTGGTGATCGCATCCGCCGTCACCAGCCCTGCTTTCAGCGTAGAGATATTGCCATAATACTCGATCTGTTCGGCCGAGAAGGCCCAGCCCGGAAGACGCAGCACGCCAAGCTTGTAAGGCGCCGCGATGCCCTGGAAGGCGATGTTGTGGATGGTGAGGACGGTCTTGACGCCCGTCTGCGGGCCATAGCGCAGGTAGGCCGGGGCAAGCCCCGCCTGCCAGTCATGGGCATGGAGAATATCCGGGCGCCAGCCATCGCTCGTGCCGTTGCGGGCAATTTCCGCCGCCGCCCAGCTCAGGGCGGCGAAGCGTTCGGGGTTGTCGGCATAGTCGTGGCCGCTTTCGGAATAAGGCCCCCCGCGCCGGTCATAAAGATGCGGCGCGTCGAGGAGGAGGAAGGTGACCGCCCCCGCCCTGCCCATCATGACCCGGGCAGGACCGCCGAAGAGGTCGGACGAGGTCCAGACCTCTTCGGCCTTGCCAAGCTTGGCCAGCAGGCCGGGATAGGCGGGCAGCATCACCCGCATGTCCCAGCCTTCCGGTGCCAGCGCCTCAGGGAGCGCACCCGCCACGTCGGCAAGCCCGCCCGTCTTGATGAGCGGCACCGCCTCGGAGGCGACCGAAAGTACCCTGCCCGCTGCCGCCATTGCCCGGCTCCTAGCCTTTCGCCGCCGCACGCCGGTCGAGCATGTCCTGTGTGATGAGGACGACGCCTGAGTCTTCGCGGCGGAACCACTTCGCATCCTCGACCGGGTCCTGCCCGACGACAAGCCCTTCGGGGATGATGACGCCGCGGTCGATGACGCAGTTCTTCAGTTCCGCCTTGCGGTTGACGGTGACGTAGGGAAGCACCACCGCATTGTCGAGAAGCGAGAAGGAATGCGACCGGACCCCGGTGAAGAGAAGCGAATTCCTGACCTCGGAGCCGGAAACGATGCAATCCCCCGAGACCAGCGACGACACGGCGGAACCGCGCCGCCCGTCCTCGTCATGGATGAACTTCGCCGGCGGCACGATCTCCGCATAGGTCCAGATCGGCCAGGAGTTGTCGTAGAGGTCGAGTTTGGGGATGAAGTCCGTGAGGTCGATATTGGCCTGCCAGAAGGCATCCACCGTTCCCACGTCGCGCCAGTAGGGCTCTTCCTCAAGGCTCGACCGGACGCAGCTGTCCGAGAAGCGGTGCGCGATGGCTTTGCCGTTCTTCACGATGTCGGGGATGATGTCATGGCCGAAGTCGTGGCTGGAATTCGGGTCCTCGGCATCCTTGATGAGAAGGTCGCGCAGGAAGTCCCAGTTGAAGACATAGATCCCCATCGAGGCCAGCGCGTTATCCGGGTCGCCGGGGATCGAGGGCGGGTTTTTCGGCTTTTCAAGAAAGTCGGTAATGCGGGCGTTCTTGTCGACATGCATGACGCCGAAGGCCACGGCTTCCATCCGCGGCACGGTCAGGCAGCCGATGGTCACGTCGGCGCCGGTATCGACATGCTGGCGCAGCATGATCTCGTAATCCATCTTGTAGATGTGGTCGCCGGCGAGGATGACCACGTACTTGATCCCGTAGCTGTCGACGATGTCGATGTTCTGGGTCACCGCATCGGCGGTGCCGAGATACCACTTCGACTCATCCACGCGCTGCGAGGCGGGCAGGATGTCGAGATATTCGTTCCGCTCCGCCCGGAAGAAGCCCCAGCCGCGCTGCATGTGCCGGATGAGCGAATGCGCCTTGTACTGGGTCGCAATGGCCATCTTGCGGATGCCGGAATTCAGCGCGTTCGACAGCGCGAAGTCGATGATCCGCGTCTTGCCGCCGAAGTAGACCGCGGGCTTGGCGCGCTTGTCTGTCAGCTCCTTCAGGCGGCTGCCCCGCCCGCCGGCAAGGACGAAGGCCATGGCCTGCGACGACAGGCGCTGGTTCGGTTGTGGCTGCATTTCTTTCCTCCCTCGAAACCGCCGGCGCTTATGCCTGACGGAACATGACCACGGACAAAGGCGGCAGCACCACTGCCGCCGACTGTGCCTGATTGTGCCAGCCCTTCGCTTCGGTCGTGACGCCGCCGAGATTGCCCCGGTTGCCGCCGCCATAGACCGATGCGTCGGTATTCATCACCTCTTCCCAGTTTCCCGCCGCCGGGAAGCCAAGACGGTAGGCGCCGCGTTCGACGGGCGTGAAATTCGCCGCGACCACGATCATCGGATCGCCCTTCTTGCCCTTCCGCACGAAGGCGAAGACCGAGTTTTCGGCATCGTTGACCTCAAGCCAGTCGAAACCTTCGGGCCGGCAGTCGTTGACGTGCAGCGCGGGGTTGAGCCGGTAGAGCAGATTAAGGTCGCGGACGAGCGACTGGATGCCCTTGTGCTGCGGATCGTTCGCCTGATGCCAGTCAAGGCTCTTGTTATGGTTCCATTCGGCGCCTTGGGCAAACTCCTGGCCCATGAACAGAAGCTTCTTGCCGGGATGGCCCCACATGAAGCCGTAATAGGCGCGCAGGTTCGCGAACTTCTCCCAAGGCGTGCCCGGCATCTTGCCAAGCATGGAGCCCTTGCCATGCACCACCTCGTCATGGCTGATCGGCAGGATGAAGTTTTCGGTCCAGGCATAGGCCAGACCGAAGGTCATCTGGTTGTGGTGATACTGGCGGAAGATCGGTTCCTTCTGGATGTAGGACAGGGTGTCGTTCATCCAACCCATGTTCCACTTGAAACCAAAGCCAAGACCGCCGGTATCGACTGGGCGCGAGACACCCGGGAACGCCGTCGATTCCTCGGCCGCCGTCATGATGCCGGGGCATTCGGCATAGGCGAAGGTGTTGACGTCCTGCAGGACCGCGATCGCCTCGTAATTCTCACGCCCGCCGTGGACGTTTGGCACCCATTCGCCTTCTTTCCGCGAATAGTCGCGGTAGAGCATCGAGGCGACGGCATCGACGCGAAGCCCGTCGAGATGGTATTCCTCAAGCCAATACAAGGCGTTGGCCATGAGATAGTTCTTCACCTCGGCGCGGCCGTAGTTGTAGATCAGGGTGTTCCAGTCGATATGGAACCCCTCCTTCGGATCGGCATGTTCGTAAAGCGGGGTGCCGTCGAAGCGGCCAAGCCCATGCGGATCGGTCGGGAAATGGCCAGGCACCCAGTCGAAGAGAATGCCAAGCCCTTTGCGATGCGCCGCATCGACGAAGGCCGAAAACTCGGCCGGTGTGCCATAGCGGATCGTGGGGGCATACATGCCAACGGGTTGATAGCCCCAGGAGCCGTCGAAGGGATGTTCGGACACCGGCAAGAGTTCCAGATGGGTGAAGCCCATCCAGAGCGCATAGTCGACAAGCTCGTCGGCAAGCTCGAGGTAGGAGAGCGGCCTTTCGCCGTTATCCGTCCGCCGCCAGCTACCGAGATGCACCTCGTAGACTGAGATTGGTGCATCGACGGAATTGGCCTGCGCCCGCGTCGCCATCCAGTCGCCATCGGTCCATTTCGGCGCGCCGGGGCGGCGCACGACCGAGCCTGTGCGCGGCGGGTGTTCGCTGCCGAAGCCGACCGGATCGGCCTTCAGCGGGCCGATATGGCCGCCCTGCCCGCGGATCTCGTATTTGTAGATCGTGCCTTCGCCGAGGCCGGGCAGGAAGACCTCCCACACGCCTGTCGCCCCGCGCCGCCGCATCGGGTGGCGCCGCCCGTCCCAGGCATTGAAATCGCCGACAACGGAAACCCGTTCGGCATTCGGCGCCCAGACGGCGAAATGAACGCCGTCGCTGCCTTCATGCGTGATGAGATGGGCGCCAAGCTTCTGCCATAGCCGGCGGTGGCTGCCCTCGCCGATCAGGTATTCGTCGATCTGGCCCAGAACCGGGCCGAACCTGTAGGGGTCCTCGAAGTCCCAGACGGTGCCATCCTCCGCTTCGGCGCGGAAGCGGTAGGGTTTGTCGGCCTTCACCGGACCTTCGAAGATCTCGCCATGATCGGGATGGCGCAGCATCTCGACAGGCTTCGCCCGGCCCTGCACGAGCCAGAGCCGCGCGATATGCGGTATGACCGCCCGGGCCACGTCGCCATGCGGCCCGAGAGCCGAAAAGGGATCGCCATGCCGGCCTTCGGCCAGCGCCAGCGCCTCTGCCTCGGGCAGGGTCACTGCATCCTTCACCGTCGCCTTGCGCGCCATGATGTCCCCCCTAGAGTGCCGAGCCGATGTCCCAGATGTCCTTCATGTACCCCCGGATCGCCCGGTCGGACGAAAAATACCCCATCCGCGCGGTGTTGAGCGCGGCCTTCCGCGTCCAGTCGTCGGCATCGCGGTAAGTACGGTCGACCTCGCCCTGTTCGGCGACGTATGAGGCATAGTCGGAGGTCACGAGGAAGTAGTCGTGGTTCCAGAGCCGGTCGACGACACCGTGATAGCGGTCGCGCTGCGTCGGGCTGAAGCGGCCCTCGGCGATCATCTGGAGGACGTCCTGCAGCGACTGGCTCGCCGTGATCGCATGACGGGCATGTTCGACATCCTTGCGCCGCTCTTCCACCTCGCCGGCCGTGAGGCCGAAGAGGAAGAAATTCTCGGCCCCGACTTCCTCGCGGATTTCCACATTGGCGCCGTCGAGCGTGCCGATGGTCAGGGCACCGTTCAGCGACAGCTTCATGTTGCCGGTGCCCGAGGCTTCCTTGCCCGCCGTCGAAATCTGTTCCGAGAGGTCCGCCGCCGGGATCAGCCGTTCGGCCATCGAGACGTTGTAGTTCGCCGGATAGACCACCTTCAGAAGATCGCCGACCGCCGGATCACTGTTGATGACCGCGCCCACGTCGTTGATAAGGTGGATGATTTCCTTCGCCACCGCATAACCCGGTGCCGCCTTGCCGCCGAAAATCTTCACGCGCGGCACATGGTTGCCGTTCGGGTTTTCGCGGATCTGGTGCCATTCGTCGATGGTTTGGAGGATGTTCAGAAGCTGGCGTTTGTATTCGTGGAAGCGCTTCACCTGCACGTCGAACAGCGCGTCCGGGCTGACGGTGATGCCGGTCGTGTCCCTGATCCAGTTCGATGTCGCCGCCTTGTTGGTTCGCTTCGCTGTGGCGAAGGCATCGCGAAAGCCCTTGTCCTCGATATGCGGCTCAAGCTCCCTGAGCCGGTCGAGATCGCTTTCCCAGCCCGCGCCGATGGTTTCGGTGATGAGCGACGACAGCGCCGGGTTGGCCATGCGAAGCCAGCGGCGCGGCGTGACGCCGTTGGTCTGGTTGACGATGCGGCCCGGATGCAGCGCGTTCAGTTCCGGGAAGAGCCGGTCCTTGACCAGTTCCGAATGCAGCGCCGAAACCCCGTTCACCCGATGTGCGGTGATGAAGGCCAGTTCGCCCATCCGCACCTCGTGATGCTTCACGATGCCGACGTAATGCGGGCGGGTCGGGTTCTGGGCCAGATGCCGCGCGTCGAGACGCTCGATGATCTGCATGTGGCGCGGCAGGATGCTGCCGACGAGCCAGGTCGACCAGCGTTCCAGCGCCTCGGGCAGAAGCGTGTGGTTGGTGTAGCCGAGGCAGGCCTGGGCGATGTCCGCCGCCTCGTCGAAGGCGATGCCATGCGCGTCTGTCAGGAGCCGGATCAGTTCCGGGCCGGCAAGCGCCGGGTGGGTGTCGTTCATCTGGATCGCGACATGTTTCGGCAGGTCGCGCAGGTCCGAATGGTTCTTCAGATAGCGCCGCAGGATGTCCTGGATTGCCGCCGAGGTCAGGAAGAACTCCTGCTTCAGCCGCAGTTCCTTGCCCTGATAGGTCGTATCCTCAGGGTAAAGCACCCGGCTGATGGTGCGCGCCAGCGTTTCGGGTTCGGCGGCGGCGGTGTAGTCGCCGCGGTTGAACCGCGCGAGGTCGAATAGCTGCGTCGGCTTCGCGCCCCAGAGCCTGAGCGTATTGGCCCATTGTCCCTGCCAGCCGACAACCGGCGTGTCATAGGCCGAGGCGATGACGGTTTCGCCCGGCGTCCAGGCGGACTTGCCGCCCTTTTCCACGACTTCGCCCTTGAAGCCGATGGTATAGGCGCTTTCGGGGCGTTCGAATTCCCAAGGGTTGCGCTGGGTCAGCCAGTCCTCGGCCGCCTCGACCTGCATGCCGCCTTCGAAGCGCTGGCGGAAGAGGCCATGCTCGTAGCGGATGCCGTAGCCATAGGCGGGGCAGCCGACCGTGGCCATGCTTTCCATGTAGCAGGCGGCAAGCCGGCCGAGCCCACCATTGCCAAGCGCTGCATCCGGTTCCTCTCCGGCGAGAACGGCGAAATCCTGACCCGCTTCGGCAAGGACTTCCGCCGCCATGTCGCGCAGGCCAAGGTTGATCGTCGCATCCTCAAGGATACGGCCGATCAGGAACTCCATCGACAGGTAGTAGACGCGCTTGCGTTCTTCTGCCCAGGTGCGGCGGGTCGAGGTGAACCACGGCCCGACGATGCGGTCACGGATCGCGAAGGACAGCGCCATGCGCCAGTCGTAATGGGAGGCGTGGTCGGCGTCCTTGCCGAGCGTGTAGGTCAGGTGGCGCAGGATGTCTGCGCGCAAGACGTCCTTGCTGAGCGGCTGCGCGGTCATGTCTTTCAAGTCTCTACTCCGTCAGGCGGCAACGGGCGGGCCGGGGATCGTCGCGAATCCGTCTTCGTCGGATCACCAGCGAACGGGCCGTTCTGCTCTTCCATGTTACCGCTATCATCTCTGCAAGCGCTTTGGAAGCCGGATCGTTGCATGCGCCCGTGCGGCTGTGAAGCCCTGTTCTTCGGCGGAACAGGCGCTTTGCAGGCCGAATGCCGCCGTAGCGGGCGTATTTGCCTGTTTGTCGGCACGAGGAAGCGATCCGGCGGCACGATGCGAAACTCTGTCGGGCGGGGCAAGGGGGCCTCGGGGCCGCAATCCTGCAAGCGCTTTGAAAGCTTGCACCTCTCCGCGCGGCGCGGGTTCGGTTGCGATCCGGTGCGTGCCGCGCCCCGGTTCTGTCCAAGAAAGTCCTTCAGTCAGGCGGCGGCGAGGTGCCTGTGGCGTGATTCTGCCCGCGCCGGATGACCGGCCCGGACGGCCTTTCCGAAGCGTCACGACGGGGCGCAGATGGCCCGGGGTGGCGCCTGACGGCTTTCGCTGTCATGGTGGCGCGGCAGCCTGCGGGCGGTCCTCCGACCGGGCGGATGCAGCGTCCGTAGCGTCAACACCGAAGCGACAGGGATATTCCGATGCGCAACCAAGGCCCACTCGAGACCGGACTGGAGTTTGTGCAGCTTTCGGCGCAGATGACGATGATGCTAGCCGAGGCCAACATGGTGATCTTCATGCGGGTCTGCGGTCTTGCCGGGTTCTGGAACGTCTCAGCCTCCGAGAAAAGCCGGATGGTCCGGGAAAAGACCCATGCCGCACAGGCCTCTGCCCGGGCCGCCGGTCGCGCCATGGCTGCGGGGGAAAGCCCAACCGCCATCGCTCAGGCGGCGCTTGATCCGGTCCGTCGCCGTACCAAGTCCAATGTCCTCCGCCTCGCCCGGCGCGGGCCGGGTATGGGACCGAGATAGCCGCACACGCGACGCGACCCATGCGCCGGACGCACATCCGGCATTCCCCGCAAGAGCTTGCGCCGCCCCGCGGAGAGGCACAGCTATCCATGCAAGAGAAGATGCGACTTGCGAAAGGATATCCGATGTCCAACCCCGGCTTTTTCACCACGGCAATTGCGGCGTTTCTTGCCGTCCTGACTTCGGCCACGGCGCTCCGTCACCAGATGCGCGAGTTCCAGCGCCTCGGTCATGCCTCGGACGAAACCCTCATCCGGCGCGGCGTCACCCGGTCGGGCGAGATCCGCCGCATCCTCGACCTGCCGAAGCAGGCCTGAGTCGACCCTTTCCGGCTTTTCCGGGGGTGACGCGGCGATCCGGTGCCGCCCCCGCTAAATGGGCGGTGGACTCCGGTTGCGCCTCTTATTATGCATGCGCATAATAGTCGCCTGACCGGAGACGATCTTGCCCGATTCCACCCTTCCCGACAGTGCCGCGAAGCGTGTCTGGCAGCGCGCGCCCGAAGAGGCGCGGCGCGCCGACCTGATCCGCGCGACCATCGACTGCGTCGCCGATGGCGGCGTCGCGGTGGCGACAGTGCGCGAGGTCGCGGCGCGGGCGGGCGTGTCGAACGGCCTCATCCGCTATCATTTCGCCACCAAGGAAGCACTGGTCCTCGCCGCCTACAAGGCACTGGTCGATGAGATGACCCGCGCGGCCGAGGAGGCGGCTTCCGAGGCGCCGCCTTCCCTTCGCCTCGCCCGCTTCATCGCCGCGAACTGCCGTCCGCCGGTCCTTGACGCCCGCTCGCTTTCCGCCTGGGCCGGTTTTGTCGGCCATGTGCGGAACGATCCGGAGATGGCGGCGATCCACCGTGCCGGCTACCTGCGGTTCTGCGCCCTTCTTGAAACCGCCATCGCCGGTCTCGCCCTTGGCGGCGACACCGCGCGGCAGGCACGCCAGATCGCGGCAATTATCGACGGGCTCTGGCTCGAAGGCTGCCTTGCGCCTGAGTTGTTCGCCAATGGCGAGCTTGCCCGCCTCGCGCTCGACGGCGCCGGGCGCATCCTGAACACCCCACTGACCGACCCCGAGGAGACCCGGCCATGACCTATGCTTCCATCACCGAACGGCTTGCGGGCCTTGGCTCCGGCAAGTGGGAGGTGCATTTCCGCGCCCGCAAGATGAAGGCCGAGGGCCGCGATGTGATCGAACTGACCATCGGCGAGCCGGACATTCCGACCGATCCCGTCCTTCTCGACGTCTGCGCGGCGGCGATGCGGGCGGGCCGGACGCGCTATTCCACTGGCCGGGGGGAACCGGCGCTTCTGGCGGCACTTGCCGCCAAGTACAGCCGCCGCACCGGGCGCAAGATCGGCACCGATCAGGTCCTCAGCTTTCCCGGTACGCAATCGGCGCTTTACGCGGTGATGACCGGGCTGGTGGAGGCGGGCGATGCCGTCCTGATCCCCGATCCCTATTACGCGACCTACGAAGGCGTGGTGCGCGCAACGGGCGCGGCCATCGTGCCAGTACCGACGCGGGCCGAGAAGGGCTTCCACCTTCAGGCCGCCGATCTTGAGGCGGCGATCACGCCGGAAACCAAGGTCCTCCTCCTCAACACGCCGCATAATCCGACCGGCGCGGTGCTGACCGCCGCCGAGATTGCCGAGATTGGCGCAGTCTGCCGCAAGCACGGCCTCTGGATCGTTTCGGACGAGGTTTATGAGGAACTGATCCTCAGCGGCACCTTCGCCTCGCCCTTCGATATGGTCGATCTGGCCGAGCGGACCATCGTCGTTTCCTCCATCTCGAAATCCCACGCCGCACCGGGGTTCCGAAGCGGTTGGGCCATCGGGCCGGCGGAGTTCTGCGAAAAGCTCCTGCCGGTGTCGGAGATGATGCTTTTCGGCGGCCAGCCCTTCATCGCCGACATGGCAGCCCATGCCCTGACGCATGACATTCCGACGGCAGCGCTTCTGCGCGATGCCTACCGGCGGCGGGCGAAGATCGTCTCCGACGCGGTGGCGCCCTGCCCCGCGCTGAAGGCGCTGCCGCCCGAAGCGGGGATGTTCATCCTGATCGAGGTGCGTGGCAGCGGCCTGAATGGCGATGCCTTCGCGCGCGGGCTGCTTGAGGCCGAGGAAGTCGCAGTGATGCCGGGATCATCCTTCGGCGCAGAGGCCGCCGGTTTCATCCGCCTCAGCCTGACCGTCCCCGATGCGGTGCTGGCCGAGGCCTGCCGCCGGATCGCCCGCTTTGCGGTGGCGCAAGGCCTGAAGGAGGTCGCAGAATGAGCACTCGGAAAACCGTCGGCGAACATCTCGTCGACCTTCTGGAGGCGCGCGGGGTCGATACCGTCTTCGGCATTCCCGGCGTCCATACGGTGGAACTGTACCGGGGTCTTGCCACCTCGAAGATCCGCCATGTCACGCCGCGCCACGAAGGCTCGGCGGGGTTCATGGCCGATGGCTATGCCCGCGTCGCCGGGAAGCCGGGGGTCTGTTTCCTCATCACCGGGCCGGGGCTGACCAATGTGATCACCGCGATGGGTCAGGCGCGGGCGGATTCGATCCCAATGCTGGTGATTTCCGGCGTCAACCGCCGGGCCACGCTCGGGAACGAGGTGGGGCATCTGCATGAGCTGCCCGATCAGGCCGGGATGATGCGGACGGTGGCGCTTTACACCCATACGCTTCTGAACGGCGCCGACCTTCCGGCCGTCCTTGACCGCGCCTTCGCGGCGATGCTTTCCGCCCGCCCCGGACCGGTTCATATCGAAGTGCCGATCGACGTGATGTCGGAGGTGATCGACCTCGCCCCCTACCGCCCGCTCCCGCTGCCCTCGCGCGAACCGGGTGCGGCCGAGGTGGAGGCCGCCGCAGCACTGGCCGCCCCGGCCCGCGCGCCGGTCATCCTCGCCGGCGGTGGGGCGAAACATGCGGATGCAGCGCTTCGTCGACTTGCCGAGCATCTCGACGCGCCGGTTGTCACCACCGTCAATGGGCGTGGCCTGTTGGCCGGGCATCCGCTGGAAGTGCCCGCCTCGCCCTCACGCGGTCCGGTGCGCGATCTGATCGCCGCCTCCGATCTGGTGATCGCGGTCGGAACGCAGATTGGGCCGACCGACTACGACATTGATCTCGACGGCAAGCTGCCGAAAATGGCCCGGCTGATCCGCATCGACGTGGACGCGCTTCAGGCGACGCGCGGCGCGGTGGCCGAGGCGGTGATTATTGCCGATGCGGAAAAGGGGCTGGAAGCCTTGGCCGCGCGGCTTGGTCCGGTTCGGGCAACCGGTGCTGCGCGGGCAGCGGCGGCGCGCAAGGCGGCGTTCGACGGGCTCAGCGCGAAGATGAAGGGTGAGGTCGAGGTGATCCGCACCATCACCGCCGCCCTGCCCGGCGCGGCCATCGTCGGCGACTCGACCCAGCTCGTCTACGCCGGCAACTACTACGCCGAGATCAGCCGCCCCGGCGCCTGGTTCAACGCCGCGACCGGCTTCGGCTCGCTCGGCTACGGCCCCTCCGCGGCCATCGGCGCGGCGCTGGCCGATCCCGACGGGCGTCCGGTCGTCTGCCTCGTCGGCGACGGCGGCTTTCAGTTCTGCCTGTCCGACATTGGTGCGGCGGTGGACGAGAAAGCCCGCGTGATCTTCCTTGTCTGGAACAATACGGGCTACGGCGAGATCGAAAGCTACATGATCCAGAACCGCATCACCCCTGTCGGCGTCCGCCCGAGCGCGCCGGATTTCGCAGCGGTCGCGAAGGCCTACGGCATGCCGGCGGAGGCGCTTGACGGCGTGGAGGGCCTGAAAGCAGCGTTGGAACGGGCGGCAGCGGCGATGCCAAGCCTGATCGAGGTTCGCCTGCCCTGAGGGGCGGGCGAGCCGCGCTATTCCGCCATTGCCGCCGCTTGCGGTGCCGCGCCATCCCTTGGCGGGCTCCTGAGGAAAAGTGCCAGGCACATGGCCGCAAGCGTGATGACGAACATGAATTTGAAGTCGTTCACGTAGCTGACCATCAGCGCCTGGGTGTTCACCATCCCGTCAAGCCGCACCAGCGCCGCCGGATCGCCGGCGACTGCGCCGGGCAAGGCGCGGGCCAGAACCGGATTGAAGGGCGTCAGCGCCGCCGCCATCTCGGCATGGTTGATTTGCGTGTTGCGCGTCAGAAGGACCGAGACGACAGAGATGCCAATCGACGAGCCGATGTTGCGCACGAGGCTGAAGAAGGCCGTCGCATCGGCGCGAAACCGCATCTCCAGCGTCGAGAAGGCGAGCGTCGAGAGTGGCACGAAGACAAGGCCGAGGCCAAGCCCCTGTACGATGCCGCTGGTGATGATCGGCGTCTCATCCATGCCGGGGCTGAAGCCCATCATCATGTAGAGCGATGCGGAGGTCAGCATGAGGCCGCTCATCACCAGAATGCGGGCATCGACGGTGCGCACCAGCCGCCCCACGAGCAGCATCGAGATCATCGTGCCGACGCCGCGCGGCGCCATGACGAAGCCGGTGGTGATCGTCGGGTAGCCGTAGATCCGCGACAGCATCGGCGGCAAAAGCGCGAGGCTTGCCAGCAGGATCACCCCGATAATGAAGATGAAGATCAGCGAAGTGGCGAAGTTGCGGTCGGCGAACATCTTCGGATCGACGAAGGGCTGCTTTGCGGTGGTGATGTGGATGACGAAGATCCAGAGGCCGGAAAGCGCCAGCGCAAGTTCAAGCCAGATCTCCGTCGCGCTGAACCAGTCGACTTCGCCGCCCCGGTCGAGCATCAGTTGCAAGGCACCGATGCCAAGGCTGAGCATGGCAAAGCCAAAGAAGTCGAAGCCCCGAAGGCGCTTCGGCATGCTGGGCAGATAGGTCGCGCAGCCGAGAAGGGCGACGATGCCGATGGGCAGGTTGATGAGGAAGACCCAGCGCCAGTCATAGCTTTCCGTGAGCCAACCGCCGAGGGTCGGGCCAATGATCGGGCCGACCATGATCCCCGCGCCCCACATCGCCATCGCCTGCCCGTGCCTTTCGCGCGGGTTGATGTCGAGAAGGAAGGTTTGCGACAGGGGCACGATGGCCGCGCCGAAGACGCCCTGCAACAGCCGGAAGGCCACCATCGACGTGAGGCTCCAGGCGCCGGCGCAGGCGACCGAGGCGGCGACGAAACCGGCGATGGAGATGAGGAAGAACTCCTTCCGCCCGATGCGGTCGGCGATCCAGCCCGACACCGGCGTCATGATCGCTGCGGCGACGATGTAGGAGGTCAGGACCCAGTTGATCGAGTCGGGCGAGGCGCCGAGGTCCCCGGTCATCGACGGCAGCGCCACGTTGGCGATGGTGGTGTCGAGCACCTGCATCACTGTCCCGAGCATGATCGAGATGGTGATGAGGCCCCTGTGAGGCGTCTTGGTGTAATCGACCGCGCCGGTCGCCGCCGCTGACATGATCGCGCTCAGTTGACCCGGGCGGCGGGTTCGGCCGCTGCGGCGGACCCTGCGGGCGTCGCGGTATCGACCGTGACCGTGGCGCTCATCCCCATGCGGAGATCGGGCAGGCCCTCGGCGGGGTCGAGCGTCAGCCGCACCGGGATGCGCTGGGTGACCTTGACCCAGTTGCCGGTGGCGTTCTGCGCCGGGATCAACGAGAACTCTGCCCCCGTCCCGGCACCGATGGCGCTGACATGGGCCTCGAACTCACGGCCGGGGAAGGTGTCGAATTCAACCGTCGCCGGCTGGCCAACCTGCATCCCGCCGATCTGGGTTTCCTTGAAATTGGCGTCAAGCCAGGTGTCGCCGGTTTCCACCAGCGCAAAAAGCGGCGCGCCGGGGTTGACGTAGCCGCCGGCGCGGAAGGCCTCGGCCTGGGCGATGATGCCATCGCCGGGGGCAACGACAAGCGAGCGCTTGAGGTCGAACTCAGCCTGTTCGCGCGCGGCAAGGGCGGCCAGCACGGACGGATGGCTGTCGATCTCGCCATCGGCCTTGCCGCCGAGGGCTGCGAGCGCGCGGTTGATCGCCTGATCGGCGCCGACCTTGGCTTCCTCGGCATTGTGGAGGTTGCGCCCGGCATCGTCGAGCGATGTCTGCGTCGCGACACCGCGGCCCAGAAGCTCATGCTGGCGGTCGTATTGGGTCTGGAAGTAGGCGACATCATTGGCGGCGGTTTCGGCGGCGGCCTGCGATTGCGCATAGGCCGCCTGCAACTGCCGCACGTTGAGCCGCGCGGAGGCAAGGGCTGCATCGGCCTGATCGAGCGCGATCCGGAAGGGCCGCGGGTCGATCTGGAACAGAGGATCGCCCGCCTTCACCACCATGTCGTCACGCACCATCACTTCGGTCACGCGGCCTTCGACGGCGGCGCTGACAGACACCCTGCCCTGCTGCAGGCTCGCGTTCTCGGTCGTCTCATAGCGCCCGCCGGTGAGCCAGACATATCCGCCCCCAGCCGCGAGAAGGACAGGCAGCGACAGCATCAGTGCAAGACGCCTGAGGTTGCGTTTCGGCGCCGCGACAGGTGGCGGATCAAGCGTGACCGCCGGTGCTGCGCCTGCTTCCGCTGCCCTCTTGCTTGTGATCGCATTCATGCTGCCGACCCCTTCATATCCGCCTGCTCCGCTTCCGCGCATTCCGTCTTGGTCAGGTTTGCCGTCACCAGTGCAAGGCCGCGCATCAGAATTTCCCGTTCCTCTGCGCTGAGCCCTTCAAGCGCCTGTTCGTAGATCTCGCCCGCGACCGCCTTGACCTCGGCGAAGGCGCCGACCGCCCGTTCGCTTGGGCGAAGAAGCCGGACGCGGCGGTCGTTCGGATCGGTTCCGCGTTCGACCCAGCCCGCCTGCTCCATCCGGTCGACCAGTCGCGAAACGCTGATCGGCTCGATCTCCAGCAGCTCGGCAATCCGCGCCTGCGAGGCCGAACCTTCGCGGACGAGATGCACCAGAAGCCGCCATTGCGCCGACGAGAGGCCGAATGCCTGGCCGCGCAACTCGAACCGGCGCCGGATCAGCCGCGTCGCGTCATGGAGGAGAAAGCCGAGGGTGTTGGTGTTTTCGCATTTCATAAGCGTCACATAATATAAGCCTGCTTACTATTCAACGAAAACCCGCTGGCAAGCCCTGCGGAATATGCATGGCGGCTATGACTAGCCATTGCGGACGGCCCGCATTCTGGGCGAAACAGGGCGGCAGAACAGGAAGCCGCCGAAGCGGCGCCGGCCAGGGAGATGACATGTTCAACGCCTACCTGCGGTTTTCACCGTTCGTTATTTGCATCGCGCTTTGCCTCTTGTCGCTCATCGGCGTCTACTGGTCGGCCTGGTACCTGCTGCCGGCGGTGCTTTTCGGCCTTCTGGTGTTCATGGGGTTCCGCGACCTCACCCAGTCCAACCACGCCGTCCTGCGCAACTATCCGGTGCTGGGCCATATCCGCTATTTCTTCGAACTGATCCGTCCGGAGATCCGCCAGTACCTGATCGAGTCGGACGAGGAGGAAGTCCCCTTCTCGCGCGAAGCCCGCGCCATCGTCTACCAGCGCGCCAAGAACGTCGAGGACAAGCGTCCCTTCGGCACCAAGAAGCGGGTCTATGACGGCGGCTACCAGTGGCTGACACATTCGATCCGTCCGAGGAAGATCGAGAACCACGATTTCCGCGTGCTGATCGGCGGACCGGCCTGCACCCAGCCCTATGACGCCTCGATCTACAACATCTCGGCGATGAGCTTTGGCGCGCTTTCGGCCAATGCCATCCTTGCGCTCAACACCGGCGCCAAGATGGGCAAGTTCTACCATGACAGCGGCGAGGGCGGCATCAGCCGCTATCACCGCCAGGGCGGCGGCGACATCGTGTTCGAGGTCGGGTCGGGCTATTTCGGATGCCGCAACGACGATGGATCGTTCAGTGCCGAGAAGTTCGCCGAGGTCGCCGCCTGGGATCAGGTGAAGATGATCGAGGTGAAGCTGAGCCAGGGCGCCAAGCCCGGTCAGGGCGGCGTCCTGCCGGCAGCGAAGATCAGTGAGGAAATCGCCGAGGCGCGCGGCGTGCCGATGGGGCAGGACTGCGTGTCCCCCGCCTCGCATTCCGCCTTCACCACGCCAATCGAGATGATGGAGTTCATCCAGCGCCTGCGCGAGCTGGCCAAAGGCAAGCCCATCGGGTTCAAGCTTTGCATCGGCCACCGGCGTGAGTTCATGTGCATCGTCAAGGCGATGCTGGAAACCGGGACCACCCCGGATTTCATCGTTGTCGATGGCAAGGAAGGCGGCACCGGCGCCGCCCCCCTCGAATTCGCCAACCACATGGGGATGCCGCTGGTCGAGGGGCTGACCTTCGCCCACAACACGCTGCGGGGCGCGGGCCTGAGGGAACAGATCCGGATCGGCGCCTCGGCCAAGCTGATCCATTCCTTCGACATCGCCAAGGCGCTGGCCTTGGGCGCCGACTGGGCCAATTCCGCGCGCGGATTCATGTTCGCCATCGGCTGCATCCAGGCCCAAGCCTGCCACACCAACCACTGCCCGACCGGCGTCACCACCCAGGACCCGCAGCGCTACCGCGCGCTTGTTGTGCCCGACAAGGCCGAGCGGGTCTACAATTTCCACAAGAACACGATGAAGGCCTTGGGCGACATGACCGGCGCCGCCGGCCTGACCCACCCGAGCGGCTTCCTGCCACACCACCTGATGATGCGTGAGAACGACCGCGACATGGTGACGGGCGAGGATGTCTTTCCCTACATGCCGGTCGGGTTCCTTCTGCGCGAGGATGACGAGCGTTTCGGCTATCTGAAGCGCTGGCGGCGGTCGAGCGCGGAAAGCTTCATTCCCTTCGACGACGGGGTGTGACGCTGCGGGATTATTCCTCGGCCCCCGGCAGACCCACAAGCTCCGCTCCGCCGAACTGCTTCTGGAAGAGGTCGCGGAACATGCCGTCCGCCTGCAGAAGCTCTGCCGCAGTGCCGGATTCGACGATCCGGCCCTGATCCATCACGACGATCCGGTCGGCCTCGATGATGGTCGAAAGCCGGTGGGCGATGACGATGGTCGTGACACCTTCGGTGAGGGTCTTCAAGGCGTCCTTCACATAGGCTTCCGAAGTGGCGTCAAGCGCACTCGTCGCCTCGTCGAGAAGCAGGATCTCACCCCGCCGGAGGATCGCCCGCGCGATCGACAGGCGCTGGCGCTGGCCGCC
>DJUV01000289.1 GCA_002440625.1 Rhodobacteraceae bacterium UBA6273 | reverse complement strand
GCACCAGTTCGAGAAGGTCGAGATGGTGTCGGTGACGACGCCCGAAACCTCGCTCGACGAACACGAACGCATGACGAAATGCGCGGAAGCCGTGCTGGAGCGGCTGGGCCTGCCCTACCGCACCCTGGTCCTTTGCACCGGCGACATGGGCTTTGGCGCGCGGAAGACCCATGACCTTGAAGTCTGGCTGCCGGGGCAGAACACCTACCGCGAAATCTCCTCGGTCTCGGTCTGCGGCGATTTCCAGGCCCGGCGGATGAACGCCCGCTACCGGCCCGCCGGCGGCAAGCCCGAGTTCGTGCATACGCTGAACGGATCGGGCCTTGCCGTCGGGCGCTGCCTGATCGCGGTGCTGGAGAACGGCCAGCAGGCGGACGGCTCGGTCGACCTGCCTAAGGCGCTCCACCCCTGGCTTGGTGGCAAGACCCGGCTGACGGCGGAGGGCGTGCTGGTCTGAGGCGTCCGGGGCGCTGCCCCGGACCCCGAGGTATTTAAGGCAAGATGAAAGAGATCAGCTCTTGTCGACCTGCTTGCCGCGGTGCTTCCTGAGCCGTGACGGCGTGTGGAACTTCCGGTCCTTGAACGGATTGCTCTCGCCCTGATCGCGGAACATCAGCCGGATCGGCGTGCCCGGCATGTCAAAGTCGGCGCGCAAGCCATTGACAAGATAGCGCGAATAGCTTTCCGGCAAGAGGTCCGCGTGGTTGCACTTGACCACGAAGGCCGGCGGCCGGGTCTTGGCTTGCGTCATGTATTTCAGCTTGATCCGCCGCCCGCCCGGCGCCGGTGGCGGGTGCGCCTCGGTCATGGCGCCCAGCCACTGGTTCAGCTTCGCCGTCGTCACCCGGCGGTTCCAGACGTCATAGGCCTTCATTATCGCGGCATGAAGCCGGTCGAGCCCCTTGCCGGTCTTGGCCGAGACGGTGACGAGGGGCGCGCCCCGGAGTTGCGGTAAAAGCCGCTCGAAAGCCTCGCGCAGTTCCTTCAGCTTCTCGGTCTTCTCTTCTTCGAGGTCCCATTTGTTGGCGGCGACGACCACGGCGCGGCCCTCGGTCTCGGCGAAATCGGCGATCCTGAGGTCCTGCTGCTCGAAGGGAATATCGACGTCCAGCAGCACCACTACAACTTCGGCGAAGCGGACGGCGCGCAGACCGTCGGACACCGAGAGCTTTTCAAGCTTGTCGGAAATCTTCGCGCGTTTGCGCATGCCCGCCGTGTCGAAGATGCGGATCGGCGTGCCCATGTAGTCGGCGCTGACCGAGATGGCATCGCGGGTGATCCCGGCTTCCGGCCCGGTCAGAAGCCGTTCCTCGCCGATGATCTTGTTGATGAGCGTCGATTTACCGGCGTTGGGCCGGCCGATCACCGCGATCTGCAGGGGCTTTTCGCGGGTGGGCTTGCGCGGCCCCTCATCGGCGTCCTCGTCCGACACCTCGACATCGACCTCCGGCGCATCGAGCGCGGCTTTCGCCTCAAGCGCTTCGGCATGGGGGCGGATGACGTGGTAAAGCTCGTCCAGCCCCTCGCCATGTTCGGCGGAAATGCGGACGGGCTCACCCAGGCCCAGAGAATAGGCCTCAAGGAAGCCGGATTCGCCGGCGTTGCCTTCGGCCTTGTTGGCGGCGACGATCACATGGGCGTTCTTCTTCCTGAGGATGTCGGCGAAGGTGCGGTCCTGCGCGGTCACGCCGGCGCGGGCGTCGATCACGAAAAGGCAGATGTCGGCCATCCCTACGGCGCGTTCGGTCAGCCGCCGCATCCGGCCCTGCAGGCTGTCGTCGGTCACATCCTCAAGGCCGGCGCTGTCGATGGCGATGAACCTGAGGTCGCCCAGCCGCGCCTCGCCCTCGCGCAGGTCGCGCGTGACGCCCGGCTGGTCATCGACAAGCGCAAGCTTCCGGCCGACGAGCCGGTTGAAAAGGGTCGACTTACCGACATTGGGGCGCCCGACAATGGCGAGGGTGAAGCTCATGGGGCTGATCCTTGGGGCCTGATCCTGAAAGGTCGAAGCCGCCCCTTTACACGCTCTTCCCGCTAGCGGAAAGCCACAAGCTGGCCGCGCGTCGAGACGACGTAGAGGACGCCGCCCGCCACCGCAGGGCCGCTTGCAGCGCCGCCCGGAAGCTCTGCCGAGCCGACGAGCCGCCCCGATGCCGGATCGAAGCTCTGCACCACGCCCGCCGAAGAGGCGACGACAAGCCGGCCACCGGCGAGGATCGGTCCGTAATAGGCGTGGATCTGCTTGCGCTTCGCGAGCTTGTCCTTGAGGTAATAGGGCAGGTCGATGCGCCATACCACTTCGCCGGTACCGGCGTTCAGCCGCACCAGCTGGTTCTCGTCATTGACGACGAAGACCGCGCCGCCCGCCACCAGAGCCGGGCTGACCGCGCCCTCGCCCGCCGACCAGAGCCGCGCCCCGGAATCGGCGTTGACCGCGATGATGCGGCCGGCGGAACTCGCGGCATAGACGGTGCCGCCGGCAATCACCGGGTCGCCGGTGATGTCACGCACCGAGGCATAGGCGCGGCCCTGCCGCTCGCCGGAGACAAAGGTGGTCCAGAGGCCATCGCCCTTTTCCTTGTCGGCGGACACCATGAGGCCGGTCGAGAAAGGGAAGATAACCTGGCGGCCGTCCACCGCCGGCGAGGTGCCGCCGGTGACGCCCGATCCCGGCGATCCGGGCAGCGTCCAGAGGATCTTGCCATCGGTGGCCGAAAGGCTCCAGGCCGATCCGTCGCGGGCCGTCACGTAGACGCGGCCATCGGCGAAGGCCGGCGCTCCGGCAGGGGCTGCGTCGAACTTCTGGCGCCAGGCAACCCCGCCACTTGCGGGATCGAGCGCCACCAGCTCACCAAAGCCGGTGGTCGCGAAGACAAGGCCGCCGCCGATGGCTAGGCCGCCGCCCGAGGCATCGTCGGCCCGGTCGGAGGCCGGGGTGAGGTCGGTCTGCCACAGCGTCGCGCCATTGGTGCCGGTCGCGGAGACGAGCGCCCGGCTGTCGATGGTGAAAACACGCCCGCCCGAAATCACCGGGTCGGCGGTGATCCGGTGCTTGCGCCCTGCGGCTGCGCCGATCTTCGCCTGCCAGATCGGGGTCAGCGCGCCGTTCAGCGCGACGTTGCCGATGTCATGCGTCGCGGTGCCGCCGCGATGGGTCCATTCGCCGTTGACGCGCGCGGCAGGCAGGCTGATCGGCTGGGCCACATCAGGGACGGGGGCCAGCGCATTCGGATCGGGCTCCTGCCCGATCACCGCGGTCTGGGGGTCCTGCCGCAGCCCCTGAAGGATGGTTTCCTTCTGCGAGCACCCGGACAAGGCGGCAACGATGGCCAGCGTTCCGAACCCGATGGAATAGTTTACCGACACCGCCCGCCCTTTCCCGTTATCCTTGCTTTTCCGGACCGTCACGCCGCGTCCGGCTCACCGCCGAGCGCCACAATCAACTGTGTCGCGCGACGGCGCAAGCCTGGTGGCACATCCGCTTCCTGCAGAAGCGCCTTCAGCGCTGTCACCGCTTCGTCCTTCTTTTCCGCCGCGACCAGGACCAGCGCCTGCTGTTCAAGCGCGAGCACCCGGTAGGGCCGGCCCGGCGTGGCAAGATCGGCGAGCGTCGCGTCCCGTTCGGCGGCATCGACCGATGCGCCCGCGGCCGCCAGCCACTTCAGCTTCGCCATGTCCCGGTAGGCGACATCGAGCCCTTCCGTCGCGGCGATCTCGGCGAGCCGCGCCGTTGCGCCCGCGGTATCGCCGGCGCGGAGCGCCTCATCGGCGGAAATGAACTCCAGAAGTGCGGCGCGCGTTGCCTTGTCACCGAAGGCCCCGGAAGGAGAGATCGCCTCAAGTGCTGCGACACGTGCGGCCGCATCCTCAGTTTCAAGCGCGGAAAGGATCGCGTTGCCGAAACCCTGCGCCTCGGCCTCTGCCTTCGATTTCTGCCATTCGATATAGGCGGCACCGCCGACGATCAGGGCGACAACCACGCCGCCGATCCAGCCGTACTTGCGGAAGGTCGCGAATTGCTTGTCGCGGCGCAGCTCTTCGGTCACTTCGTCGATGAAACTGTCGGTCTCGCTCACGCGCCTCTCCCACCCCGGCGGGCCGTTCTCTGGCGGCCCTCGCTGTCGGCCCCGTCTTACACGGGATGGCGCGGGCTTGCCAAGCCCGTGCAGGCGGCATTGCCGGCCGAGGTTTCGCGGACCGCCTCTGGCAAGTCGGTCACCCCGCCTATGTCAGGCGGTCGGCGCGCGACTGTCGAATGCCCGGCGCTGCCAGCGGCCACGCCGACAGCGGAACGGCCCCCGCATCCATTCCGGGCATCCACCGCTTCAGCGCCTTGCCCAAGGCGACAACGACCGCCCAACCGGCGATTGCGCAGGTCGCATAGTGATAGCCGGAATAGACCGAGATGAAGGCGATGACGCCGAGGAAAGCGTAGCCGACCGGCGCGAGACGCGGCGCGCGTTCCTTGAGGTAAAGCGCCGCGACGGTCGCAACGGCGACATGAACCGATGGAAAGGCCGAGATCAGGGACAAGGGGAGCGTCGCATCATTGCTCCCGGCCCAGATCTGATCCTGAAGGAGACCCAGGGCGCTCGCGGCGAGGCCGGACTGTTGCAGCGCGACGGAAAGGTCGGCGAAGCGCTCGGATGCGAGCAGTCGGTCGTAGTAGATCGGGCCCACGGAAGAGCCGAGCGTGGCCAGAACGTTGCCGACGACAAACCAGGCCAGGACGAATAGCCAGGCGTAACGCCCCACCCGCGCCCTGTCGGGGTCGGTGAGGGCAATGAGGATCGGGAATCCGAGTGCCAGAACCGACCATACCGGCATGTAGAGCATGGAGAAAAGCCCGGAAAATCCCTGCCCGACAAGAGCATGGGTCACCTCCCAACCGTCGCGACCGAAAAACAGCGCGCGATCCATCCGGGCAAGGAAGGGATCGGCGTAGAACGGTACCAGTTCGGGGATTGCGCTTTTGGCGAAGACGAAGCCGATCTGCAGGAAGATGGACAATGCCACCATCAGGGCAACGGAGCCAAGTCGGTTGAAACAGGCCTTCGGTCCGACCCAAAGCACGACGATCAGCAGCAGCGGCGGAGTGAGCCAGCCCAGCCTGCCATACATCAGGTTCGAGAATATCTTTGCGATATCGATCAGGAGCGCCATCATGGCGGCGGGCGCCTTCGTCAGATCCGCCATAAGCGCAACCGCACAAACCAGGTAGAGAACGCTGAACCTGAATGCCCCTGACATGCTTGTCCGGCCTTTTGCAATTATCTTTAATGGTTCGCGCGGAAGCGCGGCGTATCTGTGTCAGGTTCGGGGCTATCTGATGGCGCCACGTCACGCGGGCGGCGCGGATCATGCGAGCCAGCCGCCAGAGGCCACACCTCCGGCCGCCGTCGCACCCCGAAGCGGGCCGCGCCTCAGCCGACCGGCAGCGAACGGAACCCGACCCAGCCTTGATCGTCGGCTTCGCCTTCTGCCGCGCCGGCGTCGGTCTCGCTCTCCTCGGCGGATTGGCGTTCCCACATGGCGGCATAGCGCCCGCCGCGCGCCAGAAGCGCCTCGTGGCGGCCTTCCTCGACGATCTCGCCCTTTTCCAGAACGACGATGCGGTCGGCATCTGCGATGGTGGAGAGCCGGTGGGCGATGGTGATGACGGTGCGCCCCTCGCCCATCCGCTTCAGGCTGTCCTGAATGTCGCGTTCCGTCTGGGTGTCGAGCGCGGATGTCGCCTCGTCCAGAAGCAGGATCGGCGGGTTCTTCAGAAGCGTCCGGGCAATCCCCACGCGCTGCTTCTCGCCGCCCGAAAGCTTCAGGCCGCGTTCGCCGACCTTGGTTTCGTAGCCTTCCGGCAGCGACATGATGAAATCGTGGATTTTCGCGGCTCTGGCGGCGGCGACAAGCTCATCCTCGCCCGCCTCGGGCCGGCCATAGGCGATGTTGTAGCGGACCGTGTCGTTGAAAAGCACAGTATCCTGCGGCACCACCCCGATCTGGGCGTGAAGCGAATCCTGTGTCACGTCGCGCAGGTCCTGCCCGTCGATCCGGAGAGCGCCGCCGGTCACGTCGTAAAAGCGGAAGAGAAGCCGCCCGATGGTCGATTTGCCGGAACCGGATGGGCCGACGATGGCGACGGTTTCCCCCGGCGCCACCTTCAGGCTGATGCCGCGCAGGATCGGGCGCGCCGCCTCATAGGCGAAGCGGACATTGTCGAGTTCGACCCCGCCGCCGGCGACTTTCAGATCCGGCGCACCCGGTTTGTCGTTGATCTCGGCGGGCTGGTCGAGAAGGTCGAACATCTCGCCCATGTCCACGAGCGCCTGGCGGATTTCACGGTAGACCGTGCCGAGGAAGTTCAAGGGCATTGTGATCTGGATCATGTAGGCGTTGACCATGACGAAATCGCCGACAGTCAGCACCTTAGCCTGCACCCCGAAGGCGGCCATCACCATGACGATGACAAGTCCGGTCGTAATGATGAAGGACTGGCCGAAATTGAGGAAACTCAAGGATTGGCCGGTCTTGACCGCCGCCGCCTCATAGCCCTGCATCGCCTCATCATAGCGGCCAGCTTCGCGCGCCTCGGCGCCGAAATACTTGACGGTTTCGAAATTCAGGAGGCTGTCGATCGCCTTCTGGTTCGCATCCGTGTCCTGTTCGTTCATCTTGCGGCGGATCTTCACCCGCCATTCGGTGACCTTGAAGGTGAAGGTCACGTAAAGCGCAATCGTCACCAGAACCACGACCGCATAGCGCCAGTCGAACATCAGCGCGAAGATCACCGTGACCATGGTCAGTTCAAGGATCAGCGGCCCGATCGAGAGGAGCATGAAGCGCAAGAGGAACTCGACGCCCTTCACCCCGCGCTCGATGATCCGGCTGAGGCCGCCGGTCTTGCGGGTGATGTGGTAGCGCATCGACAGGCGGTGGATATGGGTGAAGGTCTCCAGCGCCAGCTTCCTCAGCGCCCTTTGCCCGACGCGGACGAAGATCACGTCGCGCAATTCGTTGAAGCCGGTCGCGCCGAGCCGGGCGAGGCCGTAGGCCACCGTCAGCCCGATGGCACCGAAGGCCAGAAGCCAGCCGTCGTCGCGCGCCTCGCCGCTCAGCATGTCGACGGCTGCCTTGTAGAAGAACGGCGTCGTGACCGAGACGACCTTGGCGACAACCAGCGCCAGAAGCGACAGCACCACCCGGCGCTTGACCCAGCTTTCGTCTGCCGGCCAGAGATAGGGCGCGACCCGCTCCATCGTCCTGAAGCTGCGCCGCCAGCCTTCCTTCGCCGCCATCTGATCCTCATGCGGTTGCGGAACCCATGCCGGCCCGGCGCTTGATCGCCGGGGCGTGGCGGGGTATCAAGAGTTAATTCAACGATTCATGAGTAGTTGAAGCATGGAGCAGAGTAAAGCCCTCGCCGCCTTGTCCGCGCTCGCCAACGAGACGCGGCTGGCCCTTATCCGCCAGCTCATCACGCGCGGCGATGCCGGGCTTCCCGCCGGGCAGATCGCCGGGGATTTCGGCATGTCGGCGTCGCGGCTGTCGTTCCATCTCTCCGCCCTTGAACAGGCCGGGCTGGTGAAGGCGCGGCGGGAATCCCGCAATGTCTTCTATTCGGTCGATCATGGCGCTATGGGTGGGTTGATCGCCTATCTCCTTCAGGATTGCTGCCGCGACGATCCCAAGGTTTCGGCCTGCTGCGCCCACCGGATCACGGCGCAGGAACGGTGAATATCTGACCGGGATAGATCAGGTCCGGGTCGCGGATCTGGTCCTTGTTGGCCTCGAACACCTTCACGTAAAGCACGCCGTCGCCGTAGTTTTCCCGCGCAATGCGCCAGAGCGAAAAGCCCGGCTGAACGGTGACGATGCCCGCCTTGACCGGCGCGGGCTGCCCCTCGGCAGGTGCGGCGGCGGCAGGTTCGGGCGCTGCGGCGGTTGCAACTGGTTCGGTCGGAGCCGGTGCGGCTGCCTCTTCGCCTGCCGCAGGCGCTTCGGTTGCCGTGGGCGCGGCGGCCGGTGCGGGCGCCAGCGCCGCTGCGACGGTTTCCGGTTCCTCGCGCTGGAAGGGCGTCTCGAAGCGGGACGTTACCTTGCCATCGCCATCAACCTGATCGACGCGGAGCGTATAGACCCCGGCAGCTATCCCGGCGAGGTCCGCCGACCAGGCGCCGGTTTCGGCGATGCCGACTTCCGCCAGCGACTTGTTGTCGAGATAGATGCGGGCAAAGCTTCCCGCCGTCCCGCGCCCGGCAATGCTGACCTCGCCCGAGGCGCTGTAGCCGATGGTGTCGATCACGATGGCTGCGAGGGATTCGGACGCGGTCTGTTTGCGCACGCCAGTGGCGTCCGCGATCAGCACCTCGGGCGCCTCAGCGGGCGCAGCCGCCGGGGCGGTCGCTTCGGGCGCAGCCGTCGCTTGCCCTTCAGCCACCACGACGGGCGGTTCCGGGGCGGCGAAGGGCGCGATCAGGATCGTCGCTTCGGCCAGAACCTCGCCGCCATCCGGCAGAAGACGGATCAGCGACAGACTCCGCGGCTGGTCGCTTGGCGGAATGTCGAAGAAGGTGGCGAAGGCGCCGGAGGCATCGGCGGTCGCCCGCGACACCTCGGCACCGTCAAGCATGAGTTTCAGGAGAGCGCCCGCCTCTGCCCGCCCGGCGACAAGGACACTGCCATTGGCATCGACGCGGACGGTATCGAAGCTGGGCGGAGACGGGGCCGGCGCCTCAGCCAACGGGGCGGCTGCCGCAGGCTCGGGCGTATCCGCGCTTGCCGTCGCATCAGGGGCGGGTGCTTCGGTCGCCGCAGGCGCGGGCGCGGCACTTGCCACGGCTTCTGGCTCTTCGGCAGGGACGATGGGATCGGGCGTCGCGGCTGGTGCCTCTGCCACCGGGGCTTCGGCAACGGGGGCCGCAGCCTCGGAAACTGCTGCCGCCGGCTCCACCGCAGGCTCCGGCGCGGGCCGGAATCCAAAGTACCAGCCGGCCACCGCAACGGCAGCACCCGCCGCCGCACCGAGGCCCCATTTCAATCCGCTGCCGGCTGCCGCCGCAGCCTCCTTGCCATCCGCCATGAACATCCCCCAGCCGCGCCTTGTCCCCGTCGCGCTTGAGCGACCATAGCAACGCCGCTATCAGGGGTCAAAGAAACCCGTGTGAGAGGTCGAGCATGTTACCGAAGAAAGCCTCCGTCTGTGTCTTTTGCGGCTCGCGCGCCGGCAACCGTCCCGCCTATGCCGAGGCCGCGCGGGCAACCGGAGAGATGCTGGCCAAGAACGGCTGGCGGCTGGTCTATGGCGCGGGCGACGTCGGCCTGATGGGCGAGGTCGCCCGCAGCGCGCAAGCCGCAGGCGCCGAGACCTTCGGCGTGATCCCCGTACACCTTCTCAACCGCGAAGTCGGCAAGCGCGACCTTTCCACTTTCGTCGTCACCGAGACGATGCATGAGCGCAAGAAGGTCATGTTCATGAATTCCGATGCCTTCGTCGTCCTGCCCGGCGGCGGCGGATCGCTGGACGAATTCTTTGAAATCCTGACCTGGCGCCAGCTTGGCCTGCACGAAAAGCCGATCGTCTTTTTGAACATTGAAGGCTACTGGGATCCGGTCCTCGCGATGATCGACAGCATCGTCACCGAAGGTTTCGCCGAAGCCTCGCTCGCCGGATATTTCACTGTGGCGGCCGATGTTGACGCGCTGGAAAAGGCGCTGCTGGCGGCACCTGCCGTAGGGTAAGGAATCCGCTACTCAACTTTTGGGCGTAACTGCGTCATTGTGAATTACCTTGGGATGTTGTGACCCAAGGCGTTTCAACGATTTCATTTCAACCAGCATTTTTGGAGGGTCGCCATGGCGGACCTGAAGGACGACGTTGCCTTGCGCACATCCATGCGCCTCAGGCTTCAGCAAAACCCCAACTTCTTCGGCAATCTCAAGGACCTTGACCTGAAGAACCTGCCCGAGCCGGTTTTCATCAAGGTCGGCGACACGACCTATGAGGAACTGACCTGCCTCGGCTACAACCCCGATACCGAGATCCTGACCGCCATCGTGCGGATCAAGCTGAGCGCGGGCTACATGGGCGGTCCCTGCACGCCGGGGTCGCGCGAATACGTGCGCTTCTACCTCGACTACGGCGACGGAAGCTGGGTCGATCACGGATCGGCCAGCTTCGAGATCCACGACCTCGGCTTCACCGATCCGCTCTGCTATGCGGTTTCGGTCAAGATCAAGCCGCGTCGCAAGAGCTGCTGCGGTGACAAGCCGGTGCTGCCCACGGTGCGCGCCATCCTGTCGTGGAACGCAGCGCCCCCCGCGAACCAGCCGAACTGGTCGCCGATCTGGGGCAACCGGCTTGAGCGTGACATCCAGATCGAGCCGCGCAGCCCCTGGCTCTGCCTGATCCTCGACAAGATGGACATCGAGGGCATCCAGAAGATCAACCCCGAGCTTCTGGCCAAACTGACCGGCCTGATCGATACCGCCGGCCCGGCGCCGAAACCGATCGCGCCCCTCAGCCATCAGATCGGCAAGAAGGACCGGGGCGACACCGCGCATGTGGCGCGCCTCGTCTACCCGATGCTCGCCTCGATGGCTGCCAATCCCGAAGCCCCCGCCGACCTCGCGGCGCTGAAGCCCTGGAAACAGTTCGAGATCGACATCGACAAGATCGGCGACATCATCTTCGCCCCCGACTTCAATACCGGCTACGAGGAACTGCGCTGCGTCGGGCTCGACCGCGATCAGAACCTTCTGCACGGCATCGTGCAGGTGAAACGGCCGAACGGCTATTCGGGCGGGCTCTGCACGCAAGGCTCGCGCGAATACATCGCCTTCTACCTCGATTTCGGCGCAGGCTGGGAATATCAGGGCACCACCTTCGTTGATGTCCATGACGTGGGTGTGCCAAGGGGCGGGCTCTGGTATCAGGCCTCTCTTCCCGTCAACCTCGACAAGCACCGGCAGGAATGGTGCAAGACGGGACGCGCCCGCATCCGCGGCATCCTGAGCTGGGCCGTGCCTCCCGCACCCAACGACGCCGATTACATTCCGGTCTGGGGCGACCGCGAGGATTGCTGGATCGAGGTCAGGCCGTGGCCAAAGGGCGTCATTCCCGGCCAGACGACGCCGGTGCTCGAGGCGATCGGCCGGATGCCGGTGGCGCAGATCGACGGCGCAGGCTTTGCCAACGGCGCTTCGGTCGGCGGCACCTTCTCGGCGCAGGATGCGCCTTTCGGCGGCGTCATCACCATGTCGGGGATCATCGCCAACCCTGCCAACCTCAGCCTGCAATACCGGGTCATGGTCAAGGCGCCGTCGGACGCGGTGGCCAAGGCCCAGACCAAGACCTTCGGCATCTCCGTCACCACGGTCATCGGCAGTTCGGTAACCTTCTCTTCGCAGTCGCAGATCGCGGCGGGGGACTGGTTCACCTATGTGCCGCAGGCCGGGCCGGTGGTGTTCAAGAGCGTGGCGGAGAGCCTTCTCTACGTCTTCCAGGCCACCGAAGAGGGCTTGCACACGGTCTACATGCAGGTCCGCGAAGCCGGAACCTCGGTGATCCTTGCCACCAGCGCGGTCGAGGCCTTCTTCGTCGACAACAGCGCGCCGGTGGCCGATGTCACCATCACCAGCGGCGGCGGCAACTGTTCGAAGTTCAAGGTCGGTGAGGTTCTTGTCGGCACCTACAGCATGTCGGACGCCCATGCCGGCGGCTTGACCATCTCGGTCACGCCCTCCGGCCCGGCGGCGGGCGGGCTTCTGGCGATCACCTCGGTGATCCCGGCAGCACCCTTGCCGCCGCTCCTGCCGGGACCGAGCGCCTCGAACGGCCTCGGCTACCCCCTGCGGCTGACCACGTCGGGCGCCAGCGGCCAGTGGGAGCTTGATACGACCGGCATGAAGCCCTGCGGCTACAACATCCGCATCGACTGCAACGACCGCACCATCGTGAACTCGGGCGGCGGGAACTGGTACGACGCGGATATCGAAGGCTTCTGCCTCGAGCTGCCGTGACCGAAAAACCGGGGCGCCCGTTCAGGGCGCCCCATCCTGCCGCTTCATGTCGGCGGACCTATTTCGACAAGGGTGATCTCCGGCACCACGCCAAGGCGGAACGGCAGGATCGAACAGCCGATCCCGCCCGACACCACAAGGTCACGCTTGCCCTCGCGCACATGGCCATAGGCGAAGCGGTTGCCATAGGCCGAAGGCACCACCGGCGACCAACCAAAGAGCCTTAGCTGCCCGCCGTGGGTATGCCCGGAAAGCGTCACGGCCACCCGGTCGGGAACTTTCGGGAAGATATCCGGCTCATGCGCCATGAGGATAACGGGCGCGTCGTCGGTGATCCCGGCCAAAGTGCCGGGAAGGTCATCGAGGCCGCGGAACCTGCCGGGGCCAATGCCGATCGCCAGCTGGTCATCAAGCCCCGCAAGCCAGAAGGCCCCTGCCCCGGTCCCAAGCTTAATCGCCCGGTTCTGCAGGACCGGCACTCCAGCGGCCGCCAGAATCTCGCCTATCCGGTTCGGCCCGCCGCCCCGCGCTTGCGCCGCGCGGTCGTGCCACCAGTCATGGTTGCCAAGGATCGCATAGCGACCAAGCGGCGCTTCCAGCCCGGCGAGAACTTCAGCCGTATCCTTCATCGGAACCTTGCGCGTCACGAACCTGTGCCCGGCCTCAAGATCGCCGAGGACAAGGATGATGTCTGCGCCAAGCGCATTCGTCCGCGCCACGATCCGCCTTAGCCTCGCAAGGCTGACGGTCGGCTCGCCCATGTGAAGATCCGCCAGCACCGCGATCTTCAGCGCCCCGCCGGTCCAGAGCGGCGGCTCAATCCGCCAGCGCTTCACCTTCAGCCGCAGCGCGGGTTCGATGACAAATCCGTAGGTGGCAGTAAAAAGGCCTGCCAGGAATGTTCCCAGCAGGCCCCGCAGAAACTTGCGCCGTGAGATCAAGGTCAGAGGCGCGAGGCGACGTTTTCCCAGTTCACGAGCTTCTCAAGGAAGTTGGTCAGGTAGGCCGGGCGCTTGTTGCGGAAGTCGATGTAGTAGCTGTGCTCCCACACGTCGCAGCCGAGAAGTGCCGTTTGGCCGAAGCAGAGCGGGTTCACGCCGTTTTCGGTCTTCGTGACCTTCAGCGAGCCATCCTTGTCTTTCACGAGCCAGGCCCAGCCCGAACCGAACTGGCCGGCACCGGCGGCGGCGAAGTCGTCCTTGAACTTCTGGACCGAACCGAAGCTTTCGGTGATCGCCTTTTCCAGAGCGGCCGGCATCTTCTTCTCGCCCGGACCCATCATCTTCCAGAACTCGGTATGGTTCCAATGCTGGCTGGCGTTATTGAAGATGCCGTTCTGGGCGACGGCGCCGGCGGCATAGGTGCCGCGCACGATATCCTCGACCGACTTATTCTCCCACTCGGTCCCGGCAATCAGCTTGTTGCCGTTATCGACATAGGCCTTGTGGTGCAGGTCATGGTGATATTCGAGGGTTTCCTTCGACATGCCGAGCGCGGCAAGCGCATCGTGGGCATAGGGAA
>DJUV01000043.1 GCA_002440625.1 Rhodobacteraceae bacterium UBA6273 | reverse complement strand
AACGGCGCCGGCAAGTCGACCGCGATGAAGGCGGTCTTCGGCATGCTGAAACTGCGCGGCGGCCATGTGAAGCTTGACGGCGAGGACATCACCCAACTGTCGCCGCAGGACCGCGTCGCCAAGGGCATGGGCTTCGTGCCGCAGGTCAACAACGTCTTCGGCTCCATGTCGGTCGAGGAAAACCTCGAAATGGGGGCTTTCATCCGCCGCGACGATTTCCGCCAGACGATGGAGCAGGTCTACCACCTGTTCCCGATCCTGAAGGAAAAGCGCCGCCAGCCGGCGGGGGAATTGTCGGGCGGCCAGCGGCAGCAGGTCGCCGTCGGGCGGGCGCTGATGACCCAGCCGAAGCTTTTGATGCTCGACGAGCCGACGGCGGGGGTTTCCCCCATCGTCATGGATGAGCTTTTCGACCGCATCATCGAAGTCGCCCGCACCGGCATCTCGATCCTCATGGTCGAACAGAACGCGCGGCAAGCGCTCGAGATCGCCGACAAGGGCTATGTCCTCGTCCAGGGCGCCAACCGCTACACGGATACTGGAGAGGCGCTGCTTGCCGACCCGGAGGTCCGCCGCACCTTCCTTGGGGGCTGAGGAGATGGCGAGGCTTTCCTACCTGCGCGTGATCTCGGCGAACTGCGGCGGTGTCTGTCAGGCTATACTCTCTGCGCTCACCCTATCGCTGGTATCAACCCAATCGAGCGCGATAGAAATGCCAGGCCCACCGCCCTACGAATGCGATGTCTATGCGGCGTGCGGCCAAAATAACAACTGCCACCGGCTTGATCTCCGCGCGGAATTCTTTGCTTGGCAAACGTCTTGGTCGACGTGGGGGTTTGATGGCAAGAAACGCGTAGAGGCGGTGCTGCAAGGGTTCGTACTTGAGGGTCTGCGGGGCCGGAAGATCTCGGTTGTGTCCTTCGACGATATTGAAGCGGCTCGTTCTGCCTTTGAGCAGTTTCTGATCCCGGAGAACGTCGGAAGGATCATGATCAAAGACCCAAACGCCTCTGATGCGGTAGGGTTTCGCATGTTCTCGCTACCGGTCAATGGTTTAGGGCAGCGAAGCATCGGAACCGATAGCACTCTCCTGTCCTGCAGCAGCATAAGGGCAGAGTAATGGAATTTCGTAACCTAGAGTGCCTCGCTCTTCTCGCCTTGGCCACCCCGGCCCTCGCCGCCGCGCCCGACGCCACCCTCATGACCTGCGACTTCGCAGGTGAAAAGGTCTCCGTCGTCGGCACTCCCGACAAGGCGCAGATCAAGGTCGGCGACCTCTACTATCGCGCCCTCATCACGAACCCCGGCGCGGAGTCCCGCATTGGCGCGGTCTTCGCCATGCTCGATGCCGGGCCGCTGATGATCGCCGTGGACGCCAAGGCGACGTCGGGTGAACGCCGCGCCGAAATCACTGCCACCGGGCGCGGCGCGGACGGCATCGCAAGCCGGAGCACAGCCGGCATCTGCAGGGAGACGACGCCGTGATGGACCTTCTCAACGCGATCGTGGCGCTTCTGAACTTCGTCTTCATCCCCGCCGCGGCTTACGGCGCGCAACTGGCGCTCGGCGCGCTCGGGGTGACGCTGATCTACGGCATCCTCAGGTTTTCGAACTTCGCCCATGGCGACACGATGGCCTTCGGCACGGCGATGGTGATCCTCGTCACATGGTGGTTTCAGGGCATGGGCATCACGCTCGGTCCGCTGCCGACCGCCCTTCTCGCCCTGCCCTTCGGCATCGCGCTGACCTCGGCGCTGGTCCTTGGCACTGACCGGGTCGTCTACCGGTTCTACCGCAAGCAGAAGGCGGCGCCGGTGATCCTTGTCATGGTCTCGCTCGGCGTGATGTTCGTGATGAACGGCATCACCCGCGTCATCATCGGGGTCGAGGAGATCCGCTTCGAGGATGGCGAGCGTTTCGTCATCAATGCCAATGACTTCAAGGCCGCGACCGGTCTTGCCGAGGGCCTCGCCCTTCGCACCACGCAGGTCCTCACCATCGTGACGGCAGTGATCGTCGTGGCGGTGCTGTTCTGGTTCCTCAACCGGACCCGGACCGGCAAGTCGATGCGCGCCTTTTCCGACAACGAGGATCTGGCGCTTCTCTCCGGCATCAACCCCGAGCGGGTGGTGATGGTGACCTGGATCATCGCCGCCGGTCTTGCCACCATCGCCGGCACGCTTTACGGGCTCGACAAGGCCTTCAAGGCCTTCAACTACTTCCAGCTTCTGCTGCCGATCTTCGCCGCCGCCATCGTCGGCGGGCTTGGCAATCCCCTGGGTGCCATTGCCGGCGGCTTCCTCGTCGCCTTCTCGGAGGTCGCCTTCACCTATGCCTGGAAGAAGGTGGCGACCTATGTGCTGCCGGAAAGCCTGGCGCCTGACGGCCTCGCCCAGCTTCTGTCCACCGACTACAAGTTCGCGGTGTCCTTCGCGATCCTCATCATCGTGCTGCTCTTCAAGCCCACGGGTCTTTTCAAGGGGAAATCGGTATGAGCGTGAACATGCGCAACGTCGCCCTTTTCGGAGTGGTCGCGGTTCTCATCATCCTTGAAGGGATCATGGGCAGCTGGAACACCGCGCTTGGCATCGTCAACATGGGGCTGATCTCGGCGATCCTGGCGCTTGGCGTGAACATGCAGTGGGGCTACGCCGGGCTTTTCAACGTCGGGATCGTCGGTTTCGTGGCTTTGGGCGGCCTCGCGCCGGTGCTGGTCTCGACAGCGCCGGTGCTGCCGGTCTGGACCGGCGGCGGCGCCTTCCGCATTATCTTCGCGCTTCTTGTGGGTGCGGGCGTGATCGGCGCGGCCATCTTCGCCTATGGCCGGCTAAGTGGCCGGGCGCGGGTGGCCTCAATCCTCGCCATCCTGATCGGCGGCTTCTTCCTCTTTCGGGCGATCATGGACCCCGGCGTCGATGTCGTGGAGGCCTTTGACCCGGCTACGAATTCAAACATCGGCGGGCTCAACCTGCCGGTTCTTCTCTCCTGGCCGGTGGGCGCGCTTTTCGCTGCTGGCGCTGCCTGGGTCATCGGCAAGACGGCGCTTGGCCTTCGCTCCGACTACCTCGCCATTGCCACGCTAGGCATCGGTGAGATCATCATCTCGGTCATGAAGAACGAGGACTGGCTGGCGCGGGGCGTGAAGAACGTCATCGGCCTTCCCCGGCCCGTTCCCTATGAGGTCGACCTGCAGGCGAGCCCTGCCTTCGCCGAATGGGCGGCGCGCTTCGGATCGGACCCGGTGACGGCCTCGACGGTCGTGGTCAAGCTTTGCTATGCCGCGCTCTTCATCGCTGTCCTCGGCATCATCATGATCGGCGCCCAGCTTGCGCTCAACAGCCCCTGGGGCCGGATGATGCGGGCGATCCGCGACAATGAGACGGCGGCCGAGGCGATGGGCAAGAACGTCACCCGCCGGCATCTGCAGATCTTCATCATCGGCTCGGCCATCTGCGGCCTTGCCGGCGCGATGATGGTCACGCTCGACAGCCAGTTGACGCCCGGCACCTACAACCCCCTGCGCTTCACCTTCCTCATCTGGGTCATGGTGATCGTCGGGGGATCGGGCAACAACTGGGGCGCGGTCCTTGGCGGTTTCCTGATCTGGTTCCTCTGGGTCAAGGTCGAGGAATGGGGGCCGGGGCTGATGAACTTCCTCACGTCGGGCATGGCCGACGGCGCGCTGAAGACCCATCTGCAGGACAGCGCAGCGCATATGCGCCTCTTGACGATGGGGCTGGTGCTTCTTCTCGTCCTGCGCTTCAGTCCACGCGGCCTTATTCCGGAGAAGTAAGCGCCGAGGCAGGCCAGAAGCCGTATTCCACGCGGTTGTAGCGCTCCGTCGCTTCCGGCGGCGCATCGAAGCTGCCGTTCGGGCCGAAGATCAGACCCTGCGGGTGGTCCTTGGCCCAGGCCGCCAGTTCCTCCGGCGTGCCCGGCGTTGCGACCTTCCCGGTCAGCCGGGCCATGAAGTTGAACTCGGCATTGTAGGGCATCCCGGTCAGGGCAAGCCCGCCCGCCTCAGCCGCTGAAAGCCGTGCGGCGATGGGTCCGCCCTCGTAACCCTGACGCAGCCCGGTGCCGGCGATCAGCGCGTGGAGGACGATGACCAGCCCCATCCCGGCAACCGCCGGCCCGCCGATGCCGGGCGTGGCCCATGAAATGACCGCGACGGCAAAGGCGAGAAGCGCCACCGCCACGACCGCGATGCGCGGGAGAAGAAGCGCGATATCGCCCGAAGGTGCGATGATCCCCGCCGCGACGGCGAGCAGGCCGATGCCGAGGAGGATCAGGAGGGCCGGAGCAAATTGCGGGATGCGGCCCGCCAGCCGCCCCTCGCCGAAGGCGCGGGCGAAGAGAAGTGCTGCGGCCGGGAACTCCGGCAGAAGGTAATGCACCTGCTTGCCGGAAATCAGCGAGAAAAGGACAAGCCCCGAGGCCGCCCAGATCAGGCAAAGCCGCCCTGCCCCGTCGCCGCCCACGGCGGCTGCGAAGGCTGGCCAGACCCGGATCGACCAGGCCCAAGGGAAGAGAAGGATCGGCAGAAGGACGGCGAGGAACCAGATGGGCCGGTCATGCGCCAGGCCGCCCGCCACCCGGGCGGCGGATTGGGTCCAGAGCAGTTCCTCGCGGAATTCCGGAGTGGCGGTCAGAAGCGTCGGCACCAGCCAAAGGGCGACGAGCACCAGCGCCACCAGAAGCGCCAGCCCCGTGCCCCGCGCGATATGGCGCAGCGCGGGCGGGTTTGGCGCCCAGAACCGCATGGTGAGCAGAGGCACCGCCAGATGCACAAGGATCACCGGCCCCTTGGCATAGGTGCCGAGGGCGAGGGAAAGGCCGAACACCACCCAGTCCCAGCCCCCGGCCTCCCCCAGACCGATACGCCAGAGCGACCAGATCCCGGCCAGCACGGCAACCGCGAGCATGGCGTCGAACATCGTGGCGCTGCCGTAGATGGCAAAGACCGAGAAGCTGGCAAGGATCAGCGCCGCCCGCCGCCCGATGCCGCGATCTGCGGGCCAGAGCACCCGCGCCAGCCCCGCCGTCAGCGCCACGGCGCCGAGCGCAAAGGCCGGGCCGATCAGCCGGCCCGCGAACTCGCTGACCCCGGTGACCAGCCAGACGAGATTGATGAGCCAGAAAAGAAGCGGCGGCTTGTGCGAATAGGGATCGAGGTTGCGGGTCAGGTGCGCGATGTCGCCCGACTGGTACATCTCCCAGGCGACGGAAAGATAACGTGTCTCGTCGATGGGCAGCAGCGGCCGCACCAGAAGCTGAAGACCAAGGAGAAGGGCGAAGACGACAAGCGTCAGCGGCAAAGCGATACGAATCGGACCATCCCCCAAAAGGCTGCGGCTCTTTTCGACGGTGCTAGACCAAGCCCCCGCGCCCGTCCACCACGGCGCACCGGACCATATCGCCACGGATGGAAAACGACACACTTTGTCGCGGATCTTGGCTCAACCGGCGCCCCGGCCTGTAAACATCGGCCAGACCCGGCGCCTCGGCGCATCAGCCTTGGGAGACGACGTGATGAAATCGCATGTTCAGGTTCTGGTCATCGGCGGCGGCGTCGTCGGCTGTTCGGTCCTCTATCACCTGACCAAATACGGCTGGTCGGATGTGATGCTGGTCGAACGGTCGGAACTGACCTCCGGCTCCACCTGGCACGCTGCGGGCGGCTTTCATACGCTGAACGGCGACACCAACATGGCGGCGCTGCAAGGCTACACCATCCAGCTTTACAAGGAGCTGGAGAAGATCACCGGCATGTCCTGCGGCCTGCACCATGTCGGCGGCATCACTTTGGCCGACAATCAGGCGCGGTTCGAGATGCTGGTGGCCGAACGCGCCAAGCACCGCTACATGGGGCTGCATACCGAGATCCTCGGGCCGGAGGAGATCAGGAAGTTCACCTATGGCCAGGTCAACCTCGACGGCATCGTCGGGGCGCTCTACGACCCCCTCGACGGCCACCTCGACCCTTCGGGCACCACCCATGCCTATGCCAAGGCGGCGCGGATGGGCGGGGCCGAGATCGTCTTGCACAACCGCGTGCTTGAGACGAACCCGCGCGCCGACGGCGGCTGGGACGTGGTCACGGAAAAGGGCACGATCCATGCCGAGCATGTGGTCAACGCCGGCGGCCTCTGGGCGCGCGAAGTGGGCGCCATGGCCGGCGTCTACCTGCCCTTGCTGCCGATGGCGCACCAGTATCTGGTGACGGACGACATTCCGGAAATCATGGACATCCTGAAATCCGGCAAGGAGTTTCCCCATGTCATGGACCCCGGCGGCGAAAGCTATCTGCGTCAGGAAGGCCGCGGTCTTTGCATCGGCTTTTACGAAAAACCTTGCGAGCCGTGGTCGCTGGACGGAACGCCTTGGAACTTCGGGCATGAGCTTCTGAACGAGCAATTCGACAAGATCGAGGACTCCGTCACCTTCGCCTATCGCCGCTTCCCGGTTCTCGAACGGACCGGCGTCAAGCGCGTGATCCACGGCCCCTTCACCTTCGCCCCCGACGGCAACCCGCTGATCGGTCCCGTGCCGGGCCTGCGCAACTATTGGTCCGCCTGCGCGGTCATGGCGGGCTTTTCGCAGGGCGGCGGCATGGGCAAGTCCCTTGCCGAGTGGATGATCCACGGCGAGACCGAGGTCGATCCGCGCGGCTTTGATGTGGCGCGCTTCGGCAAGTGGACCTCGCCCGGCTACACCGTGCCGAAGGTCATAGAGAACTACCAAATGCGCTTTTCGGTCGGCTACCCTAACGAGGAGCGCCCCGCCGCGCGTCCGTTCCGCACCACGCCGATGTATGACATCTTCGACAGCATGGGCGCAGTCTGGGGCCAGCAATACGGGCTTGAGGTGCCGAACTACTTCGCCCGGGGCGACGAGCCGCGCTATGAAACCCCATCCTTTAAACGATCGAACGCCTGGGAGGCGACGGCGCGCGAGGTGCGGGCGGTGCGCGAGGGCGTCGGCATCAACGAGGTGCAGAACTTCGGCAAGTTCCGCGTCGCCGGCCCGAATGCCCGCGCCTGGCTCGACCGGATCATGGCCGGGGCGATCCCCAAGCCGGGGCGGCTTTCGCTGACCCCGATGCTTTCGCCGAAGGGCAAGGTCATCGGCGACTTCACCGTGACCTGCATCCGCGAGGATCTGTTCCAGATCACCGGCAGCTACGGCGCGCAGGACCAGCACCTGCGCTGGTTCGAGTTGAACCTTGAGCCCGGGGTGACGGTCGAAAACGTCTCCGACCGGATCACCGGCTTCCAGATTGCCGGGCCGCTGGCGCGCGAGTTGTTGCAACGGGTGACGCGGGCGGATGTTTCTGGGGACGCCTTCAAGTTCATGGATGCGAAACAGATAACTGTCGGGATGGTCGATTGTCTCGTCCAGCGCGTCAGCTACACCGGCGACCTCGGCTATGAGATCTTCTGTGACTTCATGAAACAGCGCGCCCTCTGGAACGCGCTCTGGCCCGCCGGGCAAGATCTTGGCCTGAAGCCGTTCGGGATGCGGGCGATGATGTCCCTGCGCCTCGACAAGCTCTTCGGCTCTTGGGCGCGCGAATTCTCGCCCGACTACTTCCCCGGCGAAACCGGCATCGACCGCTTCATCCGCTGGAACAAGGAGGCCGACTGGATCGGCAAGGCGCCAGCACTGAAGGAAAAGGCCGAAGGGCCAAAGCGTCGCAACTGCGCTTTCATCGTCGATGCCAAAGACGCTGACGTGGTGGCTTACGAGCCGATCTGGATCGGCGACAAGGTTGTCGGCTTCTGCACCTCGGGCGGTTATTCGCACTGGAGCGGCAAGTCGGTCGCCATGGGCTTCGTGCCCGTCGACCTTATCAAACCGGGGCTGGTGGCTGAGATCGAGATCCTCGGCGAGCGCTGCAAGGCGACGATGATCGACGGCCCCTTGTGGGACGCGGACGGGGCGCGGATGCGGGGCTGAGCGCTTTTCCTTGCCGCCCCGCCCCTTCGCGCCGATACTTCCGGCGAAGCGCAAGGAAGGGCGGCATGGAAGAGGTCCTGATCCTGATCCCGGCGGCGGGCGCCTCCTCAAGGATGCGCGGCACCGACAAGCTGATGGAAGATGTCGGCGGCGAAACCGCGCTTCACCGCGCGGCGCGGATCGCGCGGGCCTCTGGCGCGCGGGTCTTTGTCACGCTGCCCGAAAGCGGGCCACATTCGGTGCCGCGCAGGGCGGAGCTTTCGGGGCTCGAGGTGCGGGCGCTGCCGATCCGTGATGCGCATGAGGGGATGGCGGCATCGCTCAGGGCCGGTGTTGCGGCGGCGGGCAGCGCGGCGGGGCTGATGGTGCTGCTGCCGGACATGCCGGAAATCACTGACAGCGACCTGTCCCAGATGCTGGCGGCTTTCGCGGCGCAGCCCGGCAAGGTTCACCGCGCGGCGGCAGAGGATGGCACACCCGGCCATCCCGTCATCTTTCCGCGCCGGCTCTTCGTCGAGCTTTCGGTGGTCACGGGCGATGTGGGCGGGCGCCGGGTGATGGCGGGCGAGGAGGTCGTCCTGCATCCCTTGCCGGGTCAGCGGGCGCTGATGGATCTCGACACGCCCGAGGATTGGGCGGCCTGGCGCGCGAAAGGCTGAACGAAATCAGGCGGCGCGGGCGATGCCCGGCACCAGATCTCGGTCGGCGCAAAGCCGTGCGGCGCTGCCGTAGGCAGCAAGCCCCTTGCCGGCCGCAAGCTGCGGGAAGATCGCGAGGATTTCGGCAAGCTGTGCCGAATGCATGCCGCCAAGTGCCGCCGCCTCGGGCAGGAAGCTCTCGCTCCATGCGCCTTCGGAACAGATCACCTCATGGGCATCGAACATCAGGTGAAAGTAGGTCACGCCACCCTCGGCAGCCTGGGCAATGCCGGCCTGGCCCACCAGCGCGATGGCGGGCACGAGGATTTCGCGGTCGCCGGCAAGGGCGTCATCGTCGCGAACCAGCATGCGGTGCTGCGGGCTGACCGAAAGATCGGCGAGAGGCAGAGAGCCGTCGAGCGCGCCCGCCGCAATGGTGACGGGCCGGAGTTCGGGATAGTCACGCAGTTGCTGGTCGGAGAATTCCCGCGCGCCGATCCAGCGGATCGGGCGGTAGCCGTGGTCGCGGGTCAGGACCCGGTCGCCAACGCAAAGGTCCTCGACCGCGATGGCACCCCGATCGGTGACGATCCGGCTGCCCGCAGTAAAGCAAGGCGTGTAAGGCGCCTTACGGTCTTTGGCCACTCTGACGATTTTCGCGTTCCCCAACACGTCCGACACGGAATACATCCTACACCCCGAAAACACACTGTTACTTATCCCAACACGCCGATCAGTCTGAAATCAAAATCTGGCGTCAATAAGGATGGGGAGGGGCAATCGGTGTGCCAATACCACAAAAACCGTCAAAAAGTACAACCTTGAGTTGCCCCAAGGTCATAATTTGCCCGATTGTTTGCGTACATCCGAGATTGGCTGCCCAATTTGCAGGCATCGCGCCGTCCGCCCGCCCCGGTCATTGACTCGCGAATCAACAACCCGTCAGTGTGCGCGGCCCGTCGGTGCCGGGCCGGTGGTTTGTGGATGGGCGGCCAGCGCCGGAAAGAGCTCGGCCAGTTCGTTGCGCTGCGCATTGCCGAGGCCGTTCAGGGAATGGTCGGCGGGTTGGAAAAGCTCGCACCAGCAGCCGTTTGCAAGCACCACCTCATGCCGGTCGCACATGATGTGGA
>DJUV01000041.1 GCA_002440625.1 Rhodobacteraceae bacterium UBA6273 | reverse complement strand
GCTCGGAAGGCTCGCCCGAGGGTTTCGACCCGGCGCTCTATACCTCGGGTACGACCTTCGACGCCTCGTCGCATCCGGTGTTCAACCGCCTCGCCGAGTTCGTCACCGGCACGACCGAGGTGGAGCCGGCCCTCGCCGAAAGCTGGGAAGCTTCGGAAGACGGGCTGGAATACACCTTCAAACTGCGCAAGGGCGTGAAGTTCCATACCAGCGAAAAGTTCACGCCGACCCGCGACTTCAACGCCGATGACGTGATCTTCTCGTTCGAGCGGCAGTGGAAGGAAGACAACCCCTACTTCAAGGTCTCGGGCGGCACCTGGGAATATTTCAACGGCATGTCGATGGCCGACCTTCTCAAGAGCATCGAGAAGGTTGACGACTACACCGTCAAGTTCGTCCTGAACCGGCCCGAAGCTCCCTTCATCGCCAACATCGCGATGGACTTCGCCTCGATCCAGTCCAAGGAATATGCCGATGCGCTCGTCGCCGCCGGCACACCGGAGCTTCTGAACCAGGAGCCGATCGGCACCGGCCCGTTCCAGTTCGTGGCCTACCAGAAGGACGCGGTGATCCGCTACAAGGCCAATGCCGATTACTGGCGGGGCAAGGCCGCGATCGACGATCTCGTCTTCGCGATCACGCCGGACGCCTCGGTGCGCTACCAGAAGCTGAAGGCCAACGAATGCCAGGTGATGCCCTACCCGAACCCGGCGGACATCGAGGCGATGAAGGCAGATGCCGACATCACCATGCTTGAGCAGGAAGGCCTGAATGTCGGCTACCTCGCCTACAACACCAAGCAGGCGCCCTTCGACAAGCCCGAGGTGCGCAAGGCCTTGAACATGGCGATCGACAAGAACGCCATCATCGATGTGGTGTTCCAGGGCTCCGGCAAGGCGGCCAAGAACCCGATCCCGCCGACCATGTGGTCCTACAACGACGCCGTGGTGGACGATCCCTACGATCCTGAAGCGGCCAAGAAGATGCTGGAAGATGCCGGCGTCAAGGATCTGTCGATGAAGATCTGGGCGATGCCGGTGCAGCGCCCCTACAACCCGAACGCCCGCCGCATGGCCGAGCTGATGCAGGCGGACTTCGAGAAGGTCGGCGTCAAGGTCGAGATCGTGTCCTACGAATGGGGTGAATACCTCGAGCGTTCGAAGGCCGAGGACCGTGACGGTGCGGTGCTTCTGGGCTGGACCGGCGACAACGGCGATCCGGACAACTTCCTCGCCGTGCTTCTGGGCTGCGACGGTGTGGGCGGGTCGAACCGCGCGCAATGGTGCTACCAGCCGTTCGAGGATCTGATCCAGAAGGCCAAGGTCACGTCCGACATGGCCGAGCGCACCAAGCTTTACGAAGAGGCGCAGGTCGTCTTCAAGGAGCAGGCGCCCTGGGCCACGATCGCCCATTCGGTGGTCTTCATGCCGGTCCGCAAGGAAGTGACCGGCTACAAGGTCCACCCCTTGGGCAGCCACATCTTCTACGGCGTCGACATCGCCGAGTGATCTGAAACCGGCGCGGGGCCTCTTCGGGGGCCCCGCGTTCCCTTTTTTGGGCGCAACATTCCTCACATGACAGACCGTTACAGAGATTTCCGCCGCATCGCCGCCGATCTCGGGACCGAGGCCGTGGCGCTGGTTCCGGGGGCGAACTTCACTCGCCTTTTCGGCCATGAATTCGGCACCAATGAACGCCCCTTCGTCGTGGTGATCCCCGTCGAAGGCGCGCCCGCCGCGGTGGTTCCCAATCTGGAACTGACCGGCTTTGCCGCCCTCAAATTCGAGGGCGAGGTTTTCGACTGGCGCGACCAGACAGGCTATGCCGACTCCTTCAAGGCGCTCGCCGCGCATATGCCGCTGAAGTCGCTCGCCGTCGAGGGCCAGACAATGCGCGTCTTTGTCCAGCTGGCGCTGACCGGGGCGCGGCCGGCGATGAAGATCGTCGACGGCGAAACTGCCATCACCGGCCTGCGCTATTGCAAGACACCCGACGAAATTGCCGCGATGGTCCGCGCCATCGCCATTTCCGAGGCCGCGCTTGGCGAGACGCTCGACGGCATCCGCATCGGCCAGACCGAAAAAGAGATCGAGCGGAGTCTGGTGCAGGCGATGTTCGCGCATGGCGCCGAGGGGCTGGCCTTTGGCGCGCTTGTCGCCGCCGGCCCGCATTCCGCCGCCTCCCATGCCCATGCCCGCGACGTGGCGATCCGCGCCGGCGATCCCCTGCTTCTCGACTTCGGCGCCCGCTGGGGCGGGCTTTGCGCTGACATCACCCGAACGGTCTTTGTCGGCCATGTCACCGACGAAGCCGCCGCCGTTTACGAAGTTGTCCGTGCGGCCAACCAGCGCGGCCATGATGTGACCCGACCCGGCGTCACGGCGCATGACGTCGACGATGCGGTGATCGCGGTCCTTGAGGCCTCGCCCTATGCCGACCGCATCCGTACCAAGACCGGACATGGCCTTGGCCGCGACGTGCACGAAGCGCCCTACATCATGCGCGGCAACCATCAGGTGCTGGAACCCGGCGTCGTCTTCACCAATGAACCTGGCCTCTATGACCCGCGCCACTTCGGCATTAGGATCGAGGATGACGTGCTTGTCACCGAAACCGGAAGCCGGTCTCTGACCAGCTTCCCCAAGGACATCAGGATCGTCGGCTGATGCTCAGATATATCCTCTCCCGCCTGCTGACCTTCCTGCCGACCTTCTTCGGCGTGACGCTCATCTCCTTCGGCTTCATCCGCGTCCTCCCCGGCGACCCGATCGTCGTCATGGCCGGCGAACGCGGCGTCACGCCCGAACGCTACAAGGAGCTGGTGGCGCAATTCGGTTTCGACCGGCCGCTCCTCGTCCAGTACTGGGAATACCTGAAGGGCGTCCTCCACGGCGACCTCGGCCAGAGCTTCGTCACCAAGAAGCCGGTCTGGGACGAGTTCTTCGCGCTCTTCCCGGCGACGCTGGAACTGTCGCTCTGCGCCATCGTCTTTGCCATCGTCCTTGGCCTTCCCGCCGGGGTCATCGCCGCCGTGAACCGCGGCAAGTTCTTCGACCGGGCGCTGATGTCCTCGGCGCTGATCGGCTATTCGATGCCGATCTTCTGGTGGGCGCTTCTCCTTATCATCGTCTTTTCCGGCTGGCTTGGCTGGACCCCGGTCTCGGGCCGGATCAGCCTGATGTATTTCTTCGACAACGGCTCTGGCTTCATGCTCTGGGACGCGCTCTGGTCGGACCAGAAGGGCGCCTTCCTCTCGGCCGTCAGCCACCTGATTCTGCCGACCATCGTCCTTGGCACCATCCCGCTTGCGGTGATCGCCCGCCAGACCCGCTCGGCGATGCTTGAGGTGCTGTCGGAGGATTACATCCGCACCGCCCGCGCCAAGGGCCTGTCGCCGTCGCGCGTGAACTTCATCCACGCGCTCCGAAACGCGCTCATCCCGGTCATCACGGTGATCGGCCTGATGGTCGGCACGCTTCTGGCCGGCGCGATCCTGACCGAGACGATCTTTTCCTGGCCCGGCATCGGCAAGTGGATGGTCGATTCGATCTTCCGCCGCGACTATCCGGTGGTGCAGGGCGGGCTTCTTCTCATCGCCGTGATCGTGATGATCGTGAACCTGACCGTGGACATGCTCTACGGCTTCATCAACCCCAAGATCCGGAAGCGCTGATGGCCGAGACAATGACATCCGCCGCCGCCCCTGCCGCCCCCCGCCCCGGCCGGCTGAAGGAATTCTGGTACTATTTCCGCGAGAACCGGGGGGCGGTCATCGGCTTCTGGGTCTTTCTCGCCTTCATCGTCCTCGCGGTCTTCGCGCCGGTGATCGCGCCGCACGACCCGACGCAGCAGTTCCGCGACGCGCTTCTGAAACCGCCGTTCTGGCAAGAGGGCGGCAGCCTCGCCTACCCGCTCGGCACCGACGCGCTTGGCCGGGACATGCTGTCGCGGCTTATCCACGGCGCGCGCTATTCCTTCTATGTTGGCATCGTCGTCGTCGCCATCGGTGCCTCGGGCGGCATCGTCATCGGCCTTCTTTCCGGCTTCGCGCCGCGCTGGCTCGACACGATCATCATGCGGGTGATGGACATCATCCTCGCCTTTCCGTCGCTTCTTCTGGCGCTCGTGCTCGTCGCCATCCTCGGCCCGTCGCTGACCAATGCGATGATCGCCATCGCCATCGTCCTGCAACCGCACTACGTCCGTCTGACACGGGCGAGCGTGATGTCGGAACGCACGAAGGACTATGTGACGGCGGCCCGCGTCACCGGCGCCTCGACGGCCCGGCTGATGTTCTCGACGGTGCTGCCGAACTGCCTGTCGCCGATCATCGTGCAGGCAGCCCTGTCCTTCTCCACCGCGATCCTCGACGCCGCAGCGCTTGGCTTTCTCGGCATGGGCGCACAGCCGCCGACGCCGGAATGGGGCACCATGCTGGCCGAATCGCGCGAGTTCATCCTGCGCGCCTGGTGGGTCGTGACCTGGCCCGGCCTCGCCATCCTCGTCACCGTCCTTGCGATCAACCTGATGGGCGACGGGTTGCGCGACGCGCTCGACCCGAAACTGAAGCGGAGCTGACGCCGATGCCCCTTCTCGACATCCGCAACCTTTCGGTCGATTTCGCCACCGCCTCGGGCCAGTTCCGCGCCGTGGACGGCGTCGACGTGTCCGTCGATACCGGCGAGATCCTTTCCATCGTCGGCGAATCCGGCTCGGGCAAGTCCGTCTCCATGCTCGCCATGATGGGGCTTCTGCCCTGGACCGCCACGATCACGGCGGATGTGATGAGCTTCGGCGGCCAGGACCTGCGCGGTCTGACGCCCCGCCAGCGCCGGAACATCGTCGGCAAGGACATGGCGATGATCTTCCAGGAGCCGATGTCCTCGCTCAACCCCTGCTTCACCGCCGGTTTCCAGATCAAGGAGGCGCTGCGCATCCACCTTGGTCTTGACGCCAAGGCCCGGCAGAAACGCGCGGTAGAACTTTTCGAGATGGTCGGCATCCCAGCGCCCGAGGAACGGCTGAAAGCCTTCCCGCACCAG
>DJUV01000153.1 GCA_002440625.1 Rhodobacteraceae bacterium UBA6273 | reverse complement strand
GAATAGGCCAGCGACAGGTCGCGCTGCGTCGCCATCGGCTTGGAGGCGACGATGGCGTATTTCCCCGGCGTCGGATTGAGATGATAGGCCAGCGCCTCTTCCGGCGTGACGCGGTTCTTCGGTGCCATCTCTGGAGATCTCCCTTGCTTACCGCCGTCATAGCGCCCGCCGCCCGGTCCGACAACGACGCTGAAGGCCGTTAGCGCCACCATTATTTCGGCTTTCCCGGCCATGAGGGCTTCTGTAGGTTTCGCCGGCAAACCGGGGGAAAGCGTGGATACGAGCGACGGCACAGTCACGCCGATGATGGCGCAATATCTTGAGATCAAGGGGCGCTACCCGGATGCGCTGCTTTTCTACCGGATGGGCGATTTCTACGAGATGTTCTTTGCCGATGCCGAAGCGGCGGCGGCGGCGCTCGACATCGCGCTGACCAAGCGCGGCCAGCATCTCGGGGCGGATATCCCGATGTGCGGCGTCCCCGTCCATGCCGCCGAGGGCTATCTGCTGACGCTGATCCGCAAGGGCTTTCGCGTCGCCATCGCCGAACAGATGGAGGACCCGGCAGATGCGAAGAAGCGCGGGTCGAAATCCGTGGTGGCGCGGGACGTGGTGCGGCTGGTGACGCCCGGAACGCTGACCGAAGAAACCCTGCTTGAGGCGCGACGGCACAATTTCCTTGCGGCCTGGGCCGAGGTTCGGGACGAGGCGGCGCTGGCCTGGGCCGATATCTCGACGGGCGAATTCCGGGTCATGACCTGCCCGCTGATCCGTCTCGGGCCAGAGCTGGCGCGCCTCGCCCCGAGCGAGATTCTGGTGGCGGAGACACGGTTTTCGGACGTCGAGGTCATTGCCGCCGATCAGCGTGTGGCGTTGACGCCGCTGGCGCGGGCGAGCTTCGACAGCGCCGGGGCGGAAAAGCGGCTGGTCGATCAGTTCGGCGTTGCCACGGCGGATGCCTTCGGCAGTTTCGAGCGCGCCGATGTCGCGGCGCTGGGCGCGATCCTCGCCTATCTCGACCTCACCCAGCGCGGCAGGCTGCCGCTTCTCAGGCCCCCGGTGAAAGAGGCGACGGGGACCGCGCTCCAGATGGATGCGGCGACGCGGCGCAACCTTGAGATTACCCGGGCGTTGTCGGGCGGGCGCGAAGGCTCGCTCATCGCCGCTGTCGACCGGACGGTGACGGCAGCGGGCGCGCGGCTTCTCGACAGGCGGCTGTCGGCCCCGTCGCGCGACCTCGCTGAGATCCGCGCGCGGCTTGATGCGGTCCGCGCCTTTGCCGAAGACCCGCGCCTTGCCGACACGCTTCGCGACGCCCTGCGCCGGGCGCCCGACATCGACCGGGCGCTGTCGCGTCTGGCACTTGACCGGGGCGGCCCGCGCGATCTGGCCGCGATCCGCAACGGGCTGGAGGAGGCGGGCAGGCTCGCCATCACGCTTGCCTCCGTGCCGGGGGACAGGATCGCCGCTGCCGCCCGCGCCATGACCGGGTTTGACGACCTCGCCGCGCTTTTCGCCCGCGCGCTTGCCGATGACCTGCCGCTTCTGACCCGCGACGGCGGGTTCATCGCGCCCGGTTTCGATGCCGATCTTGACGATGCGCGCCAGCTTCGCGACGAGGGCCGAAGCGTCATTGCTGCGATGCAGGCCGATTACATCCGCGATACCGGGGTGCAGAGCCTGAAGATCAAGCACAACAACGTGCTGGGCTATTTCATCGAGACGACCGCGACCCATGCCGAAAGGATGCTGTCGCCGCCCCTGTCGGAAACCTTCATCCACCGTCAGACTACCGCCAATCAGGTGCGCTTCACCACCGTGCCGCTGTCGGAGATGGAGACGAAGATCCTGAATGCCGGAAACCGGGCCATCGAGATCGAAAAGCGGCTCTATGATGGCCTGAAGACCATGGTTCTGGATGCCGCCGCGCTGATCTCCGGCGCGGCCCGCGCTCTGGCGGAGATCGACCTTTTCGCCGCTTTCGCCGATCTGGCGCGGTCGGACGACTGGTCTGAGCCCAAGGTCGACAACAGCCGCGCCTTCACCATCGAGGGTGGCCGCCACCCGGTGGTGGAACGCGCCCTGAAGCGGACCGGCGAAAGCTTCGTCGAGAATGACTGCGCGCTGACCACCGGCGATACCCCGGCGATCTGGCTTCTGACCGGGCCGAACATGGCCGGCAAATCGACCTTCCTCAGGCAGAACGCGGTGATCGCACTTCTGGCGCAGGCGGGCAGCTATGTTCCCGCCCGATCCGCCCATATCGGCCTTGTCAGCCAGTTGTTCAGCCGCGTCGGCGCGGCCGACGACCTTGCGCGCGGTCGGTCGACCTTCATGGTCGAGATGGTGGAAACCGCCGCCATCCTCAATCAGGCCGACGACCGGGCGCTGGTGATCCTCGATGAGATCGGGCGCGGCACCGCGACCTATGACGGGCTCTCCATCGCCTGGGCGACGCTGGAACACCTCCATGACGTGAACCGTTGCCGCGCGCTTTTCGCCACCCATTACCACGAGATGACAGCGCTGGCCGGCAAGCTCCCGGGGGTCGAGAACGCCACCGTCACCGTGAAGGAATGGGAAGCCGAGGTGATCTTCCTGCATGAGGTCAGGAAGGGCGCCGCTGATCGCAGCTACGGCGTGCAGGTCGCCCGCCTTGCCGGACTGCCGCAAGCCGTGGTCGAACGGGCGAAAGTGGTGCTTGAGGCGCTGGAGAAGGGCGAGCGGGAGGGCGGCACAAGGAAACACACGCTGATCGACGACCTGCCCCTCTTCAGCGCCGCGCCGGTCGCGCCACCGAAAGCGCCCAAGGGACCATCAAAGCTTGAGGAACGTCTGGGCGCCCTGCATCCCGACGAGATGACGCCGCTTGAAGCACTGGCGGCGCTTTATGATCTGAAATCGCTCACCGGCGACTGACGGTCGACGCCGGACCCGAGCGGAGTTCCCTGCGGCTACGTAACGAGCAGTCTTGACAGGGCGCCGACCGCGGCGGCAGACTTTCGATACTGCGCCCCAATTCTTGGCGCCGACTCCATTCAATCAACACCAGTCACCGGGGGAGCCATGCCGACCCGTCGCGAATTTATCGCCTCTGCTTCCATTGCCTCCATCGCCGCCATCGGCGCGACGCAAGTCGCCGCCCAGGACGGGCAAGGCCCGCCGGCCGGCGGCGCGCGAAGCGAAAGCTTCGACTACGTCGTTGCCGGCGCGGGCCACAACAGCCTCATCACCGCCGCCTACCTGGCCAAGGCGGGATATTCGGTGCTGGTCCTCGAGGGACGCGCGCAGATTGGCGGTGGGGCGAAAACCTCGGAAATGCTTCTGCCGGGGTTCCACGAGGACTGGTGTTCAAGCTCCCACCACGTTCTGGTCCGGAACCCGCTTTATGCGGATAACGAGATCAACATCCGCGATTTTGGCTATGAGGTCTTCGACCCGGAAATCGTGGTGCATTTCCCGTTCCTCGACGGGGCATCGCTGACGGTTCACCTGAAGGATCTTGACCGAACCTCCGCATCCATCGCGGAGGTTTCGAAGAAGGATGCCGAAACATTCCGCCAGTTCGCGGCGACGCGCGCGACGGCGATGGGCCTTGCCGACGACGCCCGGGCAACCTCGCGGGAGGGGATTTACCTAGACCGGCTCGGCGTGCTGTCGGGATTTGATGCGGCGCGGCAGCTCTGGGAAAGCCCGCACATGCAGGCCGCAAACATATCCGGCGGGCGCTGGGGCGGGGTGCCGGCAAGCGATCCGGGCACGGGGCCGCAAGCCTGGTCGATGCTGACCCACATGAACGGCCGGCCGATGCCCAAGGGCGGGTCGGGGATGCTGAGCGTCTCGCTCGGCCGCTTCATCGAGGCGCATGGCGGCACCGTTCTTACCAGCATGCCGGTGGTGCAGCTTATGATCGAAGACGGCCGTTGCACCGGGGTCGAATGCGTGGATGGCAGCCGGTTTCGCGCCCGGAAGGCCGTGGTTTCGACGATCCATGTCAAGCACCTGATGGAGATGGCGCCGAAGGAGCTTTGGGGTCAGGCGCTTACCGACAGCGTCGATATCTGGCAGCCGGAAACCGCCATGTTCGCCTTCCACTACGCCCTGTCCGCGCCGCCGCTTTATTCCGTTGCCAGGGGCGGCACCGTCAATGCCGCCGAGGCGTCGATCATGGCGCGGCCCGAAAGCATCTTTCAGCTGAATGCGGATGTCGCGACCGGGACTTTGAACATCGACGACTACCCGCTGCAGATCGTCCATGCCGCCGGCTACGATCCTTCGCGCGCACCGGCCGGCCAAGCGCTTCTGAAGATCGAAGGCGGTATCCCCTATGCGCTGAAGGAGGGGCCCGCGCATTGGGATGAAATCAAGAAGGAGGTCGCGGACAAGATGCTTGACCGCGTCCTGGCGCATACGGCGAACCTCAGCCGCGAAAATGTGCTGGCCGAAGTGCTGATGAGCCCGCTCGACATCGAGCGGATGAACCCGTCGATGTGGCGCGGAAGCGTGCATCACCTCGACAAGCGCTGGGGCAATTTCGCGCCCTACCGGATGCCGATACCGGGGCTTTACCAGACCGGCGCCTGCACATCGCCGGGCGGATCGGTGACCGGCCAACCCGGCCGCAACGCCGCCATCGCCATTCTGGAGGACGAAGGCAAGACACTGGCCGAAGTCGTAAAGGGTTAGGGAGGTCGTCATGCGAAAATCAATGGTGGCTGCGCTGCTTGCGCCCCTTGCCGCCGCGGCGATGCTGCTGCTGGATCAGCCCCCCGCGGCGCAGGAGGCGCCCGAGACGGTCTTCAAGGAGGTGCTCTTGAATCCGGTGCCGCCGCCCGCGCCAGACCAGCCGCTGCCCTACAGTCACAAGTGGCATGTCGGAACGCTTGGCGTGGATTGTTCAACCTGCCATGTGAACCCGGATCCCGGCGCGCAGATGACCTTGCCGGAAACCGGGATCTGCATGACCTGCCACGATCAAGCCGGTGTCGACAAACCCTCGATCCAGACCCTGACAGATTACAACGCGCGGGGTGAGGAGATCCCGTGGAAGCGGGTTTATCGGCTCTTGCCCGGCGTAACATGGAGCCACCGGACCCACCTCGATGCCGGGGTCGACTGCACGACATGTCACGGCGCGGTTCCGGAACTGGACCAAATGCAGATGCTGACGTCGGTCCCGGCCATGGCAACCTGCATGTCCTGCCACGCGGCGCATGAGGTCAAGACGACCTGCATCACCTGCCACGCCTGGCCGCAGGATTCGATGCTTCTGGAGAAGTAAGAGGCCGGTGGGGGGGCTTTTGCGCCTCCGCCCCCGCGCGGTTCAGGACTTCGGCATCGAGCTGACGCCGACCTGCGCGGGCCTGAGCAGCCGGTCGTGCAGCATGAAACCGTCGGTCATCACCTGGATGATGTCGCCGGCCTTGGTGCCCGGCACCGGCGCCTCGAACATCGCCTGATGCATCTGCGGATCGAACCTGTCGCCGATCGCGGGCACCACCTGCTGGACACCGTGCTTGCCAAGAACGGAGGTCAGCTCCTTCATCGTCAGCTCGACACCGTCGAAAAGCGCCTTGGCGCCTTCTTTCTGCTCATCCGTGGCATGGTCGAGCGCGCGCTTGAGGTTGTCGTAGACCGGCAAGAGATCGCGGGCGAGCTTCGAGCCGCCGTATTGTTCCGCCTCGCGCCGGTCACGCTCGCCGCGCTTGCGGATGTTTTCCGCATCGGCCAGCGCCCGCATGAAACGGTCGCGCATGTCGTCGCGTTCGGCGCGCAGGGCTTCGATCTCGGCCTGGGCGTCATCCGTCTCGAACATCTCGTCACCCATCAGCGCCTGGTCTTCGGCAAGTTCGTCTTTCTTCATCTCACTCATGGTCTATCCCTTGCGCTCTCCGGACAGCAGGCGCCCGACAAGCTGCGCCGTGTAATCAACGATGGGCACGATGCGCCCGTAATTCAGCCGCGTCGGACCGATGACGCCGACGGCGCCGATGATCTTACGGTCAGCGTTCATATAGGGAGAGACCACCAGAGAGGAACCCGAAAGTGAAAAAAGTTTGTTCTCCGAGCCGATGAAAATGCGCACGCCTTCGCCGGTTTCGGTCAGTTCGAGGAATTCGGCGATGTCGCGCTTGCGCTCAAGATCGTCGAAGAGCACGCGAATCCGGTCGAGATCGACCTGATCGCCCTGATCGAGAAGATTGGCCCTGCCCCGCACGATCAGCCGTTCGGTCGTGGCATCGGAGCCGTCCCAGACCGCCAGCCCGCGCTCGACAAGGTCGCGGGCGGCCACGTCAAGTTCCTGCCGGCGCCGGGTGATTTCCGCGACGAGATGGCCGCGCAGTTCCGACACCGTCCGGCCCTCGGCCATGGCGTTGAGGAAATTCCCGGCCTCGCGCATGGCCGATGGTGTATGGCCGAGGGGCGGCGAAAACACCCGGTTCTCCACCTGCCCGTCGGCAAAGACGAGGACGACGAGCGCCCGGTCCGGCGCAAGGCTGACAAATTCGATATGCCGGATCGGGGCTTCGCGCTTTGGCGTGAGGACGAGGCTCGCGCCATGGGTGATGCCCGAAAGCGCATGGCCGACCCGGTCAAGAAGCGAGGCGACCCCCGCCTCGCCCGCCGTGGTGGCGTCGATCGCCTCGCGGTCCTCGGCGGTCAGCGTCCCGACCTCCATCAGCCCGTCGACGAACATCCGAAGGCCAAGCTGGGTCGGCACGCGGCCGGCAGAGGTATGCGGGCTGTCGAGAAGGCCGAGGAATTCGAGATCCTGCATCACGTTGCGCACGGTCGCGGCAGAGACCCTTTCGCTCAAGGAGCGCGTCAGGGTGCGCGAGCCCACAGGCTCCCCGGAGACGAGATAGCTTTCGACGACGCGGCGAAAAACCTCGCGCGAACGGTCGTTCATCTCGGTCAGGAGTTTCGATCTTTGCTCGGACATTGCCTGCCATATATGGCCCTTTGCCAGTAAAAGAGCGAGAGGCGGCGCGGTCAATCGGGGTTGCGTCTGCCGTGGCCGCGCCTGTAATTGGCCCGACAGCAACAAAAGGATGAGCCGATGCGACCTTCTGGCAGGAAACTGGAAGCGATGCGCCCGATTTCCATTGAAACGGGTGTCACCAAACATGCCGAGGGCTCCTGCCTCATCCGGTGCGGCGATACCCATGTGCTTTGCACCGCGACGATCGAGGACAAGGCGCCGCCCTTCCTGAAGGGCTCGGGTCTTGGCTGGGTGACGGCGGAGTACGGCATGTTGCCGCGCGCCACCAACACGCGCAACCGGCGCGAGGCGGCGGCGGGCAAGCAGTCGGGAAGAACACAGGAAATTCAAAGGCTTATCGGTCGGGCGCTGCGCGCCGGGGTGGACCGGGTGGCTTTGGGCGAACGGCAGATCGTTGTCGACTGCGACGTGATCCAGGCCGATGGCGGCACCCGCTGCGCCTCGATCACCGGCGGTTGGGTGGCGCTGCGCCTTGCGGTCAACAAGCTTATCAAGGCCGGGGCCGTCACCTCGGACCCGATCGTCGATCATGTCGCCGCCGTATCCTGCGGCATCTATGCCGGGCAGGCGGTTGTCGACCTCGATTATGCCGAGGACAGCGAGGCGGGCACCGACGGCAATTTCATCCTCACCGGGCGCGGGCGTCTGGTCGAAGTGCAGATGTCGGCGGAAGGCGCCACTTTCTCGCGTGACGAGATGACCCGGCTTCTTGATCTGGCCGAGGCGGGAATCGCCGAACTGGTGGCGGCGCAGAAGGCAGCGCTGGCGTGAGGCGGTTCGGGGGCAAGCAGCTTCTGGTGGCGACCCATAACAAGGGGAAGCTTGAGGAGATTGCCGCCCTTTTAATGCCCTATGGCATCGCCTGCGTCAGCGCGGGCGAGATGGGCCTGCCCGAGCCGGAAGAGACCGAAAGCACGTTTGTCGGCAACGCCCGGATCAAGGCCCATGCGGCGGCGAAGGCCACGGGGCTACCGGCGCTCGCCGATGACAGCGGGATTGAAGTCGATGCTCTGGGCGGCGCGCCGGGCGTCTATACCGCGAACTGGGCGGAAACCCCGACCGGCCGCGATTTCGTTCAGGCGATGACGCGGACTTGGGAGGCGCTTGAGAAGGCGGAGGCCCGCTATCCGCGTAGCGCCCGGTTCCGAGCGACGATGGTGCTCGCGTGGCCAGACGGGCATGATGAGGTGTTCGAGGGCAAGGTGGAGGGTCAGGTCGTCTGGCCGATGCGGGGCAAGCAGGGTCATGGCTATGACCCGATGTTCCAGCCCGAAGGCCATGACGTGACCTTCGCCGAGATGGCGCCCGAGGAAAAGAACCGCATCAGCCACCGCGCCGACGCCTTCGGCAAGCTTGTCGCGGCATTCGAGGATCAGACGGCATGAAACGGATATCGACCGGATCGCCTTTCGAGGCGAAAATGGGCTACAGCCGCGCCGTTGTGAAGGGCGGCTGGTGCTTCGTCTCGGGCGTCACCGGCTATGACTATGCGACGATGGCGATTCCGGATGACCCGGTGGCGCAGGCAAGGAACTGCTTTGCGACCATCGCAAAGGTGCTGGTCGAGGCGGGCTTTGCGATGGAGGACATCGTGCGGGTCCAGTACACAGTGACCGACCGCGATATCGCCAATGCAATCGTTCCGGTTCTGGGGGAGACGCTGGGCGAGATCAGGCCTGCCGCGACCATGGTCATTGCCGGGCTTTTTACGGCCGAGATGAAGGTCGAGATCGAAGTCACGGCGTTCAAGGGCTGACCGGTGGAAGACTGGCGCCACGGGGGGTTCGGGCTTTATCTGCACTGGCCGTTCTGCGCCTCCAAATGCCCCTATTGCGATTTCAACAGCCATGTCGCGGCTAACATCGACCAGTCGGTCTGGCGCGAGGCCTATGTTTCGGAACTGCGGCGGGCTGCGGCCGAAACCCAAGGCCGTGTTCTCAATACCGTGTTCTTCGGCGGCGGTACGCCGTCGCTGATGGACCCTGACCTCGTCGATGCGATCCTGAGCGAGGTGCGCAGGCTTTGGCCGCTGGCGAATGACCTTGAGGTCACGCTTGAAGCCAACCCGAACAGTGTCGATTCCAGCCGATTCCGAGGCTATGCCGAGGCGGGCGTCAATCGCCTGTCGATGGGCGTTCAGGCGCTGAACGACGACGATCTGCGCCGTCTCGGGCGGCTTCACAGCGTGGCCGAAGCGCGGCGGGCCTTCGACATCGCGCGGGAGCATTTCGGGCGGGTCAGCTTCGACCTGATCTACGCGCGTCAGGATCAGACGCTGGATGACTGGCGCCGCGAACTGGCCGAGGCGGCGGCGATGGCGGTCGATCATCTGTCGCTTTATCAACTGACTATCGAGGATGGCACCGCCTTTGGCGCGCGCCATGCCGCGGGCGGGCTGAAGGGGCTGCCGGACGACGACGTCTCTGCCGACATGTATCAGGTGACGCAGGAGGTTCTGGGCGGCATGGGGATGCCCGGCTACGAGGTTTCCAACCATGCGCGGCCGGGTTCGGAAAGCCGGCACAACCTGATCTACTGGCGCTATGGCGACTATCTTGGGATCGGCCCCGGCGCGCATGGCCGCCTGACGCTCGGCGGCCGGCGCTACGAGACCGAAGCCCCTCGCGCCCCGCAAATGTGGCTCGATTCCGTGGGAAAACGGGGGTCGGGTGAAATTCCGCGCGTGGAACTTTCCGCTTCCGAATGCGCCGATGAGTATATCATGATGTCGATGCGGCTGAGCGAGGGGGCGGATTTGGCGCGGTATGAGGCGCTCGCGGGGCGGTCGCTGCGGCAGGACGCCGTGGCGCAGCTTGCCGACCTTGGCCTTCTGACGCTGGGCGGCGGCAGGATCGCCACCACGGATTCGGGGCGCATCGTCCTGAACGCCATCCTGCGCGACATCGTGCCGTGATCCGCGCCATTCTGGTCATCATCGGGCTTCTCTCGCTAGCCCTCGGTGTGATCGGGATCTTCCTACCGATCATGCCGACGGTGCCATTCCTGCTGCTTGCCGCCGTGTGCTTCGCCAATGCTTCGGAGCGGCTCCATAGCTGGCTTCTGTCGCACCCGCTTTTCGGGCCGCCAATTCAGGACTGGAATGAGCGCGGGGCGATCGGGCGGAATGCGAAATGGCTCGCCACCGCGTCCTTCGCCGGCAGCATCGGCATTGCGGTGCTCCTTGGCTTCGGGCCGGTGGTCCTTGGCGTTCAGGCTTTCGGTCTGATCGGGGTGGCGATCTTCATCTGGTCGCGCCCGGACGCCTAACGTGCGCTGGCCAGCAACTGGCAAAGCTCATCAAGCTGGTCGAGATTGCGGTAGCTGATGGTCAGTTTGCCGCCGTCATGGCCCCGGTGGTCGATCACCACGGCCATGCCGAGATTGGCGGAAAGGTCCTGCTCCAGCACCCTGGTGTCGGCGTCCTTGTCGCTGTGACCGGGGCCGGAGGTCTTGCGCGATCCGCCGCCGGCGGTCTTTGCAAGTTTCTCTGTCTCCCGCACCGAAAGCCCCCGCGCGATGACCTGCCGCGCCAGCGCCACCGAGTTTTCGGCGGTCACAAGGGCGCGGGCATGGCCGGCGCTGAGCTTGCCTTCACGCAGCCAGGCCTGCACCTCGGCCGGTAGGTTGAGAAGGCGCAGGAGGTTGGCGATGTGGCTGCGGCTTTTCGACAGGGCCTCGGCCAGCTTTTCCTGGGTATGGCCGAAGCGGTCCATGAGCTGACGATAGCCCATCGCCTCTTCCACGGGGTTGAGGTCGGCGCGCTGGATGTTCTCGATGATCGCGATTTCAAGGACTTCGCCGTCGTCGAATTCGCGCAGGAGTACCGGCACCTCGTGGAGTTGCGCGATCTGCGCGGCGCGCCAGCGGCGCTCACCGGCGACAATCTCGTAACCATCTGGATTTCTTGGATTATTCCGGACGATCAGAGGCTGGATGATGCCCTTTTCGCGGATCGAGGCGGCAAGCTCGGCCAGTGCTTCCTCCGGAAAATCGCGGCGCGGCTGGTTCGGGTTCGGCTCCACCCGCTCGATCGGGACGCGCAGGTCGGGGCGACGCGCGGATTCTTCCGCGACTGGGGACGCCACATCCGCCATCAGCGCGGAGAGTCCCCGGCCAAGGCCGCGACGTTCGATGCGTTTTTCGGACATACTACCCTCTTACCTTGCGGCCCGGTCGTGGCGGCCGAGCAATTCCTGCGCCAGCGCGCGATAGGCCATACTGCCGCGCGACAGGGTGTCGTAGGCCAGCACCGGCACGGAAAAGGACGGCGCCTCGCTTAGCCGCACATTGCGCGGAATCCGGGTGCGGAAGACCAGATCGCCGAGATTTTGGCGCGCGTCATCCTCGACCTGCTGGGACAAGTTGTTGCGTGTATCATACATCGTCAACACAACACCTTCGATGCGCAAGTCCTTGTTTGCGGCATGGCGCACGTCCCGGATGGTCAGCATCAGCTGCGACAAACCTTCGAGCGCGTAGAACTCCGCCTGCAACGGCACCAGCACGGAATGGGCCGCCACCATCGCGTTCACCGTCAGAAGGCTGAGCGAAGGCGGGCAGTCGATCAGCACATAATCGAAACCGAAGCCGTCAATTTCCTGCTGGCGGAGCGCGTCATGGAGGAGAAAGCTGCGTTTTTCGCTGGAGAAAAGCGCGAGGTCTGCCGACGAAAGGTCGGTCGTGGCCGGGCAGATCCAGACGCCTTCGGTATTGGTCTTCTGGATCACCTCGGCGATTCCGGCATCCTCGACCAAGAGGTCATAGGTCGTCTTCTGCCGCGCCGCCGGGTCGATGCCGAGGCCGGTGGAGGCGTTGCCTTGCGGGTCGATGTCGACGAGCAGCACCTTGCGGCCGCTTTCGGCAAGCGCGGCAGCCAGATTGATCGCCGTCGTGGTCTTGCCGACGCCGCCCTTCTGGTTGGCGATCGCGACGATTCTCGGGCCTTTGGGCCGGCTGAGATCAGGCACGCGTGATTCCTCCGACGGAAAGGATGACCGCCTGTGGGTCGGTCTGGCTCGGAACCTTTTGGAGGTCAAACCGGAAGGATTCAAGCGCGTCGGAAATCTCCGCCTCATGCCGTGCGCCCTTGAGGAAGAGGCCCCTGCCCGCGGGATTAAGGTGGCGCTCAGCGAGGGAGAGGAGCGTTGTGAGCGGCGCGAAGGCGCGGGCGGACATTACGTCGGCGCGGGCGGGGGGAAGTTCCTCGGCCCGGACGGCGCTGATCGTGACCTGCACGCCGGTCTGGCGCGCGACCTCCCCCAGGAACGCTGCCTTGCGCAGGTCGCTGTCGAGCAGCGTCACCGCGAGGTCGGGCCGGAGTTCGGCCGCGATGATGGCGACGACCATTCCGGGAAAGCCGCCGCCCGATCCGACATCCAGCCAGGTTCGGGCATCGGGCTGGGCAAGCCCAAAAATCTGAGCGGAATCAATGAAGTGGCGGCCCCAGGCCTCGCTGATGGTCCCCTTCGCGACCAGATTGATAGCCGGATTCCATTTGCCGAGGAGCGATTCATAGGCCTGAAGCCGCTCAAATGTTTCACGTGAAACATCGAGGCCAGCGAGTCCGCGGCTGTCAGTCGTCATCCGGCGGCACGCGCCCGGTCGCGCCGCTTGAGCGCGGCGAGGATCAGCGTCAACGCGGCAGGCGTCATCCCGTCGATCCGGCCCGCCTGCGCCAGCGTCGCCGGCCTGCCCCGCTGCAGCTTGTCGGTCAGCTCGCGTGACAGGCTGCTGAGCGCGCCGTAGTCGAAATCCTGAGGGATCTCATGGGCTTCGTCGCGGCGGAGCGTTTCAACCTCCGCCCGCTGCCGATCAACGAAGGTCGCGTAGAGCGCGTCGCGCCCGACCTGCTCCTTGATTTCCGGCGCGATCCCGACGAGCGAGGGGTCGAGGCGTTCCAGATCGGCGAAAGTGACATCGGGGAAGGCCAGCAGGCAGAAGCCGCTGCGCCTCTGGCCATCCTGCCCGACCTTGACGCCCTGCGCCGCAGCCTCATTTGGCGAATAGCTGCGGCTTTCGAGCGCGCCCCGGGCCGCGGCGAGCGCTTCCGCCTTCGCCTCGAAGGCTGCGCGCCGGTCGGCGCCGACGCAACCGATCGCGATTCCGAGGGGCGTCAGCCTCTGGTCCGCATTGTCGGCCCGGAGCGACAGCCGGAATTCGGCGCGCGAGGTGAACATGCGGTAGGGTTCGCTGACGCCGCGCGTCACCAGATCGTCGATCATGACGCCGATATAGCTTTCCGACCGACTGAAGATCACCGGACCCTGCCCCAGCACATCGCGGGCGGCATTCAGCCCGGCGACCAGCCCCTGCGCCGCCGCCTCTTCATAGCCGGTGGTGCCGTTGATCTGGCCGGCGAGATAAAGCCCCTCGACATCCTTCAGCCTGAGCGTCGGCGTCAGGGCGCGCGGGTCGACGTAATCGTATTCGATGGCATAGGCGGGTTGCAGGATCGTGACCGCCTCCAGCCCGGCGATGGAGCGGACGTAGGCCTCCTGCACGTCGACGGGAAGCGAGCTGGAAATGCCGTTCGGATAGACCGTCGGATCGTCAAGCCCTTCCGGCTCAAGGAAAACCTGGTGCGAATCCTTGTCGGCGAAGCGGACGAGCTTGTCCTCGATCGACGGGCAATAACGCGGCCCGACGCCGGAAATATGCCCGCCATACATCGCGGACCGCTCAAGATTGGCGCGGATGATGTCATGCGTCCGGGAGTTGGTATGGGTGATGCCGCAGGCGATCTGCCGCGCGAAGGGCTTGCGGTGCAGAAAGGAAAACATCGTGGGTTCATCGTCGCCCGGCTGCGATTCGAGCACATCCCAGTTGATCGTGCGCCCATCGAGCCGCGGCGGCGTGCCGGTCTTCAGGCGGCCAAGCGGCAGCCCGAATCCGTCAAGGCGCTCAGCCAGCCGCACCGACGGGCGGTCGCCCATCCGGCCGCCCGGCTTTTGCACATCGCCGATATGAATGATGCCGCGCAGGAAGGTGCCGGAGGTCAGGATCACCGCCCCTGCCATAAGCCGCGACCCGTCCTCAAGCACCAGGCCGGCGACACGACTGCCTTCGGTGAGTAGGTCGACAACCTCGCCCTCGACGACCTCAAGCCCTTGGCGCGCCTCGGTTTCCGCCAGCATCGCCTCACGGTAGAGCCGCCGGTCTGCTTGGGCACGCGGCCCCTGCACAGCCGGGCCTTTGCGTCGGTTCAAAAGCCGGAACTGAATCCCCGCCCGGTCCGCGACCCGGCCCATCACGCCGTCCAGCGCGTCGATCTCGCGCACCAGATGGCCCTTGCCGAGGCCGCCGATGGCCGGATTGCAGGACATCACGCCAATCGCATCGCGCCGGAGCGTCACCAAAGCCGTGCGCGCGCCCATCCGGGCGGCGGCATGGGCAGCCTCGGTGCCGGCATGGCCGCCGCC
>DJUV01000245.1 GCA_002440625.1 Rhodobacteraceae bacterium UBA6273 | reverse complement strand
CATCTGTTTTCAAACGGTCGTTCATTGATGATATCTGAAATTGGAAACCGCCCTGCCCCACGACCTGCGGAGCCTGCGCGACCGGGCAATCCTACTGATCGGCTTTGCAGCCGGCCTCCGCAGGTCGGAAATCGTCAGCCTCGATCATGGCAAGGACGACACCCCTGACAGTGGCGGCTGGGTCGAGGCGATGGAGGACGGGGTCCTCATCACCCTACGCGGCCCCAAGTGAGAGGAGTTGCATTGATGGTAACGCTTCACACCGGGATCGCCTGAGGAAACGGCTACTTCGCTGAGCCTCTCAGAATCGGTCTGGCTGCCAGAGCAAGACGCTATGTGCTAAACACAGCGAGTTTCGCGTTACTTGTCCTCTGGTTGGTTGATCGGTCCCAGCGTCGCAAATCTCCGGACGGTTATTGGCAACCACGATCCTGTGAATAACTTATCTGCATTTTTTCAATGCGTTAGATGCCATAGTTCAGTCGGCACATGAGCGTGCAAGCTAAATCTGGTAGCCAGCCTAGCCCTCGACGCAAGATACTTCCCGTCGATTTTTCTTGAGAACCGAAGACACTGCAGGCATAGGTGTAACGACAAAAGCAAAAAATGTTCGTCAAACACGTTTCTTGGGTCGGCAGGCCGACCGACCGGACCAAGTAACGCAAACAGGCGACGAGACACGAGCGGACCATGACCCTACCTGTTCTTCACGACAAGCTGAAGGCAGACGCCAACCTCCTGTCGGAGGCGCTGGAGCGTATGTCCAAGCTGTTTCTGGCCCCCAAGGAAGAAAAGACCTTGCGCAGTTTCAGCTCTGCCGAGGTCGCTGAGCTTCTGCGGGTCAGTGACGGCTATCTGCGCAAGGCTCATTTCGACAACAAGATCCCAGAGGTCGAGCAGGGTCCGGGCGGCAAACGCCAATACACGGCCGCCTCGATCCTGGAAATCCGCCGCATCATGGCGCAGACTGCTAAGGATCCGTTTCAGTTCCTGCCCGGTCGCCGCCAGGGCGACAAGTTGCAGATTTGGTCGACGGTGAACTTCAAGGGCGGGTCGTCCAAGACGACGACGACAGTCACCTTGGCCATGCGGCTTGCGTTGCGGGGATATCGTGTCCTTGTGGTCGATGCGGACCCGCAGGCGTCGCTGACCACCTTCTTTGGCTATCAGCCCGAGATCGATTTCCGCCACGGTGGCACGCTTTATGACGCCATCCGCTACAATGACGGAGACACGACCCGCGCATCGATTACAACGGTCTTGCGGACGACGTATTTCCCTGGGCTTGATCTCGTCCCGTCCGGGATCCTGCTCTCGGAGTTCGAGACCGAAACGCCAACCGCACTCAGCCGGGGCGAGCAGCCCGTCTTCTTCAACCGTATCCGCGATGCGCTGCGCCAAGTCGAGGATGACTACGACATCGTTCTCATCGACTGCCCGCCACAGCTCGGATATCTGACGATGTCCGCGGTCTGCGCCTCCACCTCCCTCCTTATGACGATCACACCAGAGCGCGTGGACCTCGCCTCGGCAAGCCAGTTTCTGATGATGGCATCCGGGGTCATGGAGGTTCTGCATGCCAATGGTGCGGCCGGATCGTTCGACAATTTCGCCTACCTTTTGACCCGCGTCGACACCGCCATCGCCACGCAGCAGGATTTGGCGGAATGGATCCGTGAGTTGCTGGGTGAAAGCGTCATCCAGACACCCTTCGTAAAATCCTCGGCGGTCAGTGAAGCGGGCCTGTCACAGCGCACGCTCTTCGAGGTGGATCTGTCTACGGTCAAGAACCGCAAGACATTCGAGCGGGCGCTGGAATCCGCCATCGGCTTTTCCAACGATATCGAGAAACTCATTCAGGCGGCCTGGGGTCGGGAGGTGTCCGATGCGAAATAACATACTGGCTCAAAGCCTCCAGAAAAGCTTGGACGGCAGCAAGGCCGCATCCCCGGCGGAAGCCCCCTCCCCCGCCCCCGGTGCGGACGGACCCAAGTCCCTACGATCCATGGCGGATGTGCTGTCGAGTGTTGCTGCACAGGCTCCACAAGAAATCGACACCGCCGAGATTGCAGATTCAGAAGTCGCCGACAGATTCGACGTTCAGGACGGGCTGAACGATCTGGTTGAGTCCATCCGGGCATCTGGCCAGCAGTTGCCGGTCATGCTCCGCCATCGCCGCGGCGCCGGGCCGCGATACGAAGTTGTTTATGGCCGTCGCAGAATTGCGGCCTGCCGGGCACTGGGCATCAAGGTTGCGGCCTACATCAAGGAGATGACTCTTGATGAGGCGCTGATGTCTCAGGCGCTTGAAAACTCGGCCCGTCTTGAGAGGAGTTTCATCGAGCAGGCTGTTTTTGCGGCCAAGCTCGAGGACGCCGGGTTCTCCGCCGACCGCATTTGCCAGGCGCTGGCCATCGACGCAAGCACGCTGAGCCGCTTGCGGACGGTCGTGCGCGACATCCCCGAGCAGATCATTCGCCGCATTGGTGCCGCTCAAGGCGTTGGCCGTCGCCCGTGGATGGAACTTCGCGATCTGATCAAGGGCGCTACCGAAAAGACGGTGCAGAATGTGATCGCCATAGTCCCGGAGCATGGATCGGCAGCCGAACGGCTCGAGGCAGTTGTGAGTGCGTTGTCGTCCGGCAGCATCAAGGATGAACCCAAAGCCCAGCGGACGCGCTCGTTGCCGCAGCGAACCATTGTTGCGGGTTCCGTCAGCTATCAGGTGGCGACCGGAAATCTCGTTCTCCGTGCCGATCGCAAGCAGGATCGCGCATTTCTCCAATATGTCGAGGCGCAGCTTGGCCGGCTCTATTCTGATTGGTCATCAGAGCACGAGAGCACATCTAACACATTGATTTACAAAGATTGACCATGGTCAAGTTTCGCCATTAACCACCTCAACCCCACAAACACCAGAAACGAGCAGAGGAGCAGACCCAAGGCAAAAAGAAACCCCCCGAAAGCGGTGAGCTAACGAAGGGTCCCTGTAACTTGAACACTTACTAGGTAGCCCGAAAAACGAATCAGCGCAACACCGATTTCGGTGAACGGACCTAGTTTGCCGTCTGAAATCGTATGAAGCACGTCACATCCACGGCCCTTGCGGCCAGGGCGCAGGAGAACTGTGCCAAATCCGCGGAGCATTCGCTCCCCGGCATGGGTTCGCTCACGCTGCAACCAGCATTCCGGCCGGTCTTGCGGCGCGATGTCATGGCCGCGGTCAACACCTGTGCTCGAGACCTCGGCCTTCGCCAGGGATCCGTCGTGGTCCTGGACGCCTTGCTGAGCTGCCTACCCTGCCAAGGCGCGGATGGGCGCGAGATGCCCGTGAGCCCGACCACCCTCCTCACGATCTATGCCAGCAACGAAACCCTCTGCTTCCGCGCCAAGGGCCTCACCGACCGGCAGTTGCGCCGCCATCTCGAAACCCTCGAACAGGCCGGACTGATCCGGCGCCGCGATAGCGCCAATGGCAAACGCTTTCCTGTGATGCAACACGGCAAGCCGATCGGCGCGTTTGGCCTCGACCTTTCCCCCCTCTTCGCCCAAGCCGACGAGATGCTTGCCATGGCCCTCCGCCGCCGCGAGGAAGCCGATGAGCTGCGCGGCTTGCGGGCCCAGATCCTGCGTCTCCGCGCCGCCTGTGTCGATCTCCAGCTGAGCGATAAAGTCGCGGCCTTTGTCGACGGGCTGCGCAATCTCGTCCGCCGGGCCTCTCTGACCCTCACCGAAGCCAGGGGCGCCCTCGCCCAATTGACCGCGGTCCTGTTCCATGCAAAACCGCGCACTGAGCCCGCTTTTGAGGCAGGAGAGTCCACCAGCCGCCTGCCCGCACCAATTGCTCACGCCGAAGAATCGGCCTGCAACGGTCACGCCAATCCTTCTGCTCTGGGCGCCGATCAGATCGACACCGACCCCTATCCCACCGCAAAAACCGGACAAACGCCCGCCTCTGACGGACAATATGTCCGCCACACAGAGCAAGAGTCAGATACAAAAAAAAGAAACGCCAGAACCTGTGAGCTTCCAGACTGGAACGACCTGACCGAGATCAGCGCCTTCTACCCGGAGCCCAACAGCCCGCAACAGGCCAGCCTCATCGCTTTCGAATTCGGGAAGATACTGAGAATAAGCCAGGACATCCTTGCCAGCGCCGCGCAGCGCCTTGGGCTTTGGGAACTTCTGAAGCTTGAGGACCGGATGGCGAAACAGGCCGGAAGCATCCTCAATCCCGATGCCTATCTGCGATCGGTGCTGCGGTCCTGAGGGACAGACCCTCGTCCTGCACCGTCCAATCTCGGCAATGGACCGATCCCGCAAACTGCTCTAGGTTCGTTCATTGTTCTCATGCCAAAGGCCCTCCGATGTGCAACCTCTACTCCCAGACCAAGAGCCAGGACGCGATGCGTCAGGTGTTCCGTGATGTGCTGATCGAGGATGAGGAGTTGATCGACACCGCGGGCAACCTGGCCCCTGCGCCCGGCATTTTTCCCGATTACGCTGCTCCGATCATCCGACGCGATGACGGCCACGATTGGCTGCTGACCACGGCCCGCTGGGGCATGCCGACGCCACCGGCCTATCTCGCCGGCAAGCGCACCGATCCGGGTGTGACCAATATCCGCAATGTCGGCTCTCCGCACTGGCGGCGCTGGCTCGGCGTGGAACATCGCTGCCTGGTGCCCTTCACCAGCTTTTCCGAACTGGATAGTCGCCCCGGCGCGCCGCGTAACAGCCCTGTCTGGTTCGCGCTTGGCGAAGATCGACCGCTCGCCTTCTTCGCGGGCATCCGCAGCGAGTGGACCTCGGTCAGGACGCTGAAAGAGGGGGCGGTAACGGCGGAGCTTTTCGGGTTCCTGACCTGCGAGCCGAATGCCGAGATTCGGCCCGTCCATCCGAAAGCCATGCCGGTGATCCTCACCGAACCCGAGGAATGGCGGCGCTGGTTGACCGCGGACACCCGCGATGCCTTGAAGCTGCAGCGCCCACTTCCCGACGGGATGTTGCAGATCGTCGCGGAGGGCAGTCGTGCGGATCCTGCGTGAGCGATCGCCCGTCGTTGGCGACGATCCGTTTCAGTTGCTGAAGGGCAGGGTCCATGAAGCGCAGGGTCGGGGGCGCGTCGCCTTTGCCCTGCTTCAGGCAGCGCGGTCGACTGGGCCGATCTTCTGGATCGTGCGGACGCATGACCGGGATCGACCCATGCCCTGCGCCTTGCCGGATGGCGTCGTGGAACGCCTGCACTTCGTCGAGGCCCGCAACGAGACCGATCTGCTCTGGACCGTCGAGGAATGCTTGCGCGCCGCGCCGGTCGCGCTGGTCATTGCCGCCCCGGAGAAAACGATCTCGCTTACCGCGGGGAGGCGGCTGCAACTCGCGGCCGAGGCGGGTGGAACGACCGGCCTGATGCTGATCCAGGAGGGCAGGGGTAGCAATGCCGCCGAGACCCGCTGGTCCTGCAATCCGCTGCCGGGACCGCAGGACTCGACTCGGCATCGCTGGTGTAATAATAAGAACAAAAAGGGAACACTTGGAACCCATGATGTGAGCTGGAATGGCGCGACGGCTGCTGTCCATCTGGTTACCCAGGCTGGCGAGCGACATCAGCCTGAGAAGCCGCCCGGTTGACGGGCCTTTCGCGCTGACGCTGCGGGCGTCGAACGCCGAACATCTGCATTGCCTGAACAAAGCTGCGACAGCGGCCGGTCTGCACCGGGATATGCCGCTGGCCGATGCCCGGGCGATCTGTCCGGTGCTGTCCACGCGACCCGCCGATCCGGTGGGGGAGGGTAGGGCGCTCGAAGCCCTGCGCCGTTGGGCCAGCCGATACGGACCACATGCCGCGAAGGATGGACCCGATGGCCTGATCGTCGATGTCTCCGGTGTGGCGCACCTGTTCGGCGGCGAGACGGACCTGCTGGAGGATATCTCCGCGCGGCTCGAACGGGCCGGACTGGCGTCGAACTCCGCCATCGCGGAAACCCGTGGCGCGGCATGGGCACTCGCGCGTCGGGGCGGCGGCGTGATCCCGGAAGGCGGTCTCCTAGCATCTCTCGGCCCGATGCCGGTCAACGCGCTGCGGATCGGGCCGGAAGTTGCCGAGGGTTTGACCCGTCTAGGGCTGCATCGGATCGTGGATCTGACATCCGTTCCCCGGGCACCGCTGGCGCGTCGGTTTGGTGCCGACATTCTGCGGCGCCTCGATCAGGCGCTCGGGGCGCAGGCGGAGCCGGTGGCGGCCGAACCCGACCCGCCACAGTTCGGGGTGCGGATGACCCTGCCCGAACCGATAGGGCTGACGGCGGATGTGATGGGGATCCTGGACCGCCTGCTTGTCCGGCTTTGCGACAAGCTGGCGTCCGCACAGATGGGGGCTCGTGCGGTCCGGCTGGAACTGCGCCGCGTCGACCGCTCGGCCGCCGTGGTCGAGGTGGGACTGGCGAGAGCGATGCGCGATCCGGTGCGGATTTCGGCGCTGTTTCGAAAGGGGGTGGATGAGGTCGACGCCGGTTTCGGAATCGATGGCATGAGGCTCGGTGCCAGCGTGACCGAACCGCTGGCCCCGGAGCAGCTGAAGGATGTGCAGATCGGCAACGGGAAAGCCCGGCAGGAGGACGAGCTCGCCGACCTGATCTCGCGCATCGGCAACCGGCTCGGCTTCGAAGCCGTTCAGCGGTTTTTGCCTGCAAACAGCCGCATTCCGGAGCGGGGTTTCCTCACCGTTCCCGCCGCCTATGCGGCGCCGGAGCCGTTTCCGTCCAGGCGTCGTCCGCGGCGGCCGATCACGATCTTCCCGCCTGAGCCGTTGACGGGCGTTTCCGGCAATCCACCCTCACGGTTCAGCTGGCGGCGGATGGGGTTCACCACCCTGTGCGCGCATGGGCCGGAACGGATCACCCCGGAATGGTGGTTTGACGATCCCGCCTGGCGGAGCGGCGTGCGTGATTACTGGCGCGTCGAGACCGGGGAAGGACCGCGGCTCTGGCTGTTCCGCACGCCGCAGGCCGCCTCGGGGTTCGGGGACTGGTATGTGCAGGGGGTGTTCCTGTGACACCCTATGGCGAGCTTTGCGTCACCTCGAACTTCACCTTCCTCCGCGGCGCCTCGCATCCCGAAGAGCTTGTGACCCGCGCCGCCGAACTGGGGCTTGCCGCCATCGCCATCACCGACCGCAATTCCGTCGCGGGCGTGGTGCGGGCCTTTTCGGCGCTGAAGGAACTGGCGCGGTTGCGCGACGAAACCCGGGCTGACAGTGGGGCAGGGGAGGGGGGACCGACCGTGCGGTCGCAGCGGGTGATGGATCATTCGAGCCGCCAGACCGTCCCGCATTTCACCGGAGAGACGGTCGCGCCACGCCTGCAAGGCCTGCCGTTGCCCCGGCTGATCCCCGGTGCGCGGCTGGTGCTGACCGACAGCCCGCTCGACTGGATCGCGCTCCCCACCGATCTTGCCGCCTGGTCTCGGCTGACCCGGCTTCTCTCCCTCGGCAAGCGCCGGGCGGAAAAGGGCCATTGCCATATCGGCATGGCCGATCTCGAGGACTGGGGCAGGGGGATGATCCTGATCGCCCTGCCGCCCGATCCACTGGAAGGGCAGGGGGCCGCCCGCGACCTGCGCCGCATCGCCTCCCGCTTCGCCGGGCAGTGCTTCCTCGGCGCGGCCCCGGTCTATGACGGGCAGGATCAGGAACGGCTCGACCGGCTGGCCGAAATGTCGCAAGGCACCGGCCTACCGCTGGTCGCCGTTGGCAATGTCCTGATGCACCGCTCCGCCCGGCGGCCGCTGGCCGATGTGCTGACCTGTCTCCGCGAGGGCTGCACCATCGACACGATTGGCGAGCGTCGCCTGGCCAACGGCGAGCATCGCCTCAAATCCGGGGCGGAACTTGGGCGCATCTTCCACCGCTATCCGGCCGCCCTGCGCCGCACGTTGGAAATCGCCGACCGCTGCGCCTTCAGTCTCGACCAGTTGCGCTATCAATATCCCGACGAGGCGCGGGATGGTGAGCCCGCGCAATCCCGGCTGGAGCGGCTGACACGCGAAGGGCTTGCCTGGCGCTATCCCGGCGGCGCGCCGCCGAAGATCGTCTCCCGCGTCGAGAAGGAACTTCGGCTGATCGCCGAGGTGGATTATGCGCCCTATTTTCTGACCGTTTTCGACATCGTGGCCTTTGCCCGGTCGAAGGGCATCCTCTGTCAGGGCCGCGGCTCGGCCGCCAATTCCGTCGTCTGCTACCTCTTGGGCATCACCGAAGTGCCGCCCGAGTCGATCACCCTGATCTTCGAGCGCTTCATCTCCAAGGAGCGCGGCGAGCCGCCGGACATCGATGTGGATTTCGAGCACGAGCGCCGCGAGGAGGTGATCCAGTGGATCTATGACCGCTACAGCCGCGCCCGCGCCGGGCTGACGGCGGTGGTGATCCATTTCCGCAGCCGCGCCGCGATCCGCGAGATCGGCAAGGTCATGGGCCTGTCGCAGGATGTGATCGCCCGCCTGTCAGGCCAGATCTGGGGCTGGTCCTCCGCCGCGCCGGGCGAGGACCGCTTGCGCGATGCGGGCCTTTCCATCGAGGACCGCCGCGTGCAACTGGCGGTGCAGCTGATCGGCGAGATCATCGGCTTCCCCCGGCATCTGTCGCAGCATGTCGGCGGCTTCGTCATCACCCAAGGTCGCCTCGACGAGCTTTGCCCCATCGAGAATGCGGCGATGGAGGATCGCACGGTCATCGAATGGGACAAGGATGACATCGACGCGCTCGGGCTTCTGAAGGTCGATATCCTCGCCCTTGGCATGCTGACCGCGATCCGCAAGGCCTTTGGTCTGATCGCGGATCACCGGGCGCGGCATCTGACACTGGCGAACATCCCGCCCGAGGATCCGGCCGTCTATGACATGCTCTGCCGCGCCGATGCCATCGGGGTGTTCCAGGTTGAAAGCCGGGCGCAGCTGAACTTCCTGCCCCGGATGCGGCCGCGCAAGTTCTACGACCTGGTCTGCGAGGTGGCCATCGTCCGCCCCGGCCCGATCCAGGGCGGCATGGTGCATCCCTTCATCAATCGTCGGCAGGGCAGGGAGGCGGTCGAGGATCTCGGCCCCGCCATGATGGAGGTGCTGGGACGTACCTATGGCGTACCGCTGTTCCAGGAACAGGCAATGCAGATCGCCGTCGTCGCGGCTGGCTTCACCCCCGCCGAGGCCGACCGGCTGCGCCGTTCGCTCGCCACTTTCAAGCGCATGGGCACCATCGGCGGGTTCCGCGACCGCTTTGTCTCCGGCATGCTGGAGCGCGGCTATGATGCGGAGTTCGCCGCGCGTTGTTTCGCCCAGATCCAAGGCTTCGGCAGCTACGGTTTCCCCGAAAGTCATGCCGCAAGCTTCGCTCGGCTGGTCTATGTCTCGGCCTGGCTGAAGCGTCATCACCCTGCGATCTTCACCTGCGCGCTGCTGAATGCGCAACCGATGGGCTTCTATGCGCCCGCGCAACTGGTGCGCGATGCCCGCGATCATGGCATCGAGGTCCGCCCCGTCTCGATCAACGATTCCTTCTGGGATTGCACCATCGAGCCGCGGGCGGATGGGTCGCTCGCCCTGCGCCTTGGCTTCCGGCAGGTGAAGGGCATGCGTGAGGAGGATGCCATCTGGATCGCCGCGGCGCGGGCCAATGGCTATCCCGATGTCGAAAGTGTCTGGCGCCGGGCCGGCATCCGCCCCGATGCGCTGGACCGTCTGGCCGAGGCCGACGGCTTCGCCTGCCTTGGCCTGTCGCGGCGCGATGCGCTCTGGCAGGCGCGGGCGCTGAAGGCTCCGAAACCCCTGCCGCTCTTCGGCGCGGACGGCGAGGGCGAGCGCGAGCCGAAGGTCGACCTTCCCCGGATGACCCTCGGCCAGGAGGTGATCGAGGACTATCTTGCCCTGCGCCTCAGCTTGCGCGCCCATCCGATGGAACTGCTGCGGCCGAACCTACCCGAAAGCCTGCCCGCCGACCGGCTGGGGTCCGCGGCGGGTCGTATCCAGTTGACCGGGCTGGTGATCACTCGCCAGCGGCCGGGCACCGCGTCGGGCGTCATCTTCCTGACCCTTGAAGACGAGACCGGCACCGCCAATGTCGTCGTCTGGCGCACGGTCTATGAGGCGTTCCGCGCCGCCGTCGTCGCGGGCCGGCTTTTGCGGATCACTGGTCGGATCGAGCGCGACGGGCAGGTGACGCATCTGATTGCCGAACGGGTCGAGGATCTGTCAGCCCGCCTCGCCTCCATCGGCCATCACCTCAGGATAGGCGCGGAAACCGAAAGGGCAGGGGAGACGATCCGCCCGACCCGCGTCGCAGGGCAGGCCCGGCACCCGAGGGAGCAGGCGAAGAAGCTGTTCCCCAGCCGGGATTTTCATTGACGGGCGAACAGGAGATCACAAAGGGGATTTCGGCGTGAAGGGCGGCAAGCGGACCGTCGCACCTAGAATACGTGTGCGTTGAAAAGCATCCTCAGACAGTATTGTAGGGTCCAACTCGCTATTCGCCTGAACTGCCGAACGTCTGCTGGGCGGCATAGCAGGGTCAATAATTCGGCCGCGAGCTATGGATTGTCTGCGAGCGGATAGCCCCATGCGCCTTCCCAACCGCAGGCTTTCGCCGCGCAGGAGGCGGCATATGAGAGAACCTGTTCAACAGTATCTCCGCGCAATGCCCCCACAAGATAGCCCGCTATGAAGGCATCGCCCGCACCCATAGTATCCACCACTGTTGTGGGCACGATTGGCTGTTCGATGCGGGTCTGACCCTTGGCCCAAACTGCCCCCTTTTCGCCAAGCGTCACGCAGACGATGTCCGGACCAAGGTCAAGAACTCGCGTGATCAGGTCCGCCACGGTCGGGTCGTCAAGCCCTGCTCCCGACAGGAAAGCAGTCGTGACATGCGGGCAGACCTGGGCCAGATAGGCCGGGTCATGCAGGGTGGAAAAGTCGAACGATACTGCACGCGCGGCGGCACGGATGCGGGGAAGTTCGGGTTCAAGATAGCTGAAGCAGCTGGAATGGACATGGCCCGTGGCCGCGATCAGTGTGAGGTCATCCTCGTCCATCCTGAGCATCAGCTTGCGCCTGATTCCGCCCCGGTTCGATGAAACGAAAACCCGATCGCCATAGGCGTCATGGGTGACCTGTGCCTTGCCGTTCGGCCCTTCGACCCGGCTTAGATGGGCGATCGACAGGCCTTCGGCCACCATGCAGGCGCGGACGTGATCGCCTTCACGATCGTTTCCGACGATGCCCTTGTAGGCCACGTCCGAAAGCCCGAAGCGGCGGGCCAGAACGGCCACGTTCAGCGCGTTTCCGCCGGGGAAGAAGACACCCCGGTCAAGGTAGAGGTCGACGACATTGTCGCCGATGCAGAGAAGTCCGTTCGTCATGCTGGCTCCGTCCTGGAGGGGGCAGGACTGGCCCGCCCCCGGACCTTTCGTCAATAGTCCATCTTCCACATGTAGCGCCGCACGGTCAGCGGATGGCCGCGGCTGTCGGCCAGCTTGTCGCAATAGACGCGCAGGAGCGTGCCGAAGGCCATGTGCTCGACATGTTCCACGACTTCGGGATCGATCACGCCGAGGCCCAGTTCCTCGGCGCAGAGCGTGGTCACGCGCTGGCTGTACTTTGTCACGAAATCCAGCCCCCGGTCATCCATCTTGCGGCTTGCGCCAAGTCCGCGCAGCACGATGAAGGGCACGTCGAAATCGGTGATCTCGAAGGGGCCGTGGAAGTATTCGCCCGCGTGGATGCCGGCTGAGTGGATCCACTGCATCTCCTGGAAGATGCAGATGGCATAGGAATAGGCCGTGGCATAGTTCGCGCCGGCGCCCATGGTGTAGATCACCGGCTCGCGCTTGTGGCTTTCGGCGAAGGTGGCGATCCGGTCGGCATGGGCGGAGATGGCGGTGTCGATCAGGGCCGGAAGGGCGATCAGGGCCTTTTCCACCTTCTGCGCCAGGGGGTTGGCTTCGCGCGCGGCGAGGATGCCGAAGGTCAGCCGGGCCATGACGGCGGCGGAATGGTCCGTCGCAAAGGTCTTGGGGGCGTGGGTGTAGTAGACCGGAAATTCAACGGCCTGATCCAGCAGGCTGCCGGGCAGATTGGTCAGCGCGATGGTCAGCGCACCCTTGGCCCGGGCGAAGCGGGCGGCCTCGACCGTTTCCGGCGTGGTGCCGGAATGCGAACACAGGATCACGGCTGAGGTTGGCCCCAGCCGCGCCGGGTTGCGGGCCATGAACTCGGCGGCGTTCAGCGCGTGGCCGGCGATGGTCTTCGCATGGCGGTCGACCGCATACTGGTTCGGCAGCATCAGCGCATAGGACCCGCCGCAGGCGACGAAATAGATCTCGGTCAGTGCAGGCCGGGCCTTTGCGGCGGCAAGAGCGGCGGCGATCTGCGCCTCGGTCGGGAAGGGCTTGTCGGTCATCTGGTCCTCTCATCAGGCAAGGTTGGGCCGGTCCCGGAAACGGCGTTCCGGGGGGCGGCAGGTCGGCAATGGGTTGGGCGCTACTGGGGAAAGCCCCCCGGATGGCCACAGCAGGCGGCAGCGCAGGTGTGGCCCGCTGCCATGGCCTTGGGCACCGAGGCCCCGTTGAGACGCGCGGCCAGAAAGCCCGCGATGTAAGCGTCGCCAGCGCCGGTGGTGTCGACCGGGGTGATCGCCGGGGCAGCGGCGCGGAAAGTCTGTCCGCCGATCAGGGCAAGACTGCCCCGTGCGCCCAGTGTGATGACGGCCCCCTTCGCGCCTTGCGCCACGAGGTCCGCCGCGCGGGCTTCGGCACGGTCGGCCTGATCTTCGGGCAGCGAGGCGAAGGCGATGGTCAGCCCCTCCACATCCAGATCCTCCGGCGCCGCGTTCACCGAGACATCCTGCGACAGGCTGACCCCGTCACGCGCCAGCACCCGGCGCGCATGGCCGCCATCCTGAAGCCAGCCGATATGGACATGGCGGGCCGCCGAGAGCACACGCAGGCGGGCAGCGTCCGGCACCCAGCCCGCGCAGGCGCCGAAGTCCTCGGTCAGGATGGTCCGGTTGCCATCCGGGGCAACGGTCAGGCAGGTGACCGAGGTCGGCGGCTTGCGCCGTTCCACCAGCGAGACATCCACGCCCTTTGCGGCCAGCGCGGCAAGCACCCGGTCGCCGTCAGCTTCTCCCGCCGGGCCGACCGCACCGCAATAGGCCGCGCGGAGACCAAGCATCGCGACCTGCACCGCCACGTTGACCGCATTGCCGCCGACCAGATCGGCCGTCACCGCGCCGGTCAGCCGGTCGATGCAGTTGTCGCCCAGGGCTATCAGGTCGAACGTGGTCATCCGATGGTCGCCCCGCGCGAGGCCATGTTGTCCTTCAGGTCGTGCCAGGCCAGGACCGGACGCCGATACCAGGACTGGCCGTGGAAGAAGGGGCGCGTCTCCAGCTCCAGCCCGTCCAGCGCCGTCTCGCCGCCCCTGCCCAGCATCTTCTGCGCCAGCTTCATTCCCAGATAGGACGACATGGCGACGCCAGTACCGTTGTAGCCGATGGCATAGCCCATGCGCCCGTGGATCCCGACATGCGGCAGGTGGCTGAAGGTGGCGCCGACAAAGCCAGTCCAGACATGGGCGATCTTCACACCCTCCAGCTGCGGGAAGAGCCGCAGGATGTTGCGGCGCACCCGCGGCAGGCAGGCGGCAACGTTGGTCACGTTCACCGGAACCACGGTGCCGATCACCACCCGGTCGCCGTCGGGCGAGGGCCGGTGATAGGTCACGTTCATCCGGGTGTCATAGACCATCGACGCCCGGGGATAGAGCGCCCTGACCGCTGCGGGGTCCATCACTTCGGTCGCCGTCACCACCGAGGCCAGCGACACCACCCGCCGCCGCATCCACTTTGACGCGCCGTCAGTATAGCCGTCGGTTGCCATCACCAGGTGTGCTGCGCGGACCGTGCGGGTTCCGGCAAGACAGGTGATGTGGTCGCCCTCGTCCTCGATCTGCGACACCCGGGTCTTGGGCGCAAAGCGCACACCTGCCGCAAGGCAAAGCCGCACGAGTTCCGCGACCAGCCGCCCGGGGTGCAGGCTGGCCCAGTCCGGCAGATGCACCCCGCCATGAAACTGCGGCGAGGCGACGAAATCGCTGACACGGGCCTTCGGGATTTCCTCGCCCTCTACCCCGAGGCGGGCGTTCTGGCGCAGGAAGTGGCGCAGGCCCTGCATCCGGTCGGGGCGATGTGCGCCGATGAAATGGCCGCAGACGCTGTAGTTGCAGGCGATGCCCTCTTCGGCGACGAACCGGCGCAGGTGGCGGTGCGCCTCGATCCCGGTCGACAGGATGCGGCGGGCGCGGTCCTCGCCGTATTTCGCGATGAAATCGTCAAGGTCCGGCTTCATTTCCGAGGAAACCTGCCCGCCGTTCCGGGTCGAACAGCCCCAGCCGATCTCGCCCGCGTCGCAGACGACGACCTGCCGCCCGCCCCGCGCCAGGTGGAGCGCGGTGTGCAGGCCGGTGAAGCCCGATCCCACCACCAACACATCCTCGCGCGGTTCGACCGTGGCGGCAGGCACCGGCGGCAGGGCCATCTCGGCCCGCCAGAGGGGTGTGGTGCTGTGTCCGGAAAAGGCGTCCATCTCAGTAGGCCACGCGCTTGTAGTAGCGGCGCGTCACCAGCGGATGGTTCCGCATCACCTCCAGATGCGCCGAAAGCCGTTCCAGCACGGTGGCCAAAAGCGCCGGGGCCAGCATCGCGCGCAGATCGGCCGAGAGGCCGGTGGTCGCAAGGTCGCGGGTGTCCAGCACGGTCAGCTTGTCGGTATAGCCCTTGGCGAAGGCGATCACCCGGTCGGTCAGGGGACGCGTCTCGTCCTCGCCCGCGAAGACGACGACCGAGACGCCTTTTTCCACCAGTTCCAGCGTGCCGTGGAAGAAGTCCGAGGCATGGACCGGCCGGGTGCGGATCCACTGCATCTCTTCCAGGATGCACATGCCGTAGTAGTAGGCTTCGGGCCAGGCCGCGCCCGAGCCGGTGATGATATGCCAGCCATCGGCGGCAATCGCCCGGGCCAGCGCATCGGCGCGCGGCTCGAACGCCTGTTTCACTGCCAGAAGCTGTTGCGGCAGGCCCGCGAGTTCGCCGGTGATCCGGTCAAGGTCCGACCGCTCGCCCCGCGCCTGCATCGCCGCCAGGGCCGCCACCAGCGAGGTGACGTAGAACATCTCGCACGAGGTGTCGTCCTCGGCAAAGTTGACAAAGCTGTGGTCGGCCCCCTTGGCCAGCGGCGTGTCGGCGTGGCCGGTGATCGAGATCACGATGGCCCCGCGCGCCTTGACGTACTCCATCGCCGCGATGCTTTCCTTGGTCGTGCCGGAGAGCGACGGCATGATGACCACCGACTTCGGCCCCAGCGCCACGTGGCCGGTCAGCACGACTTCGGCGCAGAGGACGTTGTGGCAGGGCAGCTTGGACGCACGGCGCATCAGGTCGGTCGCCGGCTGCATCAGGATGCCCGCGCCGCCCGACCCCATGAAGAAGAGGCTGTCGGCCCCCTCGGCCACCAGCCGCCCGACCACTGCGCCAAGGTCGCGGGCGATGGTCACGGTCCCGGTCTGGATGCGCAGGAAGCGGGCGGGGTCGAAGTTCAGCATGGTCTTTCCTTTCGAGAACCAGTTGGGCGGATCAGAGCCGAAGGCCGCTGTCGCCGGAAAAAAGATGCGCGCGGCCCGGCTGGGGCTGCACGGTCAGGCCGCCGTCCGCGGCAAAGTCATGCTCGCCGTCCAGCTGCACGGTCAGGCTCTGGCCGTCGGGCAGGCGGGCATAGGCATAGGTCACGCCGCCCAGCCGCTCACTGGCCTGCACCTGGACCGGCGCACCGGGTCCGGCGGCCAAGTGTTCGGGCCGGATGCCAAGGGTGACCTCGGCGCCAATCACGGGCAGATGGTCGACCGCCACATCGCAGACCAGACCGGCGGCATCGACGCGGGCCTGTCCAGCCACGGTCGCCGTCACCCGCGCCTTCAGGAGGTTCATCTTCGGGCTGCCGATGAAACCCGCGACGAAGGTGTTCGCCGGGCGTCGGTAGATCTCCAGCGGCGCACCGATCTGTTCGACCAGCCCGTCGCGGAGGACAACGATCTTGTCGGCCAACGTCATCGCCTCGATCTGGTCATGCGTGACGTAGACCATCGTCGCCTGCAATTCGCGGTGCAGCTGCGCCAGTTCGATCCGCATCTGCAGCCGGAGGCTGGCATCGAGGTTCGACAGGGGCTCATCGAAGAGAAAGACCTTGGGGTTCCGCACGATGGCGCGCCCGATGGCAACACGCTGGCGCTGGCCGCCTGACAATTCCTTCGGCAACCGCTTCAGCAGCGGACCGAGTTGCAGGATTTCGGCGGCCCGGGCGATCTTGCGCGCGGCCTCGTCCTTCGGCGTCTTCGCCACCTTCAGCGCGAAGCCCATGTTCTGTTCCACGGTCTTGTGCGGGTAAAGTGCGTAGGACTGGAACACCATCGCGATCCCCCGGTCTGCCGGGCGCACATCGTTCATCCGCTGACCGTCGATCACCAGGTCGCCCCGGCTGATCGTCTCCAGCCCCGCGATCATCCGCAGAAGCGTGGACTTGCCGCAGC
>DJUV01000246.1 GCA_002440625.1 Rhodobacteraceae bacterium UBA6273 | reverse complement strand
AGGCCGTCCAGGCCCCGGCGGAAACGAGGTAGTAGTCGTTCTCGCCATTGCGAACGATGGTGTATTCGGTCCGCGTCGTACCGGCATCGGTCAGCGCATAGGTCAGGTTGATGCGGCCGACCTTCGGCAGCGCGTTGCAGGTGAACCAGTCGAGGAAGGCGGTGGCGCCCGGCCCGCGCACGATGTGCTTGGTGAAGGCGGTGGCGTCGATCAGGCCGGCCGTCTCGCGGATCGCCTTCGCCTCATCGACGGCATATTCCCACCAGCCGCCGCGCCGGAAGCTGCGGGAATTGTGGTCGAAATCGGCAGGCGCATCCTTCGGGCCGTAGTAGATTGGCCGTTCCCAGCCGTTCACCTGGCCGAACTGCGCGCCAAGCGCCTTTTGCCGGTCATAGACGGGGGCGGTGCGCAGGGGGCGGGCGGCTTCGCGCTCTTCATCCGGGTGATGGAGGATGAAGACGTGGTCGTAGCATTCCTCGTTCTTGCGCGCCGCATACTCGGTCGTCACCCAGTTGCCGTAGCGCTTGGGGTCGAGCGAGGCCATGTCGATTTCCGCCTCGCCGTTCACCATCATCTGGGCAAGGTAATAGCCGGTGCCGCCCGCTGCCGTGATGCCGAAGGAGAAACCTTCTGCAAGCCACATGTTCCTGAGACCCGGCGCCGGGCCGACCAGCGGGTTGCCGTCGGGCGTATAGCAGATCGGGCCGTTGAAATCGTCCTTGAGGCCGACGGTTTCCGACGTCGGGATGCGGTGGATGAAGTCGGTGTATTCCTGCTCGATCCGCTCAAGTTCAAGCGGGAAGAGATCGGCGCGGAAGCTTTCCGGCACATCGTAAAGGAAGCGGGCAGGGGCGCCCTTCTCATAGGGCCCGAGAATCCAGCCGCCGCGTTCCTCGCGGACATACCATTTGGCATCGGCATCGCGCAGCACCGGGTGTTCCGGGTTCCCCGCCTTGCGCCAGGCTTGCAGCGCTGGGTCGGGTTCGGTGACGATATACTGATGCTCGACCGGAATGGCGGGCATACGGATGCCAAGGAGGCGCGCCGTGCGCTGGGCATGGTTGCCGGTCGCGGTGACGACATGTTCGGCGCGGATCTCGGCCTTTTCGTCGGAGGGAACGAGGTTGCCGCCCTTCTCCACCATCTTGGTGACGCTGACGACCCATTCCGACCCGGTCCAGCGATAGGCATCGACCTGCCACTTGCGCTCGATCGTGGCGCCATGCTGGCGGGCGCCCTTGGCCATGGCTTGCGTCACGTCAGCGGGGTTGATGTAGCCGTCCTGCGGGTGGAACAGCGCGCCCTTCAGGTCTTCGGTCCTGACCAGTGGCCAGCGCTCCTTGATCTCGCGCGGGGTCAGGAATTCATGGTAGACGCCAGCGGTCTCGGCCACCGACGAATAGAGCATGAACTCGTCCATCCGGTCCTGGGTCTGCGCCATCCTGAGGTTGCCGACCACGGCGAAACCGGCGTTGAGGCCGGTTTCCGCCTCAAGCGACTTGTAGAAATCGACCGAGTACTTGTGGATATGGGTCGTCGCGTAGGACATGTTGAACAAGGGCAGGAGACCGGCAGCATGCCAGGTGGAGCCTGAGGTCAGTTCGTCCCGCTCCAGCAGCATCGTGTCCCAGCCGGCCTTGGCCAGGTGATAGGCGATGCCGGTCCCGACGGCCCCGCCGCCGACGACAAGGGCTTTAACGTGGGTTTTCATCGGCCGACTCCTCGCATTCGTGTCCGCATTCTATCTGACAGAGCGGCAGCAATGCGGGAAGGTCAGCCCGACCTGTCGGCATCGAAAAACGACATGGAATGCGACATCGGCGAACCTGACCGCGCGCGAGGCGGAAGATGGCGCCGGCCCGGATGTCGAAGATCGGCGGCCGCCTCGGCTGGTTCGCGTAGTGGACGATGCTCTTGCCCTTTCTTGTGCCTGCGTTTCTGCCGGCAGCGGAATTGCTCTTGCGGACAGCGGACGAGGGGCTGGCGGTCGTGCTCTGCGGCGATCGCGGGGCGGAGAAACTGGTGATAGACCCCGCAATCGGCGCGCCGGTGAAAAAGCCTCCCGCCGGCGCCGGGGAGCGTTGCGGCCCGGGCTACCGGGCGTCCGCCGGCCACCGGACCGCTATCCGCCGTCTGGCGCTTCTTGCCGGCATCGCCTTCGACACGCTGGTGCTTGCCGGATTGCCGTTCCTCAGGCGGGCGAAGTGCTGAACGCGGCGCGGCCAGGGGTACGCCAGCTCCCCCGCACCGTCGTCAGTTCGTCTTGCTGTCCAACCACGCCGCCTCGCGGGTTGCTCCGCCCGCGGAGCGTGACTCCTGCTGTACCTCATCCTCGACGGGGGCGCCGACCTGAGACCAGACAAAGACGTGGACCGAGCGGTTGATGTTCTTCAGGCTCTGTTCCCCGGCGTCGCTGAAGGCCGCGTGGATCTGGCTGGTGACGGTCTCATGCACCGGTGCCGTGATGCAGATGCCGCCGGGAGGTGCGAGACCTTCGACGCGGAAGGCGATGTTGACGCCGTGGCCGTAGATGTCGTCACCCTCAAGAATGGCGTCGCAAAGGTTGATCCCAATCCGAAGCGGCATCGAAACGGCGCAGCCGCGCTGCGAGTTCTGGATGTCGAGGGCGCATTCGACCGCATCGAGGACAGATTCGAACACCACCAGCATTCCGTCGCCGATGCACTTCACGATATGTCCGCCATGGTCATGGATTGCGGGTTCTATGCGGTCGCGCCGGTCCCGTCCGAGATTGGCGAGGGTTCCGTCCTGGTCTTGGGCAAGAAGCGACGCAAAGCCGAAAACGTCCGATGCAAAGACCGCGACCAGCCGGCGCATGGACGCTTGCCGGCTGATGAGGATCGGGGCGGCGGAATGGCCAGAACTGCCCGTGCCGACCGGACCCAGGCCGATGTCGGGCATGCTGCGGCCCGATGGGTGATCGCCGGGCATCTCTACCTTGCCGATGCCGATGCCGGTGCCGGTGCAGAGCGGAGCAAGCGGGCGCCCTGCGGGAAAATTGCTGCCATCCATGGCGTCACGCTCCAGATCAATCCTTCATCCAATGCTCCGATATGACCACGCCTGCGTGAGGCTTCCGTCAGTCCATCACAAAAGCAGCGACAATTCGGGTCGCCGATCACGCCGGACGAATGGCCAAAAAATCCTGCGTGCCGGGTGCCGCGATTTCCGGTGTGCGCGGCGGGGGGCTGCGGTAGCGTCCGGTCGCCTCGAATGCAGTGGCGAGCCTGAGAAGCGACGTATCGTCCCAGGCGCGTCCGGCGAAGGTGAGCCCGGCGGGCATTCTGGTATCGGCCATGATCCCCATGGGAACCGTCACGGTCGGGATGCCGAGATGGCGGATCGCGAGATTGCCGTTCGCCACCCAGGTGCCATTGCGCCAGGCGATATCGGCGGAGGTGGGGTTCACATCGGCATCGGCGGGGCCGACATCGGCGAGCGCGGGAAAGACTACCGCATCAAGGCCGAGGCGGTCCATCCAGTCCTCAAGGTCGGCCTTTCGCGTTGCCTCAAGCCCCCGGAAGCCCTCGGCGAGATGCAGTATCTCGCGGAAATCGGTTACCGGATGGGCGCGGGCGTGGGCGGGATAATGTGCGATATCGTCGTCAAAGCCGATGTAGCGGTGGGGCAGCGCACCGGGCGGGGCGGGGTTGATGCGCGTTCCATCGACATCTGTGAGCCGGTTCAACGCCGGATCGCCGTTGGCGCGCAGGAAATCGTCCCACGACCAGACCGAGAGATCGACGATCTCGCGCCTGAGATACTCCTGACTGACCAGACCGCGCGTCCCGATCTTCGGTGCGCCGGGGCGGTCGCCCTCATAGTTCGACACCACCGGGAAATCGGTGACGATCACCTCTGCCCCCGCCGCCTCCATCGCCGCGCGGGCGGCCTCCCAGAGCGCCAGGACCGAGGCGCGGGTTTGGATGCGTTGGCCGGTCGGGCCGCCAATGCCGGGATCGGTGGCCGTTCCGGCCTCGGGGTCGGCGTTGATATACATGGCGGGGATGGCGAACCGCTTGCCCTTCAGGCTCGCGCCGTCCGCCAGCGCCGGGTATGAGGCGGGGCGATGGTCCGACGCCTTCGGCATCGGCACCCAGGGCTGGCTCCGCCAGAGATCGCCGCGCGTATCGGGATCGTCGGCGACGATCGCGTCGAGAAGCTCCAGCATGTCTGCCATGCTGCGGGTATGCGGCACCACCACATCCATCGTCGGAACCAGCGGCCAGTTGCCCCTGACCGAAATTACCCCCCGGCTCGGCGTATAGGCGCAAAGCCCGTTGAGTGCAGCCGGCGCCCGGCCGGAGGACCAGGTTTCCTCACCAAGACCAAAGGCCGCGAAGCTCGCCGCAGTCGCGGTGCCCGAACCGTTCGACGACCCCGAAGCAAAGGCCGCCGTCAGAAAGTCGGCGTTGTAGGGGCTTTCCGCCCGGCCATAGAGTCCGCGCTGCATGCCGCCATTGGCCATCGGCGGCATGTTGGTGAGCCCGATCAGCACGGCGCCCGCCGCCCTGAGCCGCGAAATGGCAAAGGCGTCGTCGCCGGCAATCAGATCGGCGAAGGCCGGGGAGCCTGCCGCCACCGTCAGCCCGCGCACCTTGTAGCTGTCCTTCGCTGTATAGGGGATGCCGTCGAGCGGCCCCAAGACTTCGCCCCGCGCCCGCCGCGCATCCGAGGCGCGGGCCTCGTCAAACATTGCCGGGTTGAGGACGGGAACGGCGTTCAGCACCGGGCCGGCGCTGTCATAGCGTTCGATCCGCGCCATATAGGCGGTGACGAGGTCAAGGCTTGTGGCGCGCCCCTTCTCAAGCGCCCGGCGCAGATCGGCGATGGAGGCCTCGACCACCCTCACCGCAGCACCTTCGGCTGCTGCTGGGTGATGCAATGGACGCCGCCACCCCGCGCGAAAAGCTCACGCGCATCGACGGAGACGACGCGCCGCCCCGGATAGGCTTCGGCGAGGATGTCGCGCGCCCTGGCGTCGGCCTTATCCTCGCCGAAGCCACAGGCGATGACGCCACCGTTCACCACGAGATGGTTGATATAGCTCCAGTCCACGAAACCCTCCGCATCGCGCAGGGTCGCCGGGGCGGGGAGGGCGATGATCTCGGGCTTTCGCCCCCTGGCATCCGTGGCTTCCGCAAGGATCGCGCGGGCCTCGCGCATGGTCGCGTGGTCGGGATGGCCGGGGTCGGTCTGGTCGTGCAACAGGATCTTGCCGGGGGCGGCGAAGGTAGCGACGATGTCGACATGGCCACGGGTGCCGAAGGTCTCATAGTCCCGCGCGAGGCCGCGCGGCAGCCAGATCGCCTTCGACGTGCCGAGGGTGCGGGCCATTTCCGCTTCCACCCGCGCCTTGTCGGCATGGGGGTTGCGGCCGGGATCAAGCTGGACGGTCTCGGTCAAAAGGATGGTGCCTTCGCCATCGACATGGATGCCGCCGCCCTCGTTGACGAGAAGCGATGACACCACCGGCGCGCCGACCAGCCCGGCGATGAACCCTGCGAGCCCCCGGTCGTTCTTCGCATCCGTCCAGGCCGCACCGCCCCAGCCGTTAAAGATCCAGTCCACCGCCGCGAGCGTCCCGTCTGCCGCTTGGACGAAGGTCGGGCCGGAATCCCTTAGCCAGAAGTCGTCAATGACCCGCTCCACGATCTCGATCCCGGCGCCGAGCATCCGGCGGGCGCGGGCCGTCTCTGACGGGTCGACGATCATCGTCACCGCCTCGAACGCGGCAATGGCATGGGCGGCGGCGGTCCAGGCGGCATAGCCGGCCTCGCGCTCAGCGCTGCCGGCGCCGAGCGTGGCGCCCTCGCGCGGGAAGGCCATCCATATCCGATCCTGCGGGGCGGTTTCGGCGGGCATGGTCCAGGTCATGGTCGCTCCTCAGGCGCGGTTGCTGGCTGATCCTTTGTGAAGCATTTTCCGGCCGGGCCGCCAAGGGCCGGATTGCTGCTATCCGGTCGGTCTGTTGGCGCGCGGCCCCGGAACAGGCTGCGTCGGGCCGCTCTCAGCCCGCGGCAAAGGCCCGGTCCAGCCCCTCGGCGACCTGATCCACATCGGCGAGCGACAGGCAGAGCGGCGGCACCATCCGCAGCGTGGACCGGTGCGGGCCGGATTTCGACAGGATCAGCCCGCTGTCGCGGCAGCGTTCGAAGACGGCGGCGGTGGTGTCGGGGTCGGGTTCCTTCGACTTCCGGTCCTTCACCATCTCGATGGCGAGCATCAGGCCGCGCCCGCGCACATCGCCGATGACCGTGTGGCGCTGCTTCAGGTCATTGAGCCGCGTCAGCAATGCGGCACCAACCTTCCTGGCGTTTTCCTGCAACCGCTCCTCCCGCAGCACCTGCAGGACGGCCCGGCCGGCGGCGCAGCTTGTCGGATTGGCGCCGTAGGTGTGGAACATGAACTTTTCCGCCATCGGCTGGGCGATGCGCCTTTGCGCCACGACCGCACCAAGGGGGAAGCCGTTGCCGATGCCCTTGGCCATCACCACGATGTCGGGGATCACGCCGTCCGCCTCGAACCCCCACATATGGTCGCCGGTGCGGCCAAAGCCCGATTGCACCTCGTCGGCGATATAGAGCCCGCCCGCCGCACGCACCCGTTCGGCCGCGCCTGACATGTAGCCGGGTGGCATTTCGATGATGCCGCCATAGCCCTGCACGGATTCCACGAAGATCCCCGCGACCTTGCCCGTCGTCGCGCAGCCGATGGTGCGGTCGATGTCATCGAGATAGGGCTCCACGCCGGCGCCGAAGACGCCGCGATACTGGTTCGGATCGGCCACGAAGGCGACGTTGCCCGGCATCCCCGGATGGCGGAAGCCCGCGATCCCGGTCAGTGACTGTGCCGCCGAGGTTGGCCCGTGATAGGCATTCCTCAGCGCGAGCAGGTCGAGGTTGCCGGTATAGGCTCGGGCCATGACCATGGCGAGGTCGATGGCCTCGGACCCCGAATTGGTGAAATGCACCACCCATTCGGTATCGCCCTTTGGCCCCTTCGGCATCGTCGCCGCCAGTTCCTCGGCCAGATGTGCCGGGACGGGATGGTAGAACATCGTCGTGCAATGGGTCAGCTCAGCGGCCTGCTCCTGCGCGGCCTTCACCACCACCGGATGCGAATGGCCGACCGAGATGCAGACATTCATGCCAAGAAGGTCAGTGTACTTCCGCCCCTCCTGATCCCAGAGATACTGCATGGAGCCCCTGCGGAAGATCATCGGCTCCCTGAACGGCACGAACTTCTTCTGGCTTGCCGCGTAATAGGTCTCGCGGCGGGCGGCGGTGCCCTCAAGGCTCCAGTCGACCGGCAGGGTCATGGCTTTCCTCCCTCGATCTCGCGTGTCCGCCGGGCGACGAAATCGTCAAGGCTGTCGCGGATGGCCACGTCCATCGCCGGCTGCTGGTAGTCGGCCAGGAGCTTCTTCACGCGAAGCGCCGCCCGCTCATGCTCCCAAAGCGCGCCCTCCGCGCTCCATTGCTCATAGGTGCCGTTGTCGGACATCTCGCCCATCCAGAAGGCGGTCTCGAAGTTTTCGCGCGTATGGGTGGCGCCAAGGAAGTGGCCGCCGGGCGGCACCTCCTGAAACGCTTCCATCGCCTGCGCGGCTTCGGAAAAATCGACGCCCTGCACGAAGCGCATCATGGCGGAGCAGCGGTCGGCATCCATGACGATCTTCTCGTAGCCGGTGGTCAGCAGCCCTTCGAGGCAGCCGGTGGCGTGGATGATGAAGTTCACCCCGGCCATCGTCGCGCCCATGAGTTGCGCCTGGCTTTCATAGCCCGCCTGCGCGTCGGGCACCTTGGAGGCGGTCAAGGCGCCGACCGAATGGAACGGCAGGCCGAGCCGGTCGGCCAACGTCTTGGCGCACATCTGGAACTGGGTGCCTTCCGGCGTGCCGAAGGTCGGCGCCCCGGTCTTGAGCGAGATGGGCGAGAAGAAGGTGCCGAAGGCGGCAGGCGCGCCGGGGCGGATCAACTGGATGAGCGCGACCGAGGCAAGGACCTCCGCCAGCACCTGCGCCAGGGTCGCGGCGATGGAGACGGGCGACATCGCCCCGCCAAGGACGAAGGGCGAAACGACCGTGCACTGGCCAGCCTTGGCATATTCCTTCAGCGCCCAGAGCATGGTTTCATCCATGACCAAGGGCGCGTTGGTGTTGACCACCGAGTAAAGTACGCAGTTCTGGTCGACGAAATCTGCGCCCATCGCCAACCTGCACATCTCGATCGTGTCGCGGGCGCGTTCGGGGGCGGTGACGGCGCCCATGAAGGGCTTGTCGTTCAGCGTCAGGTGCGCATGCGCCATATGAAGGTGACGGACGGGGACCGGAAGGTCCACCGGCTCCACCACCACGCCACCGGAATGGTTCACGGCGGCGAGGCTATGGTGCAGTTTCGTGATCGCCTGAAAATCGCCAATGGTGGCGTAGCGGCGGCCCTTTTCCATGTCATGGACGAACGGCGGTCCGAAGCTTGGGCAATAGACCTGCGCCTCGCCGCCGATCTGGACGGAACGGGCGGGGTTGCGGGCGTGTTGGGTGAAGATGCGCGGCGCGGTCTTTATCTTGTCGCGGCACCAGCCGGGATCGAAGCGCACGCGCTGGCCATCGACCCGCGCGCCGTGCTTGCGGAAAAGGTCGAGCGTTTCGGCATCGCCCCGGAACTCCATGCCGATCTCATCAAGGATGCGGTCGGCGTTGCGCTCGATGATCGCGACGGCCGCTTCGTCGATCAGGCTGACGAAGCCGATGCGGCGGATGGTGAAGGGCGCGGCAAGCTCCTGCCGGGCGGTCCGCGCCCGGATGCGCTCGCTGCGCCCCTCGCGGCGGCTCATGCGCGGATTTCCCTGATCGTCCTTCGGCATGGCATTCCGTTTCCCCTTCCGGCGGTCTGACGCGAAATCTACGCGCCGGGCAGGGGTTCCCGCTAGGGGAAGCCGGGGGTATCGGTTTTACTAATGATGCGGATTAGCCGGGTGCCGCGTCGTGATAGGTGACTTCGCCCGCGATCCCGGGGAAACGCCGCGCGAAATGATGCCGCAGGATACCCGCGCATTCCGTCGCCAGAGCATCGGCAATGCGGTCGAATTCGCCGGACCGGGCGACGACCTGGATGCGTCGGCGAAAGCCGGGGAAGGGCAGGGGCACGATCTTCAGGCGCATCCCTTCCGCCACCGCGTCGATCAGAAGCGAGGGCGAGAGGATCGCGAAGCACTTGCCGGTCGCCACTCCCGCAACGACCATCGACGACCGGTCCGCCTCCATTGCGCGCGGGAAGAAGAGGCGACAGCGTTGCAGATGCTGGTCGGTGCGCCGGCCAACCGGCGTCGCCACGCCGAAACGCACCAGCGACAGGCGCGAGGATATCTCGGCGATATCACCGGCGTCGCCGTCGTAATCCTCTGGCAGGACAAGATAAAACGGCTCGTCCAGCACCGGGATCGCGCGATAGCCGGCCTCGTTGCGGATCAGTTCCGAGGTGACGGCAATGTCGATCTGGCGGGCATTGAGTGCTGTCTGGTGATCGGTCGCGAGGCCCGCCGAAAGGATCAGTTCCGGCACGCCAAGCTCGGCCACCACGAAGTCAAAGAGCCCCGGCGTCAGCGTCGTGGCGACAGAGGCGAGAAGTCCCATCCGCAGGACGGGCAGTGTCGTCGCGTTCAGTCGCCGGATATTGGCGCGCAGATCCGCGATCTCGTTCAGGATGCGAAAGCCGTGGCGTTGCAGGATACCGCCGGCATGGGTCAGCGCGATGGGGCGCTGCGAGCGGTCGATGAAGGTCACGCCGAATGCCGTCTCGAGGTTCTTCAGGTGCTGCGAGGCGGCGGATTGCGTCATGCCAAGCGCCGAGGCCGCCGTCGTGACCTGCTGCATCTCGGCCACGGCCATGAAGACCTCGACGGCGCGGAACAGGTTGAAATCCGTGGTTCCGGCTTTTTCTTTTTGTTCCGGTGCTTTGCCCATGCTTCCACCCATCGCTACTATCGGTTCTGTCTTTCATTAGAAAGTTTAATACTGCAACGGCGCCCTTGATCAACCACCTGCTGGCAGGCTCTTTGGGCGGCGCTGGAAGGGCTCGGGCGGCAAATGGCGCGGACTTTGATCATTGGCGGCGGCGCGGTGGGCTTGAGCCTTGCCTATCACCTGACTCGGCGTGGTGAGACGGACGTGCTTTTGCTGGAACGCAACCAGCTGACCTCCGGCACGAGCTGGCACGCGGCGGGCATCGTCGGGCCTTTGCGCGCGACTGCCGCCATGACCCGGCTTGCCATGTATGCGGGCGAGTTGTTCCCCCGGCTTGAGGCGGAAACCGGGCTGTCGACCGGCTACCGGCGCACCGGCGGCTATTGGCTGGCGCGCGACGCGGCGCGGATGGATGAGCTTCACCGCATCGCCTCACTTGGCCGCCATTTCGGGCTGACGCCGTCGGTCGTCACCGGGGGCGCGGTGCAGGTGCCGGGGCTCGACACCACCGGCATCATTGGCGCGCTGCGGGTCGAGGAGGATGCCAACGTCAATCCGGTGGACCTCTGCATGGCCTATGCCAAGGCGGCGCGGGCCGGTGGGGCGGTGATCCGCGAGGGCGTGAACGTCGCCGCGCTGCTGGTCGAAGGGGCGCGCGTCACGGGCGTCCGGCTTGACGACGGTAGTGAGATCCCCGCCGACCGGGTGGCGCTTTGCGCCGGGGCCTGGTCGAAGAAGCTTGCCGACGGTGCCGGCGTGGCGCTGCCTTTGCAAGCAGTCGAGCATATGTATGTCGTGACCGAACCGATGCCACATCTGCCGCATCCCTATCCGGTCATCCGCGATCTTGACCGGGGCATCTATGTCAAGGGCGATGCCGGCAAGCTGGTGATCGGCGGTTTTGAGCCCTTCGCCAAATGCTGGAACCCGCATGGGCTGGACGGCGACCGGCCTTTTGTCGAATTCTCCGAGGATTGGGACCAGTTCGCCCCCTTCATGGAGGCGGCTCTGGCGTTGATCCCGTCGCTTGAGGCGACCGGTATCCAGCACTTCATGAACGGACCGGAAAGCTTCACCGTGGATTCCCGGCCGCTGATCGGCCAGACCAACGAGGTCGACGGGCTTTTCGTCGCCGCCGGGATGAACTCGGTCGGCGTGATGTCCTCGGCCGGCATCGGCCGGGTGCTGGCTGACTGGATCGTCGAAGGCGCTTCCCCCGATGACCTCTGGGGCGTTGACGTGGCGCGGGTCGATCCGCTGACTGCCGCCGCCGACCATGTGGCAACCCGGATGGAAGAGGCGGTGGCCGATGTCTTCGCGCTCCACTGGCCCTTCAAGCAGCCGAAGGCGGGGCGCGATCTGCGCCGGTCTGCGCTGCATGACCGCTGGGCGGCGGCGGGCGCGGTCTTTGGCCTGACCGCCGGATGGGAGCGGGGGCTGTGGTATGCCGCGAGCGATGCCGAGCGGGATCTGCCCTATTCCGTGGGAGCCCAAGCATGGCAGGAGATCGCGCACCGCGAGGCTGCCGTTATGGAGGACGGCACCGCGCTGATCGACCTTTCCCCCTTCGGCAAGTTCGACATTTCCGGCCCCGGCGCGCTCATGGCGCTGCAATGGCTGGCGGCGGGGAATGTCGATGCCGGGGTGGGGCGTGCCGTCTACACGCCGCTTCTGAACGCCAAGGGCGGGATCGAGGCGGATGTGACGATCACCCGCCTCGGGCCGGACAGGTTCCGCCTGACCTCGGGTGCCGCGACGCGCTGGCGCGATCTGGCGTGGCTCAGGCGGAATGCCACGGGGGATATGACCGTCCGCGACGTGACCGAGGCCGAGGTGGTGATCGGCGTCATGGGCGCCGGTTCGCGCGACCTCCTCATCAGCCTGTCGCCCGACGACTGGCAGGATTTCCCCTTCGCCACCGCGCGCGGCGTGACCGTTGCGGGCGCCCCCTGCCGCGCCACCCGTGTCAGTTTCGTGGGCGAGCTTGGCTGGGAACTGTCGATCCCTGCCGCGACGGGCGGCGCGGTCTTTGACGCGCTCCAAGCCGGGGGTGCCAGCCCGCTTGGCCACTACGCGCTCGACGGCTGCCGGATCGAGAAGGGTTTCCGGCACTGGGGCCATGATCTCGGGCCCGCGATCACGCCGCTGGAAGCGGGGCTTGGTTTCACCATCGACTGGGGCAAGGATTTCCTCGGCAAGGCGGCGCTGGAGCGGCAGAAGGCTGAAGGCATGACCCGCCGCCTCGTCCTTTTTGACGTCGATGGCGCCACACTCATTCTCCATGACGAGCCTATCCGGGAGAACGGCAAGGTCGTCGGCCTGACGACCTCCGGCGCCAAAGGCGCGCGGACGCGGCGGGTGCTGGCGCTTGGACTGGTCGCGATAGCCAAAGGCGAGACGCTGGCCGAAACCTCGGCGCGGCAATTTGAAATCGAGATCGCAGGGCGGCGCTATCCGGCAAAGGCGCTGGAACGCCCGCCCTTCGACCCCACAGGCAAACGGATGCGCGCATGACGGTGAATGCACAGGTCCTCATCATCGGCGGCGGCGCGATGGGCGTCTCTCTGCTCTATCACCTCGCCAAGGCCGGCTGGACCGATCTTGTCCTGACCGAAAAGAACGACCTGACCCATGGCTCGACCTGGCACGCGGCGGGGCTTTGCACCCATTTCGCCCATAACCCGACGATTCAGGAACTTCGCGCCACCTCAGTCCGGCTTTACCGCGATATCCTGCCGGCCGAAACCGGTGACACCTGCGGTTTCCACCGCTCCGGCGCGATGCGGATCACGACGAACCCCGACCGGATGGACGAATTCGCCCATGTCGCGGGCTTGTCGCGGTTCACCGGCTACGATCTGCAAATGCTATCCCGCGACGATGTGGAACGCCTGCACCCGCTGGCCCGGACCGAAGGGCTTCTGGGCGGCATCTATGAGCCTGACGATGGCCATGTCGACCCGACGCTTGCCACCAACGCCATGGCGAAGGTTGCCCGTTCGAAAGGGGCGACGATCCTGCGGCAGAACCCGGTCGTGGCGATCCGGTATGAGGGCGATCACTGGATCGTCGAGACAGCGCGCGAGATGATCCGCGCCCGCCATATCGTCAACGCCGCCGGCACCTGGGGCTGGGAGGTCGGCCACATGATGGGGCTGAACATCCCTTCGGTGCCGGTCCTCCACCAGTACCTTGTGACCGACACGGTTCCCGCCGTCGCGGACCGCATCGCCAAGGGCCTGCCCGAACTGCCGATGATCCGCGACCCTGAGGAAAGCTGGTACGTGCGGCAGGAACGCGACGGGCTGATCCTCGGGCCTTACGAAAAGGATGCGCAGCCCTGGTCCATCGACGGCGTCCCGCCCGATTTCGGGGCCGAGCTGATGCCGCCTGACCTTGACCGGGTGGAGCATATCATCATGGCCGCCATGGCCCGCATTCCGGCGCTGGAAACCGGCGGCATCAAGTCGGTCGTGAATGGCCCGATCACCTTCACGCCCGACGCCAATCCGCTGATCGGCCCGGCGCACGGGTTGCCGAACGCCTGGCTTCTTACAGGTTCGTCGATGGGGGTGATGGAGGGCGGCGGCGCGGGCTGGTTCCTTGCCCACTGGATGACCCATGGCGCGCCGCCGATGGATGCGCTCGCCGTGGACAGCCGCCGTTTCGGTCATTGGGCCGACCGCGACTACCGGGTGAAGAAGGCCGTCGAATGCTTCGGCCTGCAATTCGGCGTTCACTACCCGCATGAGGAACGCCCCGCCGCGCGCGGCAAACGGACCTCGGCGCTCCATGACCGGTTGGTCGCTCGTGGCGCGGTGATGGGGGCGGCGCATGGCTGGGAACGGCCGAACTGGTTTTCCGACCATCCCGGCGACGAGGGCCGGTTGACCTTTCGCCGCGCCAACTGGTTCCCCCATGTCGCGCGCGAGGTGGCAACCGTCTCCGATGCCGTCGGCCTCGCCGATCTGTCGGTCTTTTCGAAGTTCGAGGTGACGGGGCCGGATGCCCGCGCCTATGTCGACAGTCTCGGCGCCAACCGCGCCCCGAAGGAAGGCCGCATCGGCCTGACCCATGCGCTGACGCCGGCGGGCGGAACGCTGGCCGAATTCACCGTCTCGGCGCTGCCGGGCGGAAGCTTCTACCTGACCTCGGCGGCGGCCGCCGAGGAGATGGACGAGGATATTCTCCGCGCCCGCGCCGTCGGGTTGGACGTGGCGATCAGGAACCTGACCGATGCCTGGGGCGTGATCGGCCTGATGGGGCCGAAGTCGCGCGCGGTGCTCTCAAGCCTGACCGATGCCGACCTTGGCGCCGGTTTCCCCTGGCTTTCGGTGCGTGAGATCACCGTCGCAGGCATCCCGGTCCGCGCCCTTCGCGTCTCCTATGTGGGCGAGCTTGGCTGGGAGCTTCATGCCAAGCGCGAGGATCTCCCTGGGCTCTTCGATGCGCTGGAGGCGGCGGGGAAGCCGCACGGGATCGGCTGTTTCGGCGCCTATGCGATGAACGCCATGCGGCTTGAAAAGGGCTACCGGGCCTGGGGCGCGGACTTCACCACCGAGCGCACGCCAGCCGAGACCGGCGCAGGCAGCATGATCCGGCCCGAAGGCCGCGACTTCATCGGGCGTGACGCGCTTCTGGCGCGGATGGCCGACGAAAGCCGCTGGGAAATGGTGCTTCTTTCCGTGTCCGCCGGTGATGTGGACCCGTTCTACAGCCATGTCGTGATGCAAGGCGGCGCGCCGGTTGGCGTCGTCACCTCTGCCGCCTATGGTCACAGAACCGGTCAGGCGCTGGCGCTGGCCTATCTCCGCCGGCGGGGCTTGCGCGAAGGTCTGACCGTGGAGATCCTCGGGCGCCCGGTGGCGGCGACCGTCTTGGAAACCCCGCCCTTCGACCCGGCGAACGAAAGGATGAAGGCATGACACATCACCCGATCATCGCCATGTGGTCGCATCCGCGGTCGATGTCGACCGCGGTGGAACGGATCATGCGCGAGCGCGGCGATCTCGACTGCCTGCATGAGCCCTTCATGTACGACTACTACGTCCACCGGCGCGTCCGCACGATGCCGCATTTCGACGTGCAGCCGGATCACCCCGTCAGCTACGGCGCGATCCGCGAAATGCTGCTGGAGCGCGCCGAAAGGCAGCCGGTCTTCATCAAGGACATGTCCTATTACGTCATGCCGCAGATTACTGCCGACAGGGATTTCGCTGCCCGTCTGACCAACGTTTTCCTCGTCCGCGACCCCGTCGCCTCGATCCCGTCCTACTACAAGCTCGACCCCGACCTCACGCTGGAAGAGATCGGGCTTGAGGCGCAGGCGCGCCATTTCGATGCCCTGGCGGGAGAGGGCGCGCCGCCCGCCGTGATCGTCTCCGAAGATGTGCGGGCCGACCCCGAGGGCGTCATGGGTGCGCTCTGGCGCCGCATCGGCCTGCCGCATGTCGCCGCCGCCTTCGACTGGCAGAACGAAGCGCCGAAGGACTGGGCGCAGGTCGGCGGCTGGCATGGCGACGTCAGTAGCGCCAAGGGTATCCGGCCGCTGACGCCTGAGGAACGCGCCGCCCAGCAGCAAAGCTTCGACGCGCTGGCCGAAGAGGTGCCGTACCTGCAGGGCTTCCTCGACCATCACCGGCCCTTCTATGCCCATCTCGCCGCCCATGCGGTCCGGTGAGCCTCCCGTTCGGGTCGTCCGCAAAACTGTTAGCGCACACACGTCAGAGCGGGCTTGATTTTTGAGCCGAGCTGGGTTTTGATCAAATTTGTGTCTGGCAGCAATCGGGGTGGGACGGCTGAATGATCGAGATTGGCGGCGTAACCAAGATCTACGGCGGCCGCGGAGCCGCTTTCACCGCCCTCGACAATGTCTCAGTTACCATCCGGGACAATGAGTTCTTCACCCTCCTCGGGCCGTCGGGCTGCGGCAAGACCACGCTTCTGAGGGTCATCGCCGGATTCGTCGACCCAACGAGCGGTAAGGTCGCGCTCGACGGGGAGGACCTTCTGCAACTGCCGCCCTACAGGCGCCCGGTGAACACGGTGTTCCAGAGCTATGCGCTTTTCCCGCACATGACGGTGGCGGAGAATATCGGCTTTGGTCTCAAGATGCTCGACCGTCCGGCGGTCGAGGTGAAGCGCACGGTCGATGAGATGCTGGCGCTGGTCCGGATGACCGAAATGGCCGGCCGCAAGACCAGCGAAATCTCCGGCGGCCAGCAGCAGCGCGTGGCGCTGGCGCGCGCACTTGCGCCGCGTCCCAAGGTGCTGCTTCTCGACGAACCGCTCTCGGCGCTCGACTTCAAGCTGCGCAAGGAAATGCAGATCGAGTTGAAGCGCCTGCAATCGGAAACCGGCATCACCTTCATCTTCGTGACCCACGATCAGGAAGAGGC
>DJUV01000263.1 GCA_002440625.1 Rhodobacteraceae bacterium UBA6273 | reverse complement strand
AACCACATCCGCACCGCCCGCGCCAAGGGCCTGCCCGAATCCCGCGTGATCCTGAAGCACGCGCTGAAGCCCGCGCTTCTGCCGGTTCTGTCCTACCTCGGCCCCGCTTTCGTCTCGATGATAACCGGCTCCGTCGTGGTGGACTTCTTCTTTTCGACGGGCGGCATCGGCAAGAGCTTTGTCGACAGCGCGCTGAACCGCGACTACGCGGTGATGCTCGGCATCACAGTCCTCGTCGGCGCGCTCACCATCGCCTTCAACCTTGTGGTCGATATCCTCTACGCCTGGATCGACCCGAAGATCCGGTACTGAGCCATGGTCAACCAAACTTCCACGATGCCCGCATCCGCCCTCACCGGCAAAGAGGTCAAGGGCCGTTCCCCCTGGGTCGATGCGCGCCGCCGCTTCATGCGCAACAAGGCCTCGCTCGGCGGGTTGATTGCCCTCGTCCTCATCGGCTTCATCGCGCTCTTCGGCGATTCCATAGCCCAATGGTCGAATGAAGAGATCGACTTCAACGTCATGGGCCAGGCCTTGCAGCTTGGCGGGCCCTCGATCGGGAACGGTCATTATTTTGGCACCGACGACCTTGGCCGTGACCTTTATTCGCGCACGCTTCAGGGCACCCGCGTCTCGCTCATGGTCGGCATCGTCGGCGCCTTCATCGCCGTTGTCGTCGGCACGCTTTACGGGGCCATCTCCGGCTATGTCGGAGGCCGCACCGATCAGATCATGATGCGGATCGTCGATATCCTGATCGCGGTCCCATTCATGTTCGTGGTGATCCTCCTTCTGGTGATGTTCGGCCGATCGCTATTCATGCTTTTCTTCGGCATCGGCATGATTTCATGGCTGAACATGGCGCGGATCGTGCGCGGCCAGACCTTGAGCCTCAAGCACAAGGAATTCGTCGAGGCGGCGGAGGCGACGGGCGTGGCGCCCCTGACCATCATCCTGCGCCATATCGTGCCAAACCTTCTCGGCATCGTCGCGGTCTATGCCACCTTGCTGGTGCCAGAGATGATCCTGCTGGAAAGCTTCATCTCCTTCCTTGGCCTTGGCGTTCAGGAACCCCTGACCTCGCTCGGCGCGCTCATCTCGGAAGGGGCGAGCACGATCTACTACGGCACCATCTGGCAGCTCGGCTATCCGCTCCTTTTCTTCGTCATCACGCTCTTCTCGTTCTTCTTCGTGGGCGACGGGCTGCGCGACGCCTTTGACCCGAAGGACCGCTGACATGGCGATGCTGGAAGTCCGGGACCTGTCGGTCAAGTTCCACACCCCTGACGGCACGGTCAGCGCGGTCAACGGCGTCAGCCTGTCGCTGGAAAAGGGCGAGACGCTGGGCATCGTCGGCGAAAGCGGCTCTGGCAAGAGCCAGTTCGCCTTCGCCCTCATGGGGCTTCTTGCCAAGAACGGCACGGCGAGCGGATCGGTGAAGTTCGAGGGCAAGGACATCCTCAACGCGCCGCGCGAGGTAATCAACCCGATCCGGGCGCAGAAGATCGCCATGGTCTTTCAGGACCCGATGACCTCGCTCAACCCCTACATGCGGGTTTCCGACCAGATGGCGGAGGTTCTGACCTATCACAAGGGCATGTCCCAGCGTGACGCCGTGGCGGAATCGGTGCGTATGCTCGACGCGGTGAAGATCCCCGACGCCAAGGGCCGCGCCCGGCTTTATCCGCACGAGTTTTCCGGCGGGATGCGGCAGCGGGTGATGATCGCCATGTCGCTGCTCTGCCGGCCCGGCCTTCTGATCGCCGATGAGCCGACAACGGCGCTCGACGTGACGGTGCAGGCGCAGATCATGAACCTTCTGGCCGACCTTCAGCGCGATTTCGGCATGGCGACGATCCTCATCACCCATGACCTAGGCGTCGTCGCCGGGTTCTGCCGCGAGGTGCTGGTGCTTTATGGCGGCACGGTGATGGAAAAAAGCCCGACCGACCCGCTTTTTGCCACGCCGTCGCATCCCTATACGCGCGGTCTTCTCGCCGCTATCCCGCGCGTCGACCAGATCGGCGACGAGCTGAGCAGCATCCCCGGATCGCCACCCAACATGACGCAGGCGCCGAAGGGCTGCCCCTTCGCGCCTCGCTGCGGCTATAGCGGCGATGATTGTCTGGACCATCTCGATCCCCTGACCGAATTCGCGCCGGACCGCTGGCGCGCCTGCAACCGCAAGGTGGAGGAACTGGCATGACGGCACCCTTGCTTGAAGCCCAGGATCTGCGCGTCGCCTTCCATCTGCGCCGGGCAAGCGACATGCCCTGGACCAAACCGACGCTTCTTCATGCGGTCAACGGCGTGAACTTTGACCTCATGCCAGGCGAAACGCTCGGCATCGTCGGCGAAAGCGGCTCTGGCAAGTCGACGCTGGCGCGGGCGCTGATCCAGATGGTACCGGCAACCGGCAAGGCCATCTGGCAGGGCAAGACCGATCTTCTGGCGCTCTCGTCGCGCGAGATGCTGAAGTACCGCGCCGACATCCAGATGGTGTTCCAGGACCCGCTGGCGAGCCTGAACCCGCGCATGACGGTCGGCCAGATCATCGCCGAGCCCTTGAAGACGCATCGCAAGGGCATCAAGCCGGCCGAGGTCAAGAACCGGGTCAAGGCGATGATGGACCGCGTCGGCCTTCTGCCGAACCAGATCAACCGCTACCCGCATGAGTTTTCCGGCGGCCAGTGCCAAAGGATCGGCATCGCCCGCGCGCTGATCGTCGAGCCGAAACTTCTCATCTGCGACGAGCCGGTGTCGGCGCTCGACGTGTCGATTCAGGCGCAGGTCATCAACCTTCTGGCCGAACTTCAGCGCGACCTGGGGCTGGCGATGATCTTCATCGCCCATGACCTGAGCGTGGTGAAGCACATCTCCGACCGGGTGATGGTGCTTTACCTTGGCCGGACGATGGAGCTTGCCTCCAGCCACGACCTCTACAGCGCGCCGCAGCATCCCTATACGCAGGCGCTTCTCTCCGCCGTGCCGATCCCCGATCCGCAGGCCGAACGCGCCAAGGTAGTGATCCCGTTGGCGGGCGACCTGCCCTCGCCCCTGAAGCCGCCATCGGGTTGCGTCTTCCGCACCCGCTGCCCGCGCGCCGTCGAACGCTGTGCCGCCGAAGTTCCGGTGCTTGAAGGCAACGGCCATGCCGTCGCCTGCCATTTCCCCGGCACGCTTCAGCTTGCAGAGATCGAGCGGGCGACGGCCTGAGGCGCGGGCAAGCCGAAGGGTTGCGGTTCGCCGAGGATCGGGCGAGGGTTGGCCCGAACCGCGACAGGAGAGCCAAGCGTGACCGACAGGATTTCCGTTTTCGACGGGCATAACGATTTCCTCCTGCGCCTTCTCCATGACCCGGCGCGGCGCGAGGAGATCTGGCTGACGGGCGACGGTAAGGGCCATCTCGACCTGCCGCGCATGAAGGCCGGCGGCCTCGTCGGCGGCTTCTTCGCTGTCTACATCCCCTCGCCCCCCAATCCCGCCCAGCCACCGTCCGACGAGGCGATGAAAGCGCCGCCTTACGATTTGCCGCTGCCGGGGCAGGTTCCGCTTTCTGCCGCCCAGCCCGTCGCCGCCGCGATGATCGGCCATCTGATGTGGATGGAGCGGACAGGAACGGTCTCCATCTGCCGCACGGTCGCCGATATCCGCGCTGCACTGGCGGCGGGCCGGATTGCCGTGATCCTGCATTTCGAGGGCGCCGAACCGATCGGCGCCGATCTTGACGCGCTGCATGTCTGGCACGCGGCGGGGCTGCGCTCGCTCGGGCCCGTCTGGTCGCGGCCGACGGTCTTCGGCCACGGCGTCCCCTTCCGCTTCCCCGCCGGCCCCGACACCGGGCCGGGCCTGACCGAGGCGGGCAAGCGGCTGATCCGCGAATGCAACGCGCTGAAGATCATGATCGACCTCAGCCACCTGAACGAAAAGGGCTTCGAGGATGTCGCCGCGATTTCGGAAGCGCCGCTTGTCGCCACCCATTCCAACGCCCATGCGCTGACGCCCCTGACCCGCAACCTGACGGACCGCCAGCTCGACGTGATCCGCGACACCGACGGCATGGTGGGCCTGAACTTCGGCAACATCTTCCTGCGCCCCGATGGCCGCTACCAGACCATCACCGACTGGGAGCCGGTGCTCGCCCATCTCGACTACCTGATCGCGCGGCTGGGCGAGGATCGGGTCGGTTTCGGTTCGGATTTCGACGGCACCGCCGTTCCAGCCGGGATCGGTGATGCCGCAGGCCTGCCGAACATGATGGATGCCCTTCGCGCCCATGGTTACGACGATGCGCTCTTGCGCAAGCTCGGCCATGAGAACTGGTTTGCGCTACTGGAGCGGACTTGGGGGAAATGAGCCGGCCTGTGTTGTCCAACACCGGGGCGCGGCGGCTGTTTCTTGACCGCCACGCGCTGCTGGAACCGCCGACCGGCCCGGCAAAGGGCGAGGATCTTCTCGCCCTGATCCGCCGTCTTGGCTTCGTTCAGGTCGACAGCATCAACACGGTCGAACGCGCCCACCACATGATCCTGTGGTCGCGGCGGCAAAGCTACCGGCCAAAGCACCTGACGCCGCATCTCGAACGCGACCGCACGCTTTTCGAACACTGGACCCATGACGCGGCGGTGATTCCGACCGAGTACTTCCCCTATTGGAAGCGCCGCTTCGCCCGCGATGCGGAACGGCTGAAGGCGCGCTGGTCAGACTGGCAGGGCAGCGCCTTTCACGACAAGGTCGAGGATGTGCTCGCCCACGTCCGCGCCGGCGGCGCCGTCGGCACGGGCGATGTCGGCACGGATGAGGCCCGCGGCAAGGGCGGCTGGTGGGAATGGCACCCGTCGAAGACGGCACTCGAATATCTCTGGCGGACGGGCCGGCTTTCGGTCTGCCACCGGCGCAACTTCGCCAAGTTCTACGACCTGACCGAGCGTGTCTTGCCCGACACGCACGCGCTGCCGGCACCATCCGAGGAAGGGTTGACCGCCTGGGCCTGCGGCACCGCACTTGACCGTCTCGGCTTTGCCACCTCGGGCGAGCTTGCCGCTTTCTGGGCGCTGATCCGGCCTGAAGACGCCAAGGCCTGGTGCGCGGCGGCCCTTGCGGGCGGTGAGATCGAGGAGATCGACCTGACGCTTTCCGATGGCAGCCCGCGCCGCGTCTTTGCCCGGCCCGGAACCGTCGCGGAAACAGACGCCCTGCCCGCGCCATCGGGCCGCGTCCGCATCCTGTCACCCTTCGACCCCGCACTCCGCGACCGCAACCGGGCCGAGCGGCTTTTCGGCTTTTACTACCGGATCGAGGTCTTCGTGCCCGAACCTCAGCGGACCTATGGCTACTATGTCTTTCCGGTCATGGAGGGCGACCGCATGATCGGCCGCATCGACATGAAGGCGCGCCGCGCCGAGGGTGCGCTGCATGTCGCGGCCTATTGGCCGGAGGCTGGCGTTGCCCTTTCCAAAGGCCGAGAAGAGCGCCTTTTGGCAGAGTTGGAGCGTCTTTCCACATTCGCAGGTTGCGGCGCCGTCACCTTCGCCGACGGCTGGCGCCGGCAACCGATGATCGTGTAACAGATTTGTAACATCGCCATTGCCAGCCGGACGAATCCGGGGTTAGCTGGCACCGATTTACGCGTCGCAGTTCTGTTACGCGGCGGGCGTAAAGCGGTCCTGCATCCACAACGGATCAGACCTACCAAAGGGAGAAAATCTCGCATGTACAAAAACAAACTGACTTTTGCGGTCTCGATCGCGGCGCTGCTGTCGTCCACCGCCATGGTGAGCGCGCAGTCGTTGGCGGACATCGAAGCCGCGGCCAAGGCTGAAGGCATGCTGACAACCATCGCGCTGCCGCACAGCTGGTGCGGCTATGGTGCGGTGATCGAGGGCTTCAAGGCGAAGTACCCGGAAATCCAGGTCAACGAACTGAACCCCGACGCGGGTTCGGCCGATGAGGTCGAGGCCGTCAAGGCCAACAAGGACAACAAGGGCCCGCAGGCACCGGACGTGGTGGACGTGGGCCTCGCCTTCGGCCCGTCGATGAAGGACGAGGGCCTCTTGCAGCCCTACAAGGTCTCGACCTGGGATGACATCCCCGACAGCATCAAGGATGCCGACGGCTACTGGTACGGCGACTATTATGGCGTGATGTCCTTCATCGTGAACAAGGACCTCGTGCCCAACACGCCGACCGACTGGGCCGACCTCGCGAAGCCGGAATATGCGGGCCAGGTTGCCCTCGCCGGCGATCCGCGTGCATCGAACCAGGCGATTCTCGGTGTACTCGCGGCGGGCCTGTCGACGGGTGCCGCGTCGGGTGAAGCGGCAGGCAAGGCCGGGCTCGAGTACTTTGCAGGGGTGAACAAGGCGGGGAACTTCGTCCCGGTCATCGGCAAGGCCGGCACGATTGCCCAAGGCGCGACCCCGATCGTCGTCGCCTGGGACTACAACGCGCTCGCCTGGGCCGACGAACTGGCCGGCAACCCGCCGGTCGAGATCGTGGTGCCGAAGACCGGCGTTCTTGCCGGTGTCTACGTGCAGGGCATCTCGGCCTATGCACCGCACCCGAACGCGGCGAAGCTCTGGATGGAGTATCTCTATTCGGACGAGGGCCAGAACCTCTGGCTCAAGGGCTACTGCCACCCGGCGCGGTTCAACGCCATGTCGGCGGCGGGCAAGCTTGACGCTGCGGCGATGGAGAAACTGCCGCCGGCAGCTTCCTATGAGGCCGCCTACTTCCCGACGCTGGATGAGGTGAACGCCAACAAGGCCGCCGTCACTGGTGGCTGGGATGCCGTCGTCGGCGCCAACGTCCAGTAATCTGGTCTGAAATCACCGGCCCCGGCCCGATTCCATCGGGCCGGGGTTCGCAATGAAAAAGAACACGAACGGGGATGCTTCAAGAATGAGTTCGGCACCGATCCACCGGCGCCTGCCGCTGACGTGGCTGGGGCTTTTGCCCTTCATCATCTTCGTGACGCTGTTCCTGATCCTGCCGACGATCCATATCGTCATCGGCGCCTTTCAGGACCGTTCGGGCGCTTTCACGCTGCAGAACCTGAGAGACCTGAACACCGGCACCATTCCGTCGAGCTACTGGATTTCGATCAAGATCTCTGTGGCTTCGGCGGCGCTCGGCTGCCTGATCGGCTTCGGCATGGCCGCCGCCGTGACCTTCGGGGCAGTGCCGCGCTGGATCAAGGCGCCGCTGATGACATTCTCCGGCGTCGCGTCGAACTTCGCGGGCGTACCGCTGGCCTTCGCCTTCCTCGCCACCTTCGGACCGGTGGGTCTCATCACCGTCTTTCTGCGCAACAACTTCGGCATCGTTCTGCAACGCGATCTCGGCTTCAGCATCCTCAGCTTCTGGGGCCTGACGGTCACCTACCTCTTCTTCCAGATCCCGCTGATGATCCTCATCATCACCCCGGCGCTGGAAGGGCTGCGCAAGGAATGGCGCGAGGCGGCAGAGGTTCTCGGCGCAACCTCGGCGCAATACTGGCACATGGTGGCGCTGCCTATCCTCTTCCCCTCGCTCCTCGGCACCTTCGCGCTCCTCTTCGCCAATGCCTTCGGCGCCGTGGCCACCGCCATCGCACTGACCGGCTCGGCCCTCAACATCGTGCCGATCCAGCTTTTCGCCCAGATCAGGGGCGACGTGCTTGGCAACCCCAACCTCGGCTACGCCATGGCCTTCGGCATGATCGTCATCACCGCCATCGCCAACGTCCTGTACATCTGGCTGCGTATTCGCGCCGAGAGGTGGCTGAAATGAGCCTCTATGCCCGCATTACCGGCTGGATCGTCCTTCTCTTCGGGTTAAGCTATTTCGCGCTGCCGCTCTTGGGGCTGACGGAATTCTCGCTCAAGGCCCGGCGCGGGGTCTATTCGCTCGATGCCTATGCGAAGATCATCCACGATCCCGAGTTCCAGGCGACGTTCAGTTATTCGGTCGCCATGGCCTTGGTCACGATCATCATGGGCGTGCTGATCGTGGTGCCGACCGCCTTCTGGGTCCGGCTCAAAATGCCTTGGGCGCGGCCCTACGTGGAGTTCATCACGCTTCTGCCGCTGGTGATCCCGGCGATCGTCATCGTCTTTGGCTACATCCGGCTTTACAACACCTCCAGCTGGCTGCCACTGACCGGCAGCGTCATGGGCACCAACCTGCTGCTCGCCTTCGGCTACACCACGCTGGCGCTGCCCTACATGTACCGCGCCGTCGATACCGGCCTTCGGACCATCGACGTCGGCACCCTGACAGAGGCGGCGCAGAGCCTTGGTGCCGGCTGGGCGACGATCCTTGGACGGGTGATCCTGCCCAACGTCCTTGTTGCGGTCATGTCCGGCGCCTTCCTGACCTTCGCCATCGTGATCGGCGAATTCACCCTTGCCGCCCTTCTCGACCGGCCTGCCTTCGGCCCCTATCTGCAGCGGATCGGCGCCAACAAGCCTTACGAACCCTTCGCGCTGTCGGTGATCGCCTTCGCCATCACCTGGGCCTGCATGGGTCTGATCCAGCTGACCAACCGCCTCTCCAAGCACACGAAAGCCGCCGCACGATGAGCTTCCTCGACATCTCCCATCTGGAAAAATCCTTCGGCGCCAACCGCGTGGTGAAGGATTTCAACCTCTCCGTCGCCAAGGGGGAATTCATCTCGCTCCTCGGCCCCTCGGGCTGTGGCAAGACCACCGTCCTGCGCATGGTCGCCGGGTTCGAGACGCCGACCGCCGGGGCAATCCAGATCGACGGGCAGGATGTCATCGGCCTCAAGACCAGCCGGCGCAACGTCGGCATGATGTTTCAGGCCTACGCCCTTTTCCCGAACCTGACGGTCGCCGACAATGTAGGATTCGGGCTGAAGGTTGCAGGTATGCCCAAGGCCGACCGCGATGCCCGCGTGGCGGAGATGCTGGCCCTCATCGGCCTGCCCGACCTTGGCGGCCGCTATCCGTTCCAGCTTTCGGGCGGCCAGCAGCAGCGCGTGGCGCTTGCCCGCGCGCTGGCGCCGAAGCCCCGCGTGCTCCTCCTCGACGAGCCGCTCTCGGCGCTTGACGCCAAGGTCCGGGTATCGCTGAGGACCGAGATCCGGGCGATCCAGCAGAAGCTTGGCATCACCACGATCTTCGTCACCCACGATCAGG
>DJUV01000102.1 GCA_002440625.1 Rhodobacteraceae bacterium UBA6273 | reverse complement strand
CGCTTTGGGCGACCGGGCGGGGGCATACGTTGCATATGGTAGGGCGTGGACTAGCCCGTGGTCAGACCGCCACCGGCGTCAGCCAGACCGGCACAGCACTTTCCGCACTGTCGACCACGCTTTCCACGAAGGCCACGCCCTTCAGGCCGTCATAGGCGAGCGGGATGTGGCGGCCGAGCGCGCCCGGCTCGCGGCCCTCGGTCCGCGCGCGGATCGCCTCGGCGAAACCGGCGTAGAGGTTGGCGAATGCTTCCAGATAGCCTTCCGGATGGCCCGGCGGAGTGCGCGTCCGCACCTTGGCATCCTCCGAAAGATCATCCGCACCGCGCTTGATGATCTGGACCCGCCCGCCAAGCGGCGTGAAGACCAGTTCGTTCGGCTGTTCCTGGAACCATTGCAGCGATCCGGTCTCACCGAAAACGCGCAACCGCACGCCGTTGGAATTACCAAGCGCCACCTGCGACGACCAGAGAAGCCCGCGCGCCCCGCCCTCATAGCGCAGCATCACATGGGCGTTGTCATCCAACGCCCGGCCCGCCACGAAGGTGGCAAGGTCGGCGATCAGCGCCTGCACCTTCAGCCCGGTGACAAAGCCCGCAAGGTGATAGGCATGGGTGCCGATATCACCGATGGAGCCGCCGCGACCGTTCTTCTTCGGGTCGGTGCGCCACGCGGCCTGGGCATTGCCCTGCTGCTCGATCGCCGTCGCCATCCATTCCAGCGGATATTCCACCTGCACCGACCGGACCCTGCCGATCTCCCCCGCCGCCACGCGCACCCGGGCCTCATGCACCATCGGGTAGCCGGAATAGGTATAGGTCACGCCGACGAAACGCCCGCTGTCCCGCGCCAGTCTCCCAAGGGCGATGGCGTCCTCCAGCGTCGCCGTCAGCGGCTTTTCGCAGATGACGTCGAAGCCTGCCTCGATCAGCGCCTTCGCAATCGGATAATGGGTGAAGTTCGGCGTACAGATCGCCACGGCGTCAACCCGGTCGGCACGGTCCTTTTCGCCGGCGATCAGCTCCTGATAGCTGCCATAGCTCCGCGCCCTGTCGATGCCGATGGAGACGGCAAAGGCCCGCCCGCGTTCGGGATCGACATCAAACGCCCCCGCCACCAATTGCCATGCGCCATCAAGGCGCGAGGCAAGGCGGTGGATGTTGCCGATATAGGCGCCCTCGCCGCCCCCGACCATGCCGAGCCGCAATTGACGTTGGTAGCTCATGCCTCCTCCAGCCCGAGCATGTCCCGGTTCGCGGACCGGTTGGCGCCCGACTTCACGAAGTCGTCGAAGGCGCGGTCGGAAACCTTGATGATGTGGTCGCGGATGAACTCCGCCCCCTCGCGGGCGCCGTCCTCGGGGTTCTTGATGAAACATTCCCATTCAAGCGTCGCCCAGCCATCGAACCCGTAGGTCGAAAGCTTGGTGAAGATCGCGCCGAAATCGACCTGACCGTCGCCGGGGCTGCGGAATCGGCCCGCACGTTTCGCCCAGGGCTGGTAGCCGCCATAGGCCCCCGATTTGCCGTCGGGCCGGAACTCGGCATCCTTCACGTGGAAGGTCTTTATCCGGTCGTGGTAGTGGTCGATGAAGGCCAGATAATCCAGCGCCTGCAGCACGAAATGGCTCGGGTCGTACATCAGGTTGGCGCGGGGATGGTTCCCGACCTTCTCAAGGAAGTACTCCCAGCTGTGACCGTCATGGAGATCCTCCGAAGGATGGATCTCATAGCAGACGTCCACGCCATGCGCGTCGAAGTCGTTCAGGATCGGCGTCCAGCGTTTCGCCAACTCGTCGAACCCTTCCTCCACCAGACCCTCGGGCCATTGCGGATAGGGATAGAGATAGGGCCAGAGAAGCGCGCCCGAGAAGGTGACATGCCGGTCGATGCCAAGCCGCCTTGAGGCGCGGGCGACGAAGCGCAACTGCTCCTCCGCCCAGGCGCGGCGGGCCTTCGGATTGCCGCGCACCGCTTCGGGCGCGAAACTGTCCATGATCTGGTCATGCGCCGGATGCACCGCCACCAACTGCCCGGTGATATGCGAGGCGAACTCGGTGATCTCCAGCCCGTGATCGGCCAGCACCCCCCTGATCTCGTCGCAATAGGCATCGCTTTCGGCGGCCTGTTTCATGTCGATCAGGCGGGTGTCCCATGTCGGGATCTGGACGCCGTTGAAGCCCTTGCCGGCCGCCCATGCGGCGAGGTTCGGCAAGGTGTTGTAGGGCGGATCGTCGGCGGCGAACTGCGCGAGGAAAACCGCCGGCCCCTTGATGGTGCGCATCTCAGGCCTCCAGCTTGACCATCGGCACCGGCGCGTCGTCATAGCCGCCAAAGACCGACTGGTCGAAGGGGATCACCGCGCCGGTCATCATGCCGCTGTCCTCGGACGCCATCCAGAGGACGGTGCGCGCGACTTCCTTCGGATCGAGGATGCGCCCGAAGGGCTTCGCCGCCGCCGCGCGGTCGATGAAGGTCGGATCGCCCTTTTCCGAGGCGATGAGCTTCCTTTCATGATCCGAATTCATCCAGCCGATATCAAGCTGGTTGACATGGATCTTGTGGCGCATCAGCGCATAGGCCGTGTTCCGCGTCAGCGTGGCCAGCGCGCCCTTCGACGTTGAATAGGGCGCGAGGAAGGGCTGGCCCGCAAGGCTCGACATCGAGCCGATGTTGATGATCCGGCCCTCGGCCCCCTCGCGGATCATCACCTTGGCGGCGTCCTGCATCAGGAAGAACGGCGCCCGGACATTGACCGCGAACATGCGGTCGAACAGCTCCGGCGTGGTGTTGAGAATATTGCCGCGGTCGGTGAACCCGGCGGCGTTGACGAGGATATCGACCCGGCCAAAACTTTTGTCGGCGACGGCGACGATGCCCTGCACCGCGCCGATGTCCGCAAGGTCGACCGCCACCATCTCCACCGGCACGCCGGTCTTTTCGGTGATGGAGGCGGCGACGGCCTGCCCCTTCTCCTCACCCCGCCCGACGATCACGATGCCCTTGGCGCCGGCCGCGGCAAAGGTCCGCGCAATCGCGGCCCCAAGTCCCTGCGTCGCGCCGGTGACAACGGCGACCTTTCCATCAATCCTGTTCATAGCATCAACTCCTCTTCAGACCCCGACCCTTTGCCCGGCGCGGATGGCGTCCTGCGCCTTGCGCGCCGCGCGCACCTTCTCGAAGGTTGAGACCTCCGGCACGCCCACATCCCAGTCGGCATCCCCAGGCACCCAGGCCCAGGCATCCGAGACGATGGAGATGACCGTCGGCCCGTCATTGCCCTGCGCCCATTTCATCGCCTCTTCCAGTTCCGACAGGCCGCCGACATGGCGGGCTTGCGCCCCCATCGCCTCGGCGTGCTTGGCGAAATCGACATGCAGGGGGTTGTCGCGGTTCCTGATCCGGCTGTCGGACAAAAGGTTGTTGAAGCCCGGCACGCCCTTGAACTGCTGCAGCCGGTTGATGACCGCGTAGCCGCCGTTGTCGCAGACGACGACGATCATCTTGTGCCCCGTGAGCGCCGCCGAATAGATGTCGGAATTCATCATCATGTAGGTGCCATCGCCGATCATGACGATGGGCGTGCCGCCCGCCGCCCCCGGCCCTTCCTGCGCGATGGCGCAGCCCCAGCCAGCGGCAATCTCATAGCCCATGCAGGAAAAGCCGAATTCGCAATCGAAGGTGTTGGGGTTCTTCACCCGCCAGCCTTTCGTCACCTCGCCGGGCGTGCCGCCCGCTGCGGCGATCAGCGTATCCTCGGGCCGGGCGACCCGGTTCAGGACCGCCACCACCTGCGCATAGGACGGCACGGCGGCATTGGTCGGCTTCTGGTGCTTGTCGAGAAGCGCATCCCATTCGGCGAAAAGCGCCTTGGCCTTCGCCATCCGGTCGGCCGGCGCCTTCCAGTTGCCCAAAGCCGCATCAAGCTCCGCAATCGCCTCCCGCGCATCGCCGATGACCGACAGCGCCCGGTGCTTGACCGCATCGAACCGCGCCGTGTTGACCGAGATGAACCGCGCATCCTGCGCGAATGCCGTCCACGACCCCGTGGTGAAATCCTGCAGCCGCGTGCCGATGGCGACGATCACATCCGCTTCTTTGGCCAGCGCATTGGCCGAGGTCGATCCGACGATGCCCAGGGGTCCGGCATGGACCGGATGGTCATGCGTCAGCGCGCCCTTGCCGGCGATGGTCTCCACCACCGGAATGCCGCGCCTTGCCGCGAACCCAGCGAGTTCCGCCTCCGCTAGCGAATAGCGCACGCCACCGCCCGAGATGATGAGCGGGCGCTTCGCCGTCGCCAGCAATGCGGCCGCCGCGGCAACCGCGTCACGGTCCGGGCGCGGCCGCGGGATCTTCCAGACCTTCGGCTCGAAGAAGACTTGCGGATAGTCGAAGGCCTTTTCCTGCGTGTCCTGCGCCAGCCCGATGAAGGCCGGCCCACAATCCGCCGGATCAAGCATCGTGGCAATCGCCTGCGGCAGCGACGACAGGATCTGTTCCGGCAGGGTGATGCGGTCCCAATAGCGGACGACCGGCTTGAAGGCATCGTTCACCGTGATCGTCGGATCGCCGAAATGCTCCACCTGTTGCAAGACCGGGTCCGGCAGGCGGTTGGCGAAAGTATCGCCCGCCAGAAGCAGAACCGGCAGCCGGTTCGCCATTGCCGTTCCCGCCGCCGTCACCATGTTCGCGGCCCCCGGCCCGATGGAGGTGCAGGCGATCATGATCTGCCGCCGCCGCTTGGCCTTGGCGAAACCCACCGCCGCCAGCGCCATCGACTGCTCATTCTGACCGCGATAGGTCGGAAGGCGGTCCTGCACCTGCTCAAGCGCTTCGGAAAGGCAGGTCACGTTGCCGTGGCCGAAGATTCCGAAAAGCCCGGCAAAGAGCGGAACCCGCTCTCCGTCGATCTCGGTATACTGGTTGCAAAGGTAACGCACCAAAGCCTGTGCCATGGTCAGGCGCACGGTCTTGCCGGACATCTCGCCTCCTCCTGCGGATGGATTCTCGTCGATTGAGAAATGTATATTGACAATTTTCACTATTTGCAATGAACATTGCGCGAGATTGCAGAAGGGCGGGGCGACGACATGTATCAGGCATTCGGATTATTCATCGACGGTGCCTGGCGGAAGCCTTCCGCCACAGCGCCGGTCATCTCTCCCGTCACCGAAAAACCCCTGGGCGATGCGCCCGCCGCCAGCGCGGATGAGACCCGCGCCGCGCTCGACGCCGCCGCCCGCGCACTACTGAGGCTCCGCGCGATGGGCGGCTTTGCGAGGGCCGAGGCGCTCCACAAGGCCGCCGACGAAATGGTGCGGCGCGCGGGTGAGGCGGCGCGCATGATCTCCACCGAAACCGGCAAGCCCATCGCGCAGGCGGGCCGCGAATGGGGCCTCGCCGCAGACCAGTTCCGCTGGTACGCCGAAGAGGCCCGCCGCATCTATGGCCGCATCGTCGACAGCCGCGTGCCGGGCGGACGCTTCGAGGTCACCCGCGAACCCGTCGGCGTGGTCGGCGCCTTCACCGCCTGGAACTTTCCAGCCGCCCTGCCCGCGCGGAAGCTGGCACCCGCGCTGGCAGCAGGCTGCCCGGTCGTCCTCCGCCCCTCGTCGCAGACGCCCGGCGTGGCGATGGTGATGGTCGATTGCCTGCGCGCGGCTGGTCTTCCCGATGGCGCGGTCAACCTCGTCGTCGGCTCGACCGCCAGCACCTATGACCCGATCATGGCCGACCCGCGCGTGCGCAAGGTCTCCCTCACCGGCTCGACCCGCGTCGGCCAGCAGATGATCCGCGATGCCGCCGCGACGGTGAAGAAAGTCTCGATGGAGCTTGGCGGCAACGCGCCCCTGATCGTCTACGATGACGCCGACCTCAACGCAGCGCTCGACCTGACTGTGCCGACGAAATTCGCCAACAGCGGTCAGGTCTGCGTGACCCCTGACCGGATATTCGTCCATGACACCCTCCACGACGCCTTCGTTTCGGGCTTCGTCGAGCGCGCCGAAAGGATCAGGCTCGGGGACGGGCTCGACCCCGAAACCGGCATGGGCCCGCTTATCAACGCCGGGCGGCTGAAGGAAATCGACGCCATCGTGCAGGACGCGCTGCGCGCCGGAGCCAACCTCGCCACCGGCGGCGCCCGCCCGGCTGCCCACAACGCGGGATACTTCTACCAGCCGACCGTGCTGACCGGCGTCACCGACGACATGAAGGTCTTTGCCGAGGAAAACTTCGGCCCCATCGCCGCCATCACCCGCTTTGCCACCGAAGATGAGGTGCTGGCCCGCGCCAATGCCTGCGAGATGGGGCTGTCGGCCTATGCCTTCACCCGCTCCCCTGATCGCGCCCGCCGCACGGTGGCCGCACTCAAGGCCGGCATGGTCGGGATCAACAGCTTTGCCCTCGCCGCGGCTGAAGCGCCCTTCGGTGGCACCAATTTTTCCGGCATGGGCCGCGAGGGCGGCAGCGAGGGGATCGAGGATTACCTCGACACCAAACTCGCGCAGATCGTGTTCTGAAGGGGGAAGCGATGTTTGAGAACAGGCTGAAAAAGATCTGGGCCGCGGGCCGCCCCGTGCTGAACGGCTGGCTGTCGATCGGCAACGCCTTCACCGCCGAGATCATGGCGGCGCAGGGCTACGATTCGATCACCGTCGATGTCCAGCACGGCGCGCTCGACTATTCCGCCCTTTTGCCGATGCTGCAGGCGATGAAGGGATCAGGCGTAGTGCCCTTGGCGCGCGTCCCGTGGCGTGAGCCGGGGATCATCATGAAGGCGCTCGACGCCGGGGCCATGGGCATCATCTGCCCGATGGTGAACTCGGCCGCCGAGGCTGCGGAGTTCGTCAGCTACACGCGCTACCCGCCGCACGGCCAGCGCAGCTACGGCCCGACCCGCGCCGCCATCGCTTATGGCGGCTACGGCACCGCGGCCAATGATCAGGTGCTGGCCATCACGATGATCGAGACCAAGGCGGGCATGGACAACCTCGACGAAATCGCCGCAACTCCCGGCCTCGACGGCATCTATGTCGGCCCCGCCGATCTGGCGCTCGGCACCCAAGGCGGCAGGCTCGCCCCCGGTTTCGACCGTGAAGAGCCGGAGATGATCGCCCTGATCCGACAAGTTCAGGCGGCCTGCAAGAAGAACGGCATCCGCGCCTGCCTCCACTGCGGCACGCCGGAATATGCCCGGCGCGCCATCGGCTGGGGCTTTGACCTGACCACAGTCGGGGGCGATGCCCGCCTTCTCGCCGCCGCGGCTTCGGCATCGGTGAAGAAGTGGCGGGACCTGATGGGCGCCGAGGCCACCCACGGCACCACGGGGGGGTATTGATGACCCATCTCCTCGTCGCGGGCAAACTGCATCCCGTTGGTGAAGCCCTTCTCCGCGACCTGCCCGCGCGGGGGGTGACGGTGGACTATGTCGAGGACATTTCCGAGCCGTCCTATGCCCCCCTCATCGGCAAGGCTGACGCCCTGGTGATCCGCACGCAGCCCCTCTCCGCCGCGACCATCGCCGCCGCCGGAAAGCTGAAGGTCGTGTCGCGGCATGGCGTCGGCTACGATGCCGTCGACGTCGCCGCCCTGAACGCGCGCGGCATCGGCCTCACCATCGTCGGCGACGTCAATTCCATCTCGGTGGCCGAACATGCGATGATGCAGCTTCTGGCCGCCGCCAAACGGGTGCTGCGCGCCGACCATGCGGTCCGTGACCCGGCGCAATGGGGCTGGCGCAACCGGCTGGAACAGCGGGAGATTTCCGGCAAGCGCCTGCTCATCATCGGCTACGGGCGGATCGGGCGGCATCTGGCGCGGATGGCCGAAGGCTTCCGCATGGAGGCGCGCGCCCACGATCCCTTCCTTGAACGCGCCGGCTGGCCCGCTGGCAACGTGGCCCCGGTGACCGACCTTAACGAAGGCCTCGCCTGGGCCGATTGCATCTCCATCCACGTCCCGCGCGGCGACCGCCCGACCCTCGGGCCGGAAGAATTCGCGCGGATGAAGCCCGGCGTGATCCTCGCCAATACCGCGCGCGGCGGCGTGGTCAGCGAGGCGGCACTTTCCGAAGCCCTCGCCTCGGGCAAAGTCGGCGCGGCGGGGATCGACGTCTTCGACGCCGAACCGCCGGACGGCCTCTGCCCCCTCACCGCCTTCGACAACGTCATCCTCTCCCCGCATATCGCCGGGATCACCAACGAATGCGCAGAACGGATGGCCATCGACTCCGTCGAAAACGCGCTCGCCTATCTCGACGGCACCGTCGACCCCGGCCTCGTCGTCAACCGCGACCATGCACTTATGGGAAAGCCCCCGAAATGACTGATAAACCCAAGCTCCGCATCGGCCTGATCGGCTCCGGCTTCATGGGCAAGGCCCATGTCTTCGGCTTTGCCACCGCCGGCAAGGTCTTCGACCTGCCCTATGAGATCGAGCTTCACACCCTCGCCGACATCACGACCGAGGCCGCCACCCGCGCCGCGCGCGACTTCGGGTTCGCCCGGTCGACCGATGATTGGCGCAAACTGGTCGCCGACCCCGAGATCGACGTGATCGACATCACCGCGCCGAACGCGCTCCACAAGGAAATGGCGCTGGCCGCGATTGCCGCCGGCAAGCATGTCTACTGCGAAAAGCCGCTCGCCCCCCTTGCCGCCGACGCCCGCGAAATGGCCGAGGCCGCCGAGGCCAAGGGCATCAAGACGCAAGTCGGCTTCAATTACCTCTGCAACCCGATGCTCGGTCTTGCGCACGACATGATCGCGGGCGGCGAGCTTGGCGAAATCCGCGGCTACCGTGGCCTTCACGCCGAAGACTACATGGCCGACGCCGCCGGCCCCTTCACCTTCCGCCATGATCCCGCCGGCGGCGGCGCGCTGGCGGATATCGGCTCCCACGCGCTTGCCACCGCCGAATACCTCCTAGGGCCAATCACCGAGGTCATGGGCGACTGCGTCACCATGATCGCCAGCCGCCCGGACGGCAAAGGCGGCACAAGAAAGGTCGAGGTCGACGACGTGGGCCGCGCGTTCGTCCACTTCGCAAACGGTGCGCAGGGGTCGATCGAAGGCAACTGGATCGCCACGGGCCGCAAGATGCCGCATGACTTCGAGGTCTATGGCACCAAGGGCGCGCTCGCCTTCACCCAGGAACGCTTCAACGAGCTTCACTTCTACAGCACAGCCGATGCCCCCGGCCGCCGCGGCTTCCGCCGGATCGAGGCCGCGCCCGACCACGCCCCATATGGCCGCTTCTGCGTCGCGGCGGGCCATCAGATCGGCTTCAATGACCTGAAGGCGATCGAGGTCGCTGGCTATCTCGATGCCATCGCCGGCAAGGCGCCCGAACCCTTCAACTTCCGCGCCGGCCTCGGCATCCAGACCCTGGTCGAGACGATCCACCGCTCCTCGCGCGAAAAACGCTGGCTTTCGGTCCCATGACCGTCGGGGCCGGCCTTCGCAACAATCGTTGCAAAACGGCACGGAACGCTGCATTTAGGGCCATCGAGGATCAGGCTTGAATGTCGACAGTCTCAGCGCCCGAAAACTACGAGGATCTCATCCGTCTCATCCATGAGCGGCATGATGAGATGAGCAAGACCTATCAGCGGATCGCCGTCTACCTGACGCAGAACCCCAACGAGGTCGCGGTGCATTCGGTGAATGCCATCGCCGCCCGTTGCGGCATCCATGCCTCAAGCTTCGTCCGCTTCGCGCAGTCGCTCGGCTATCAAGGCTTCAAGGAATTGCAGGCGCTTTTTCAGAAGCGCCTCGCCACCGCCGCGCCGGGGTTCGAGGCGCGGGTCCGCGCCCTTGAGACCGAGCTTAAGGTGCGCGAGGACCGGTCAGAGGCCGGGTTTCTCCGCGATCTGGTCGTCCGTGACATCGCCTCGCTGCAAGACCTTCTCGAACGCATCAGCCCCGCGGAAATCGAAACCGCGGCGGAGATGATCGAGAAGGCCGAGACGGTCTTCCTTGTCGGCCAGCTTCGCTCCGCCCCGGTGGTCGATCTCCTGCGCTACATCCTGACCATGCTCGGCAAACGCTGCGTGCTTCTCGACCCGAGCGGCGGACTGGCAACCCATATGGCGCGGACGATGAAGGCCTCGGATGTCCTGATCGCCGTCTCCTTCCGCTTCTACGCCAACGAGGTGGTGAACATCGCCGACGAAGCCGGTGCCGCCGGGGTTCCCCTTGTCGCGATCACCGACAGCACGCTCTCGCCGCTGGCGAAGTCCGCCCGCGTCCTCTTCGCGGTGCCGGAGCATGACTATTCCTTCTCCCGCTCCCTCGCCGCCCCCATGTGCCTCGCCCAGGCGCTCACCGTCGCCGTCGCCGCCCGGCTGCAAAAGGACGGCAACAGCCCCCGCATCCCGACCGTGACCGGCACCTGACGCGGCCAGAATGCCCGACGCCTGTCGGGACGGATGTCCGACGCTTGCCCGACGCATATCCGACGCCCCCGCCCGGCTTCCCGGCCCCCGTCTCCCATGCTACCAAGTCCCGGTCAGACGCCCGGAGCCCCCGATGAAAAAGACTGTCAAGGACTACATCCGCACCATCGCCGACTTCCCGCATGAAGGGATCATGTTCCGCGACGTGACCACCCTTTTCGCCGATGCGCGCGGCTTCCGCATGGCCATCGACCAGCTTCTGAACCCCTATGCCGGCACGCGGATCGACAAGGTCGTGGGGCTTGAGGCGCGGGGCTTCATCCTCGGCGGCGCCATCGCGCACCAGCTTTCGGTGGGCTTCGTGCCGATCCGCAAGAAGGGCAAGCTGCCCGGCACAACCATCAGCCAGGCCTATACGCTCGAATACGGCGAGGCGGTGATGGAGATCCATGACGACGCCCTGCAACCCGGCGAAAAAGTGTTGATTGTCGATGACTTGCTGGCCACCGGCGGCACCTGCGAGGCGGGCATCAAGCTTTGCGAAAGGCTCGGAGCGGAGATCGTGGCCTGCGCTTTCGTCATCGACCTGCCCGAGTTGGGCGGGCGGAAACTGCTCGAACGGCTGGGCATGAACGTGCATGTGCTGTGCGAGTTCGAGGGGGCGTGAGGGGGCGGCGGTAAGGAACCGTAAAGGACTCGCCGCTAGACAGGGCTGGTGCCGCCAGACGGCCAAGGTTCGTTCCCGCGCCCCGCCGGCCTCTCTCCCGGCGGGGCGCACCTCTCAGCCCCGCAGCACCGCGCCGGGATTTAGAATGCCCAAGGGGTCGAGCGCCCGCTTGATCGTCCTCATCGCCGCCAGTTTCGCAGGGTCGCTGTAGCGATCGAGATCGTCCACCTTCAGCCGGCCGATGCCATGTTCGGCACTGAACGACCCGCCATACTCATGCACAAGCTCATGAATTGCATACGAAATTTCTTCGGCGCGAGGCAGGTAGGCGTCCCGTTTCTCGCCCTTCGGCGGGAATACATTGTAGTGGAGGTTGCCGTCGCCGAGATGGCCAAAGCAGTTGATGCGGAAGGGGCCGAGTGCCGCCACCGCCGCCCCGGCGCGCGGCAGGAAGGCGGCGATTTCCGACAAGGGCAGCGAGATGTCGTGCGAGGCCACGGCACCGATCCGGCGGTTGGCCTCCGGTATGCCCTCCCGCACCGCCCAAAGCCGCTGCCGCTGCGCCTCGCTCTCGGCGATCACGCCGTCCGAAACGAGGCCCCCTGCCGCAGCCTCTTCGTAAAGCGCCGTGAGAACCCCCTCCGGCGAGGGTCCGCGTGGCAGACCAAGCTCCAGAAGGACTGACCATTCGGGGGGCTCCGCGAAGGGTCGCCGTATCTCGGGCGCGGCCTCCTCAAGGAAGAGAAGCCCCTGCCGGTGCATCAGCTCGAAAGTGCTGACAGCCCCGCCGGTCACATCCTGCACCAGCGCCAGCAGCCTCAGCGCCGCCTCCGGCCCCGGCACGGCAAGCATGGCCGTGGCAAGGGCCGCCGGACGGGGGAATAGCCTGAGCGTTGCCGCCGTGATGATGCCGAGCGTGCCTTCCGAGCCGATCAGAAGGTCGGTGAGGTCATAGCCGGTATTGTCTTTCCTGAGCCTTTTCAATCCGTTGAACAGAGTCCCGTCGGCCATGACCGCCTCGACCCCAAGACAAAGATCGCGCGCATTGCCATAGCGCAGAACCGCCGTACCGCCGGCATTGGTGGCAAGATTGCCGCCGATCCGCGCCGTCCCTTCTGAGGCAAGCGACAGGGGAAAAAGCCGCCCAGCCTCGCCCGCTGCCCCCTGCACCTCCGCCAGCGTCATCCCGGCCTCGGCGATCATCAGCCCCTCGTCGGGCCAGATGCCGCGGAGCCGGTTCATCCGTTCGAGCGACAGGATCAGGGGCGCCGGCCCGTCCGGCACCACCTGCCCCAGAACCAGCCCGGTGCCCCCGCCCCAGGGCACGATGCCGACCCGCGAGGTGGCACAGGCGCGGACAATTTCCGCCACCTCCGCCACCGTCCGTGGCCGCGCAAGAACCGCCCGTGGCGTCACCGCCCGCCGGCGCGGTTCCTCAAGATAGCGCGGCTCAGCCTCGCTGACGGTGCCTTCGGGCAGGCGGGCGGCGAGATGGGCGGCAAAGGCGGTATTGGCGGGGTTCAACATGCGCCGATGAAACACACCAGCCGCGTCGGGGGCAAGGGCCGGGCGGCGGTGGCCGCCCTCAGAGTCCCGCCTTCATCCGCGTCCAGAGCCGTGTCCGCTCACGGAGCGGCTTGGCGTCGATGCTGCGGTCCGCGAAGAGGCGGGCGATGACCTCGGCGGGGGGATAGACGCCCGGATCAGAGCTGATCGCGGGATCGACAAGCGCGGTTGCGGCCGCGTTGGCGTTGGCGAAAAAGACCGTGTTCGTCACATCCGCGATAACCTCGGGGCGCAGCATGTGGTCGATGAAGGCATAGGCCGCCGCGACCCGGGCCGAATCCGCCGGGATCGACATCAGGTCGATCCACATCAGCGTGCCTTCGCGCGGGATCGCATAGCCGACCTCGACGCCGTTTCCGGCCTCGGCGGCGCGGGCCTGGGCGATGCCGGCATCGCCACTGTAGATCAGCGCGGCGCAGATGCTGCCCGTGGCAAGGTCGGTCGTTGCCTTCTGGTTGCTGAAGTAGCGGACCGAGGGTGCGGTATCGGTCAGAAGCTTCTCGGCACGGGCAAGATCGTCGGGGTTCTCCGAATAGGGATCGGCGCCGAGGTAGTTCAGCGCCACGGCGATGATCTCCACCGGGGAATCGAGAACCGCGATTCCGCAGTCGGCAAGCTTCGCGGCGATCTCGGGCTTGAAGATCAGGTCGAGCGTGTCTGTCGGAACCTCGCCGAGCCGTTCGCTGACCAAGGCGGGATTGTAGGCAATCCCGATGGTGCCCCAAGTGTAGGGCACACCAAGCTGGCGCCCGCCCGGCACCGCGTCCAGGGCGGCAAGGATGGCCGGGTCGAGGTTGCCGTAGTTCGACAGCTTGGCCGGGTCGATCGGCAAGAGAGCCCCGGCGCGGAATTCACGCTCGGCGTTGGAGGCGGCGGGAAACACCACATCATAGCCGCTGCCCCCGACAAGAAGCTTGGTTTCCAGCACCTCGTTGGAGTCGAAGTAGTCCACCGTGACCTTGCTGCCGGTCTCGGCCTCGTAAGCCGATATGGTGTCGGCCCCGAAGTAATCCGCCCAGGTGAAGATCGCCAGATCATCCGCGCGGGAGATGCTTCCGGCCAGAATGCCGCCAGCAAGCGCGGCGATGGCGGCTGCGTGGCGGTTGGAGGGGCGGCGGGCTTGGACGGGCATGGGGCCTCCGGCTTGGGCATTTGTGACAGGGGCAGGATACGCGGCCTCGCCTATGCCCCGAAATTCGGCTAAGGACATACTCCTATGGGAGTAGATGCATCACCCACTGCGGCGGGCCCGACGATCTCGCCGATACCCAATAGCTGGGTGGCAGCGCTGGCCGATCTGGTCGGCACGGTCGAAACCGCGCGTTTTCCCGGCAGCTTGCGCCGGGTGCTGGCCCTCTGCTGCGGGTTCGACTCGCTCGTCGTCACGCGGTACACCGGGACCGCCCCGCCCGAGACGCAGTTTCACGATCTCGACGATGTGCAGGCGGCCATCACAGTCGCCTTCTATGCGACCGGGCCTTACCTCCTCGATCCGTTCTATCAGGCCTGCCGCAACCGCGCGGCGGCGGGGGCATACCGGCTCGGCGATCTGGCCAGCCCGGCGTTCTTCCGGTCCGAGTATTTCCGCAAGTTCTACCGCAATACCCGGATCGCCGACGAAATAGGCCTGCTGATCCCCGACGGCGCGGAGCGCTGGCTGGTCCTGTCGCTTGCCCGCCGCCTGCGCCGCGACCCGTTCAGCGCAGAGGATGCCGCCGTTCTCGGTGCCGTGCTTCCGCTTGTCCGGGCGGCGGCGCTGCGGCAATGGGGGCTTGCAGAGGCGACAGGCGCCCCGTCATCTGCAACGGCTGTCGAGGACAGGCTGGCGCTTTTCGGCTCTGACCTGCTCAGCCCGCGCGAAGCCGAGGTCGTCCAGTTGATCCTCAGGGGCCACTCCACCCCGACAGCGGCCACCACGCTTGGCATCTCGTCCGGGACGGTGAAGGTGCACCGCCGCCACGCCTATGCAAAACTCAACGTCGCCTCGCAGGCGGAGCTTTTTTCGCTGGCGACGCGCTTTCTGATGACGTCCGGGTCTTGAGGCGCGCCGGGATTACCCGGCATCCGTCCTGCCGCGTCGGTCGCCCCTGAGGTTGGCGTAAAGGACGTGGTTGCGCCAGCGTCCGTTGATCTGGAGATAGCTCTGCGCCACGCCTTCATACTTGTAGCCGCATTTTTCGAGAACTCCGCGCGAGGCGGCGTTTTCCGGCAGGCAGGCGCTTTCAAGGCGGCTGAGGTCCAGCGTCGTGAAGCAGTGGTGGATCACCGCGCGCAGCGCTTCGGACATATACCCTGACCGCGCGAAGGGTGCGCCGATCCAGTAGCCGACCGTTGCCGCCTGTGCCGGCCCGCGGCGGATGTTGTCGACCGTGACTGCGCCCAGAAGCATGTCATCCGTACGGCGGATCAGAAAGAGCGGCATGGCCGTGCCGGCGGAATAGGCGCGACCGGCCCAGTAGACGCGGTTGGTGAAGGACTTGCGCGACAGATGATCGGCGGACCAGACCGGCTCCCACGGCATAAGGAATTCGCGGCTGTCTGACCGCAGCGCGGCCCAAGCGCGAAAGTCGGAGTGCTGCGGCAGGCGGAGCGTCATCCGCTCCGTCTCGACCCGGACCCTCCGCCTCAGTCCGATCATCAGGCGGCGAGCCGATCGCGGAGGTCGCCGAGCGTCGGCGCCGATCCGACCGGCCCGTAAAGCGCCAGCGAGGCCTTGGCTTGCGTCAGCGCCTCGGCGAAGGCGAGAACGCCGGCGCGGGTCACGCCTTCGATCCGTGCGGCGTTTTCCTCGACGCTCGGCACCCGGCCCCAGATGGCGAGGCTGCGGGCCATGCGTTCGGCGCGCGAGGACGGGCTTTCGAGCCCCATGAGGAGACCCGCCTTCATCTGCGCCCGAGCGCGGGCGATCTCGGCATCGGTCATATCCTCCGCGCTGCGCTTCAGCTCGTCGATGGTCAGCGTCGAAAGCTCGGCGATCTCTTCGGCGGAGGTGCCGGCATAGATCGTGATCATGCCGGTGTCGTCATAGGCGCCGGCCTGGGCATAGATCGAATAGCAAAGCCCCCGCTCCTCGCGGATCTTCTGGAAGAGGCGCGAGGACATGCCGCCGCCAAGGGCGGTCGTGTAGACCTGAGCGGCATAGAAGTCGTCGGCCTTGACGCTCGGGCCGGCAAGGCCGAGCGCGAAATGGACCTGCTCAAGATCCTTGTGCTCCCGCCGTTCGCGGCTGTGCCAGGAGGCGGGCGCCGTCACATGCGACGGAACCGGCTTAAGATGGCCGAAGAGCCGTTCGGCATCGGCAACGATGCGGTCGTGATCGACGGCACCGGCGGCTGACAGGATCATCCGGTCCGGCCCGTAGTGCTGGGCGACAAAACCCGTCAGATCCTCGCGACCGAAAGTCTCGATCCGTTCCGCCGGGCCAAGGATGGTGCGGCCGATCGGCTGGTCGGGAAAGGCCGCTTCCTGCAGCCAGTCGAAGATGATGTCGTCGGGCGTATCCAGCGCCTGGCCGATCTCCTGCAGGATCACATGGCGTTCGACCTCGATCTCTTTCGGGTCAAAGACCGGGTTCAGCACGATATCGGCGATGACGTCGAGGCCGAGGGGCACATCCGCCTCAAGCACACGGGCGTAGTAGGCCGTGACTTCGCGCGAGGTATAGGCGTTGATGTAGCCGCCGACATCCTCGATCTCTTCGGCGATCTGGAGCGCGGTACGGCGCGCGGTGCCCTTGAAGGCCATGTGTTCGAGGAAATGGGCGATGCCGTTCTGTTCGGCCGCCTCGTGCCGGCCACCCGCCAGCACCCAGATGCCGACCGAGGCCGAGGCGATGCCGGGCATCCGCTCGGTCACGATCCGAAGCCCGTTCGGCAGTGTCGTCAGCCTGATTGTCAATTCCTGCGCCTTTCACGGACCACCGCTTCCAGCGCGGCAAGGTCATTCGGCACAGATGTAACACGTTCCGGCCGGGTGAAAAGATCGGCCATGCGTTCAGGCAGCGGCGGGCGCTGGCCCGTGGCCTTTTCGACCGCATCGGGGAACTTCGCCGGATGGGCGGTGGCGAGCGTCACCATCGGCACCGAGGTATCGCGGGCGTTCTCCGCGACGCGAATGCCGACCGCCGTGTGCGGGCAGACGAGCTGCCCCGTCGCGCGCCATGTGGCGCGGATGCTGTCGGCGGTTTCATCCTCGCTGACGCGGCCGGAATGGTAGAGGCCGCGCAGCGTCTCAAGCGCGCCCTGGCTGATGCCGAAGCCGCCGCGCTTCAACTCGTCCATCAGCTGCGCCACGGCCTTGCCGTCGCGGCCATAGGCGTCGAACAGCGCGCGTTCGAAGTTCGAGGAGACCTGAATGTCCATCGAGGGCGAGATCGAGGGCTTCACGCCGTCGGTGGCATAGCGCCCGGTCGTGAGGGCGCGGTGCAGGATGTCGTTCTGGTTGGTGGCGATGACGAGCTTGCCGATGGGCAGGCCCATGCGCTTGGTGATGTAGCCGGCGAAGATGTCGCCGAAATTGCCCGTCGGCACCGTGAAGTTCACCGGGCGATGCGGGGCGCCGAGCGACACGGCGGCGGTGAAGTAATAGACCACCTGCGCCAGCACCCGCGCCCAGTTGATCGAGT
>DJUV01000104.1 GCA_002440625.1 Rhodobacteraceae bacterium UBA6273 | reverse complement strand
GAACCCGGCGCCGGCCATTACGGCATCTTCGCCGGCAAGTCCTGGCGCAACAACATCCGCCCGCTGGTCCTGCGCTTCATCGACCAGAACAGCGGCGACCGACCCGGCCGGAAGAAGGGTTCGACCATCCGCGCTGTCTGAGGGTCAGAGGGTCCGCTGCAAGACCTTCGCGACCGAAAGCTCGATCAGCTTCAGGCAATCGGGCGTCGAGAAGCGGTGATCGGCGCCCTTGACCAGCGTCAGCCGCATGTCCGGTCCCTCGGCATGGTCGAGAAGCCGCAGCGCCACTGAAACCGGCACATCGGCATCTGCCGTCCCCTGCAACATCCTGACCGGCATCGGCAGGGAAAGCGGCGAGCGCAGCACCAGCCGCAGCCGCCCCTCTTCGATCAGCCGGCGGGTGATGATGTAGGGCTCGTCCGAATAGTCCGACGGCAGCGCCACCTGCCCTTCCACCATCAAGGCCCGGCGCTGTTCCTCCGAGAACCCACCCCACATCCCGTCCTCGGTGAAATCCGGCGCTGCCGCCACCGTCACGAGGCCCGCAACCTTTTCAGGATGCTCCCGCGCCATCAGAAGCGAAATCCAGCCCCCCATCGAGGAACCGACAAGCACCTGCGGCCCCTCGGTCAGCGCCAGGATCGCCGCCCGCGCATCGGCGAACCAGTCGCCGATGGCGCCGTCAAGGAAATCGCCGGACGACTGCCCATGACCGGAATAGTCGAACCTCAGGAAAGCCCGCCCCGCCGCCTGCGCCCAGGCTTCCAGCGCCAGCGCCTTTGTCCCTTCCTTGTCCGACCGGAAGCCGCCGAGGAACACCACGCCCGGCCCCCGCCCCGTCGTCCGGTCATAGGCAATCCGCCGCCCCTCTTTCGTCTCAAGAAAGTCCGTCATGCGCGTCCCTCGCTTCTCTGTTGTCTGAAATACCCCCGGGGGTCCGGGGGTGGAACCCCCGGGCGTTGACTTCGCCGCCACGATCTAGGAATAAAGCCCCGACATAACCCGCAACCGGGCGTTCCGTGGGCGCCAAACCGACGAGGAGCATGGCCATGAGCCAGATTTCCCTGACATTCCCCGATGGCAACAAGTGCGACTTCGCAGCCGGCGTGACCGCCGCCGAAGTCGCTGCCGCCATCGCCCCTTCGCTCGGCAAGGCCGCGATCTCGGCGTCGCTCGACGGCAAGCACTGGGATCTTCAGTGGCCGATTACCGGGGATGCAAGGATCGCCATCAACACGATGAAGGACGACGCGGCGGCGCTCGAACTCATCCGCCACGACCTCGCCCATGTCATGGCCCGCGCCGTGCAGAAGCTCTGGCCCGAGGTGAAGGTCACCATCGGCCCGGTGGTGGAAAACGGCTGGTATTATGACTTCGACCGGGACGAACCCTTCACGCCCGAAGACCTCGGCCTGATAGAGAAGGAGATGAAGGCGATCATCAATGCCCGCGACCCGGTGAAAACCGAGGTCTGGGACCGCTCGCGCGCCATCGCCCATTACGTCGCCAAGAACGAACCCTTCAAGGTCGAGCTGATCGAGGCGATCCCCGGCGATGAGCCCCTGCGCATGTACTGGCACGGCCACTGGCAGGACCTTTGCCGAGGGCCCCATCTCCAGCACACCGGCCAGCTTCCGGCCGATGCCTTCAAGCTGATGTCGGTCGCCGGGGCCTACTGGCGCGGCGATCACAGGAACAAGCAGCTTCAGCGCATCTACGGCGTCGCCTTCAAGAACCGCGACGACCTCAAGGCCTACCTCACCATGCTGGAAGAGGCCGCGAAACGCGACCACCGCAAGCTCGGTCGCGAAATGGAACTGTTCCATCTACAGGAAGAAGCGCCGGGCATGGTCTTCTGGCACCCGAACGGCTGGACGATCTACCGAACGCTGATGGAGTACATGGGCCGCCGCCTGCGCCGCGCCGATTACCGGGAGATCAAGACCCCGCAGGTCGTCGACCGCGTCCTTTGGGAGCGTTCCGGCCATTGGGAGGCCTACCGCGAGAACATGTTCATCGTCGAGGTGGACGAGGAAGGCGCCAAGGAAAAGCGCATCAACGCGCTGAAGCCGATGAACTGCCCCTGCCATGTGCAGGTCTACAATCAGGGCCTAAAGTCCTACCGCGACCTGCCTTTGCGCCTTGCCGAGTTCGGCTCCTGCCACCGCTACGAATCCTCAGGCTCCATGCACGGGCTGATGCGCGTCCGCGGCTTTACGCAAGACGATGCGCATATCTTCTGCACCGAGGACCAGATCGAGGCGGAATGCGCCAAGTTCATCGCGCTCCTCTCCTCCGTCTACCGCGACCTTGGCTTCGACAAGTTCGACATCAAGCTCTCCACCCGGCCCGAGGTGCGGATCGGCTCGGATGAGACATGGGACAAGGTCGAGGGCGCGCTGACCAAGGCCATCGAAAAGCTCGGCCTGCCCTATGAGATCAACCCAGGCGACGGCGCCTTCTACGGCCCGAAGCTCGATTTCAAGCTGACCGATGCCATCGGCCGCGAATGGCAGTGCGGCACCTTCCAGGTCGACCCGAACCTGCCCGACCGGCTCGGCGCGGAATATGTCGGCGAGGACGGCGCCAAGCACCGGCCCTACATGCTGCACCGCGCCATCCTCGGCTCCTTTGAACGCTTCATCGGCATCCTGATCGAGAACTACGCCGGCAAGCTGCCCTTCTGGCTCGCTCCCCGGCAGGTCGTCGTCGCCTCCATCGTCTCGGACGCGGATGACTATGTGAACGAGGTCGTGGCGAAGCTGAAGGATGCCGGTCTGAGGGCCGAGGCCGATACGCGGAATGAGAAGATCAACTACAAGGTCCGCGAACATTCCGTGGGCAAGGTTCCCGTGATCCTCGCCATCGGCATGAAGGAGGTCGAGGAGCGGACCGTATCGCTGCGCAGGCTGGGCGAGACGCAGACCGAAAGCCTGCCGCTTGACCAGGCACTGCGCGACCTGGTTGCCGAAGCGACGCCGCCCGACCAGCGTTGAGGGGCGCAGTGGGCAGGAAACAGGCCCGGACGTCAGCCGGTTTTCCTGGCCTCCGTCCGGTATCGCCCGGCAATAGGCTGCCAAGCCGAAGTCGCCAAATGTTGGCAGTCACGCGACAATCTTGATTTTTTCGCCGAATCCGCGATCATTTCCATGCGTGACATCAGACTTTCCTACCGCCTCCCTCGTCACGGGGCAGCCGGAAGCAATGAAAGACCTGGCTGCACGGCTTCGGGCAATGTCGCCCGAGGAAACTGACCGAGGAGGAACGGATGGCCACGGGCACCGTTAAATGGTTCAACACGACGAAGGGTTTCGGTTTCATTGCGCCCGACGACGGCGGCAAGGATGTGTTCGTGCACATTTCCGCGGTCGAGCGCGCTGGTCTGAAGACGCTCGCCGACAATCAGAAAGTATCTTACGAGATGCAGTCCGGCCGTGATGGCCGTTCGTCGGCAGGCGACCTCAAACTGCTCTGAACGTTTCACGCAGCTACCGGACGGCCCGCCACGGCGCGGGCCGTTTTTTCATTTCAGAACAGCGGCTTGCGTTGCGGCATCCCAGCCGAGCCAAAGATCGTCCCCGTCCGCTACAACCGGGCGTTTCATCAACGCCGGATGGGCGGCCAGAAGCCTTTCGGGGCTTTCCTGCCGCGCCTCATCGGACAGTTCGCGCCAGGTGGTCGAGGCGCGGTTGACGAGGCGGTCACCGAAGGCCGCGAGAAAGCGCCGGCGTTCCTCGTTGCTGAGCGGCGCATCGCGGACATCGCGGAACTCGACCGGGCGCCCCGCCGATTCGAGGGCGCGGCGCGCCTTGCGGCAGGTGTCGCAGGAACCCAGTCCGTAGAGGATCGTTTTACGATTGCCTGTCAACTTCACTCTCCCATTGCGCGAACCGCGCTGATTCCCCTGCCCGGGCGCCGGTTGGCATCGGCGGCATCCCGCCGCGCCGCACCCGCACAACCGGTCGCGATCGGCGGGAATCCGATCATCGTCGGCGAATTTCTGGCTGCGGCTTTTCCGTCACAGAACCCGTGCTTGCCGTGCCCCCCGGTCACGGTTTATCCCCGAAAGGCCATTGGGGGCAATCGGAACAGGCGGGCCACAGCCCGCACCGAAGTTGACGGCGACGGACCACAACCGGTCGCCGAACGAATGGGGTATGTCATGAGCAGATCGAATGTGCCTGACGAGTTGATCGAGAGGCTGTCGACCGAGACCGGACAGCGGCTGACCGCACAGGCGCGGCTCGGGCGGCGGAAGGCCCTGTCGCGGATTTCGCATTTCGTGGTCACCATAACCCATGACGGCGTCGGGACGGAGGAGCTGATCTTCACGGCCGCGCCGACTTTGGGGCAGATCGCCGCTCGGGCGGGGGACGGTGCCTACATGGTCGCCATCGCCATGAAGCGGAAAAGCCTGCGCGAACGCTTCCGGCTCGCGCTCGCGGCGGAGTGACGACTACGGGTATTCCCGACTTTTGCGGCCCGGTTTCACCGTGCAGGATGACTGCGACGCGTCTGGCAACGCTGCAGGTCTGAGGGCGGTTCGAGGGTAACGGTTATAGGGTGACGGGTGCCGGATCGGGCCAGGCCTCGAGGGGCGGGTCATCAGCTGACCCGCCCCAGCGGGTCGGGTGTCAGCCCGGCGACAATCCGCGCAGCAAAGGCGCGCTGTCCGGGCCGGGGCCACGAAGCGCCCGAAATCAGGGCAAATTTCGCCACAAACTTGCCACATTCCCCACCGACCGGCAGTCTCTTCCCATCCTGGTGAGGATTTGGGGAGTAGCCGTTATGCCGGCGGATCTGGGCAGCAACGATTTCATAGGACGCATCCGGCAGCGGCACCAGCCGGGGCCGGCGCCCGCGCCTCTGCCGGAACGGACCTTCATCGTCCAGATCACCCGCGACGGCAAGACGACCGAGGAGCTGGCTTTCGACCGCGCCCCCTCGATCGGCGCCATCGCGTCCCGGGTGGGGACGGAGGCCTATGTCATCGCCATCGACGTGATCGATACCGGGTCGGCCGGCAAGCTCGCCGCGCAGTAGCCCGCAGCCGTCGCTTTTCCGTCGGTTCTCCGTCCCGACAGGCGTCGGGCGTCCGTTGATAAGAAATTCGCGCAACGGGGTTTTGACGCGCCAGAGCGCGGAGCGTTCAGGACCGGGGCGGAACGGGCCGGCAAGGCTTCGTTAACCCTTCTCGCCCCACAACGGGCCGATGTCGCACTACCGCCGCCCCCGCCGCCCCGGCGCATCCGTGTTCTTCACGGTGGCGCTTGCCGACCGGGGATCGGATCTGTTGGTGTGCGAGGTGGCGGCGTTGCGGGAGGCGGTGCGGGCGACAAGGGCGGAGCGGTGGTTCGGCATCGAGGCATGGGTGGTGTTGCCGTATCACATGCACTGCTTCTGGACCTGGCCGGAGGGGGATGCGGATTTTTCGGTGCGGATGGGCTCTGATGGTGTGACCGCCCTCCGACGGCATCGATGTGCCAAGGTGGGTCTGCGATGATCCACAAAGGAGAGCGGACACATCGTCAGAGCCCGGCCATTCCACTCGCCCTCACCCTCGACCTTGATCCCCCTCGACATGGTCACTCGGACCAGTGGCGTTCCCACGGCTCGATCTGCCGCAGCGCCATGCCGAACCGTCCCGGGGCTCCGCCCGTTCAGGGCTGAAAACAGTCCACCGGACTGTTTTCCGGGCGCCCTTCACCCTTCATCGTCAGGCAGGTCTGGACGGCGGCGTCACTGTAGACGGGCTGTCGCCCACGCTTGCCGGTCGGCTTCGCCGCCCACGCCATGTCAGGATCGAACCGGATCGTCAGCGAGCCACGGCGCTTGAGCGCCTCGTTGCAGGCGGGCCAGTTCACGGTCTTGCAGGTTGCTGGGTTCGGTCAGTTCATGACCTCCAGCCAGCACGCTGGATTCTCAAGATGAATCCCCTCACCTCATCTGTACAACAGAGCCGGTCAAACCCCTTACGGGAAATCAAGAACTTAGCGGGCGATTGTCAAACCGGTTTTCCGCCGGTTTGGGCCAAAGAAAAACCGTCGAGGGAGCGGCCACCCACCTCGACGGCGCATTCGAAATCACTGTCCTGACAGGATACCGAAGCGCTGTTTCCGGCGCAATTGCCGGGGCCTGCATGTCTGACATTCTGCCCTTCTGCCAGGTCAAGCTGCAGCACCTTCTCGACCTTGTCCTCGATCAGTCGCTTGACGGCAATGCCTTTCGCGTAGCGGCCTATCTGGCGCTGGCCCATGCAGATCACGACACCGGCGGATGCCATCCGTCTTTCGAGACGATCGGCACGGCGCTCGGGCGGCATGCGAAGTCGGTGAAGCGCCCCCTGAACAAGCCCGCGATGGCGCGCCGCCTGACGGCCGTGCGCGGCACCAATCGCGGCAATGCCTCCGCGCTACCGCCCGACCGAGGATGCCCTGCGGCGCGCCACGCAGCGGCGGCGGGAGGGGGACAATCCTGCCCGCCCGAGGGGACACAACTGTCCGGAAAAGGGGGACAGGAACGCCCCCCGAACAGAGAAAAGGAACTTAAGGGAGCCAACCGTATTGCCGCTGGCCTCAATCCCCTATCCGGAAAGCGCCCGCAGGATCGCTTCCGTTTCCGGCAACCTCTTCAGGCTCGCTTCGATCCGCTCGCGCCAGCGCGGCCCGCACGACAGGGCGTCCTGGTAAGCCTCGCGCAGGTCATCCGGACGGTCTTCCGCCAAGATACTGATCAAGAATGCGGCCTGTCCCCTGTCCTTGCGGGATTTGGCTTGATCTGGGCCGCCCCGCCGCCGGTCCGCGACGATCAGCTTGTGGATCGCAAACCGTTCCGGCCGCGGGATCTGAACCAGCACCCCCGAGCGGTAAAGGGCAACGGCCGGTATCGGCTCGGCGATCAGGAAATTCAAATAGTTAAGCGCCTGCGCACTAACCCCGAGCGCCGGTAGCGGCTTGACCGTCTCATCCCCAAAGGCCGGGGTCAGAAACTCCACCATCGCCGTGCCGCGGTTCTGCCGCCACTTCCAGACCTGCCGATCCTCCATTCCCGGTACGGGGTCGAACTTCAAGGACTGGAGAATGTCGCCCGGCTCCTCCTCGACCCGGTCCCCAAGGGCGACCGACAGGCGCTCGAAGCTGGCAAAGTCGATGTCCCCCGTCTGCGCCAGATCTTCGGAGTCGAAGCGAACCCCCAGCTCGCCCTGATAAAGCGCATAGGCCGCCGTCCCGACCAACGTGCCACCAAGGCGAAAAACGCCCGCCCGCGCGAATGCCAGAAGCAGCGAGCCGGTGTCGCGGTCCGTCGCAATGAACCCTTCGGCGCGCAGAACTCGGGCAAGCCGCGCCATTGTCTGTCGACGCTCTTCCGACGAGGTCTTCAGCGCCGTCGCCTGCGCCAGCCGAGCACGCAACTCCGGCGTCCCCTCCCCGAGGTAGCGGGATTTCATCTCGGTCCCGATCCGGAACTTGTCGTAGAGATAGACCCTGCCGTTGCGATGCCGCTCCTCCACGCTGCCGATCAGTTCCGACGCGGCCTCATCTTGGTGCAGGCGCAGCAGGTCCTGATAGGCCACCTGCGCGGTTCGGGAGTGCGACGTGATGCTCATGATCTCGGAGCTAGATTGCGTGCATCAAACTATCATTTGCTGCACATACACGCAAGTGTGCAACAAATGATAGTTTGATGCACACCCAGGGCGCTCAGTCCTGGCCTCTGGCAAATCGGATCGGATCACACAGCGACGACGACCTCGACCCTTTTGACAGGTCCCGCTCTGCGGATCACTCGGTCAGGGTTGCTTTCATCAGATGCGGAGGAATGTCGGGGTCCAGCCCAAGGCTGACGGCAAGCGCATGAACTTCGCTGTAGAAGGTCGCAATCGCTGCAATTGCCTGTGTGGCTGGATGCCCGAGCCCTGCGCGACCCCAATTGGCCGAGTCCGGGCCGATGGTTGCAATCGTAGTCCCTCTTTGCCGAAGGGTCTCGACCAAAGCCTCGGTGCCAGCGCGCGTGACATCGTCGAGCACAAAGACAAGTGCCGCCGTGTCATTGTCGGCCAGCGCCAGCGGCCCGTGCCGAAACTCGGCCGTTGAAGCTCCCTCAGCGGCCAGAAGGCAGGTCTCCTTGAACTTCAGGGCGGCCTCGCCGGCGATCGCCAGCCCAAGGCCGCGGCCAAGGCAGAACAGTCGGCGTTTGCCAGCGAGCGCATGAAGGTCGTGGCGGGGTCTTCCCATCCGTGACATGAGGGCTTGCGGAAGCGCCAGCAGCTCTTCCTTCAGGACCATATCTCCGGTTTGGCCCGCATGGATGGCCGCGACAGCAACGAGGCTTGCCACAAAGCTTTTCGTTGCTGCAACCGCGCGTTCCGGACCGGCCGACAGCGGCAGGACCATGCCCGCGACATCGGCAAGCGGGCTGTCAATTGTGTTCAGGAGGGCAAATGTCTCCGCCCCGCCTGCCGCTGACTTGCGGGTCAGCGCAACCAAATCCGGACTTGCGCCCGACTGCGAGATTGCCAACAGCGCCGCGCCCTTCATTCGGAGGTTCCCGTCAAACACCGTGCCCAGCGACGGACCAAGCGACGCAACGGGAATGCCGGTTCCGATCTCTGTCAGGTACTTGAAGAAAAGTGCTGCCTGATCCGAGGTGCCGCGCGCGCAGGTCGCGAAGAAAAGCGGCGGTGCCTTGGCCCATCTCTGACCGAGGGCAAGGTATTCATCGAGGTTTTGCCGCAGTTGGCGATCAATCACGACCGGAATTTCTGCGACTTCTGCGGCCATCAGATGCCCCGGCCTGTTCATGCGGCAACCCTTTTGATCATGATGATGGTTCTCGCCGCCCTATACGCGCAGACCAGTTTCGTCGAAGATCAGCGCCTCGGCCGGATTCACCGAAAGCCGAAGGGCATCCCCCACCCGAAACCCTGGCCCGCGCGTCTCGACGCAGAGAAGCTGGTCGCTTCCCATGTCGGCATAGAGATAGGTGAGATTGCCAAGCGCCTCGATTGTGGACGTGGTGACGGAAAGCGGGCCATCGGGGTCCACCTGGAAGTGCTGCGGCCGGACGCCAACCTTTACGGATTGGCCAACCGCCAAAGGACCAACACCACGTTTGGCCGAAACCTGAATCTTGCGGCCTTCGAAAGCATCCAGCGAGATTTCCCGCGCCTCATTGTCGCAAGCCACGACCTGCCCCTTCAGAAAGTTCATCTTCGGCGAGCCGATGAATCCGGCCACGAACATGTTCCGCGGGTTTTCGTACAACTCCAGCGGCGAGCCGACCTGTTCGATTTCGCCGGCCCGCAGGACGACGATCTTTTCGGCCATCGTCATCGCCTCGACCTGATCATGCGTCACATAGATCATGGTCGCTTTCACCTCCTGATGAAGCCGCACCAGTTCCTGACGCATCTGCACCCGCAGCTCGGCATCGAGGTTGGACAGGGGTTCGTCAAAGAGGAAGATCGACGGGTTCTTGACGATGGCGCGGCCAATGGCGACGCGTTGGCGCTGACCGCCGGACAGGGCCTTTGGCTTGCGGTCGAAAAGGCCCTCAAGCTTCAGCGTGGCCGCCGTCTCCCGCGCCTTGGCGACCCGCTCTGCCTTCGGCATACCCGCGATTTTCAGGCCAAAGGCAATATTCTCGCCGACGCTCATATGGGGATAGAGCGCATAGCTCTGGAATACCATCGCGACATCCCGGTCGACGGGCGGCAGCCTGGTGACGTCCCTGCCGCCGATGTCGATCTGGCCGGCGGTCGTCTCTTCCAGCCCGGCGATCAGCCGAAGCAAGGTGGATTTTCCGCAACCGGAGGGGCCGACGAAGACGGTGAACTGGCCGGCCTCGATTTCAAGATCAAGCGGCCGGATGACGTCATGAACGCCGAAGCTCTTGGTAACCTGGGAAAGTTGGATGCTTTTCATCTGCGCGTGCCCTTGGAGACCTGCATTACTTGACCGCCCCGGCCGTCAGGCCCTGGATGAATTTCCGCTGGAAGAAGAAGTAGACGATGATGATGGGAAGCAGGGTGATGACGGCGCCGGCGGTCAGGATCGGGATGTCGATGGTATATTTGCCCTGGAAGAACAGCATGCCGATTGGCAGTGTGCGCCTTGCGTCATCCTGGACAAGGATCAGCGGGATCATGAATTCGTTCCATGTCCAGATGAACAGGAACAACGTCATCGTGGACGCCGCAGGCCCGAGAAGCGGCACGATGACATAGCGCAGCACGCGAAAGGGCGAGGCTCCGTCGGCGACCGCCGCATCGACCAGATCCTTGGGCAACTGCCGCATGGCGCTTGTCATGAAGAGCGTCACGAACGGGATGGACATGCCGACCTGCGGCAATATCAGCGCCCAGTAGGTGTTGATGAGCCCGAGCCAGCGGAATTCGTAGTAAAGCGGGATGATGAACGCCTCGGTCGGGACCATCATGCCGACAAGCAGCATCCCGAAGAGCAGCGGCTTGCCCGGCAGCTTGAGGAAGGCGAAGGCAAAACCGCAGAGCGTGCCCAGAACGACGCTGAGGACGATCACCGGCACGACGACGATGACCGAGTTCAGGAAATAGGTCCCGAAGAGGCCATCCACCCATGCGCTGACATAGTTCTCGAAATGCGGACGCGCGGGCAGGACAAAGGCGCCGGCAAGAAGATCCTCGCGGCTTTTCAGCGATGTCAGGACCAGAAGCGCGAAGGGCGCCACCGTCAGAATGGCGAAGAGCCACAGCACGGCACGCATCAGTTGGTCGGCGGGCTTTCGGGTGTTCATGCGCTATCTCCATCGGTTGGCAGGAAGCGATGGACGATCCCGTTGACCACCAGAATGAAGATCGCGCCGATGACCGCGACGGCAGAGGCATAGCCGTAGCGGTTCAGCTCGAACCCAAGCTGGTACATGTAGAGGTTGGACACGAGCGTTTCATTGGCCGGACCGCCGCGCGTCATGGTGAAGATCAGGTCGTAACTCTTGATCGAGGCGATGATGGTCAAGAGCAGCACGATGCGTATTTCCGGCAAGAGCGACGGCAGGGTGACGTAGCGAAAGGTCTGCTGCCCCGACGCACCTTCCAGAGAAGCGGCCTCGAAGAGGGAAGCGTCGATGCGCTGCAACCCCGCCATGAAGATCGCCATGCAGAAACCGACATAGTACCAGGTGGCCACCATGCCCACCGCCGGAAGGGCGAAGTTGAAGTCGCCAAGCCACGGCAGGGCCAGCGCCCCAAGGCCCGCGGCGCGCAGAACCTGATTGAGCGGCCCGAAGATCGGGTTGTAGAGCCAGCGCCAGATGATGCCGAGAACGGCCGAGGGCATCACATAGGGCATGAAGTAGAGCATGCGAAGCGCCATGCGCTCTCCCGGACGGATGTGGGAAATCGCGGCGGCCAGAGCCAGCCCGATGCAGAGCGGCAGCGCCACATAGAAGATCATCAGCACGGCCGTGTTGCGCAGCGCCTTGAAGAACATCGGGTCCGAGAGCAGGGCGGCATAGTTTGCAAGGCCGACGAACTTGGGCATGCCGATACCGCCCCATTCGGTGAAGCCGAGCACGATCGACGCGATGATCGGCAGCAGCACGAAAGCCGTGTAGACGAGAAGCGCCGGCAGCACGTACTTCAGATTCCCGAACCTGTTGGTGTGTAGCATCGGCCCGGCTCCATCGGGAAAAGATTGGCACGGCGGCCGGAACCGCCGTGACCGTTGTCATTGAGAGGTGAAGCTTAAGGCTTACTTCGGCGCGGCCATATAGGCCTGATAGTCCTGGTCGACCGCCGCGATGAAGGCCTCCGGCGTCTGGCCGCCAGCCAGAAGGATGGCAAGGTTGTCCGACATGGTCTTGTACATGGTCGGGCTTGCCCAATCCGGATAGTGGCCAAGCGAGTTGCTGGCGTTTGCGGTGTTCCAGACCGCAAGCGCGTCACCGAGCAGAGCCGGCACCTTGACCGTATCGGCCTTCAGCGCGGCAGCCGGCAGGTAGCCCGCAGTCGCCCATGCGGCCGCAGCCTCGTCAGAGACCATGAAGTTCAGATACTCCCCGGCAAGATACTGGGTCGCCTTGTCCTTTGCATTCGACGTGATGGTCCAGGCCAGATCGACGCCGCCAACCACGAGCGAATGCTCGACGCCGCTGGCACCGGGAACCGCCATGAAGTGAATGTCGGGGTTGCCCTGCATCTCGCCGAGATGCCAGGTGCCGGTGATCAGGAAAGCGCCCTGCCCGCTGATGAAAAGCTGCACGGCATCATCTTCGGCGATGCCCTGATAGCCATCAAGGAAGTCGCCGCCAGCAGCCCAGTCCTGCACTTGCTTGACGGCCGCCAGGTTGGCTTCGGTGTTCCAACTGCCGCCGTGGCCATAGACGAGATCGTCGTAGGACTGGCGGTCTGCCGCGCCGATGGCCGCCTGCGAAACCGCTGCAAACATGTGCAAGGACATGTTGCCCTTGGCGGTCCCGATCATGAACGGGACGGTGCCCTTGGCCTTCAGCGTCTCGATGTCCTGGGCCAGTTCTTCGAGCGTCGCCGGAGGATTGTCGATACCGGCGTCCTTCAGCACCTTGGCGTTGTAGTAAAGACCGACCATCTCGCCCAGGGACGAAATGCCGTAGGTCGCGCCGACCCCGAACTCACCCTTGTCGGACCAGCGGTCGCGCGCCAGGATGCTGTCGGACTGGCGCTTGTCCCAGCCGTATTTGGCAATGTATTCATCGACCGGCAGAAGGTTCTTCTGCTTGGCCATCGTGCCCATTTCCTGGGCACCCTGATTGGCCTTCGAGATGATCGGACCCTCGCCCGAAGCAAGCGTGAGCTTGAGAGTAAGGACGAGGTCGTCGAAAGAGCGGCCCGTGCGCTCGACCGTGACTCCGGGGTGGGCCGCCTGGAACTGTTCGTTCAGCTTGGTGATGACCTCGGTCTGCGGCGGCGGGGTATAGTCGTCCCAGACAGTGAGCGACTGAGCAAGCGCCGGGGACAGCGGCAGGGCCACGAACAGGGCAATGGCCACCAACTTGCGCGGCCCGCGATTTCTCGCGCGGCAGGAACCGGATTTCATTTCTATTTCCGTCATTTCTGGTCTCCCTGGTTTGTTCCGTCGGACTGGTTTTTGAAGCCTCTCGCGACGGGTCACGCGCTGCGTCCAACGATCAGGCGTCACCCGTTTCATTTGCGTCTGTAGCGGTCGATTTCGTCCTTGAACGGCAGGTTGCGGCCACCGTAGCCCGTCACTGCGAGCGAACCGCAGATGACGCCCAGTTCGAGAGCGTCAGAAAAGTCGCTTTCGGTGAGCAGGCCGTGGGCGAAGCCGCCGTTGAAACTGTCGCCCGCGCCGGTCGTGTCGAACACCTCGACCTGAAGCGCGGGCACCCGGTAGATGTCACCGTCGCGCCTGGCGACAGCACCGTCCTTGCCGCATTTGATCACGGTTGTGCGGCAGTATTGCGAAAGGATGTCGAGGGCAGCCTCGACATCCCCGGCGCCGGTCACGGCGCACGCCTCCGTCGCGTTCGGGAGGAACACATCGACGGAACGAAGTACCTGGATCATGCCAGGTGTTGACAGGGTTGCCTCGGTGTTCTGGCAATCCATGCAGACGATGATGCCCATCGAACGGGCGGCCTCGATCAGGGCCAGCCATCGCGGATCGAGCGACAGGCCCTGCAGCATGAGCACGCGCGGCCTGATCCGTTCAAGGTCCTCCCGAACCGGGAAGGGTTCGGGATATTCCGAATAGCTGATGAAACCGCGATCCTCGGTGAAGGAAAATGCAGCGCTGACCCGCCGCAGCGGATGGTCGACATGGATGAAATGGCTGCCATCCAGCCCATCCTTGGAGGCCTCTTCGATGATCATGAGGCTGAAGACGTCGTTGCCGAAACGGCACCACCATCCCGCCCGCGACCCGAGACGCGTCAGGGCCAGCGCTGTCGAATAGGCACCCCCCGGCGCCCAATCGAATTCGCGCGCCCAGATATCGGTGCCAAGCTGAGGAATGCGCGGCAGACCCCGGAACACCAGATCGAAGTAGTATTCGCCGACCACGAGAACGTCGCAGCCGGTGTGTCCCTCCTCGCTCATGTCCAGGTCCCCACATAGGGGGCGTGCGCTTTGAGATACCCGTCGACCAGTTGGACCGCGAGCGAATGGGACAGGATCAGCGGATGTGCCATCAGGGCGTCGACGGCGCCGGCGCGGTCCCGCTCGCGGATGGCTTTGACGGCAAGACGCTCGTAGCGCTTGACGTTCCGCACAAGCTGGCTTTGGGCGTCCGGCATGCGGCCGATCTTCAACGGACGGATACCGCCCTTGTCGATCTCGCAGCTGACCTCGACCACATCGTCATCAGCGAGGCCCTCGATCGCGCCTTCGTTGCGGACGTTGAGACCGCTGTAGCAGGTCTGGCCCGTCTCCATCGCGTCAATCAGATTGAGGGCGACTCCGGCGTAACCCTCGCCGGCATGGTCGTCTTCCTCCGCTGCGGTGGGCAGCGCCTTGTCGGCATCTTCCATGCTCGGCGCATCAGCGCGGGCATAGTGCATGTAGGTCGCGCCGCGCCGACGCTCGTAGGCATAGTAGGCCGCCAAGGCCGTATCGCTGTCCTTTTCAAGGTCGATGTTGCTCAGCGTCTCCATCAGGCTGACGTTCAGGTCGCGGACTTCCTCGCCGCGTGTCCGGGCGTCCGCCTTCAGTGCCGCAACCGCCTTTTCGGCATAGAAGTAGTAGTAGAGGTATTCATTCAGCCAGGTTCCGCGGCGGCGAATGAGGTCGGGCGCGAACATCCGCTGGATGGTTGTCTGCAGGAATGCGTCGTCGCCAAGCAGCGGCTGAAGAACCTCCTGGCCGTCAATCCTTGCGCTGCGGGTGAACGACAGATGGTTCAGGCCATAAACCTCGGCCCGGACATCGTTCTGCGGCACCTTGAACCACTTGGCCAACGCTTCCTGCGCGCTGTTGGCGCCGTCGCAGATACCGACGGTCCGCGTGTATCCGGCATCCTGTAGTGCCTGCGCCACTAGACCAGCTGGGTTGGTGAAATTGAACAGCCAGGCATCCGGACTGACCCTTTTCAGGATCTCGGCATAGTTCAGGATGACGGGAATGCTTCGCAGCGCCATCGCAAAGCCGCCGGGGCCGGTCGTTTCCTGGCCGAGCACGCCAAGACAAAGGGCGATGCGTTCGTCCTGGATGCGGCCGTCCTCATTCCCCGGACGAACGGTCGTCACGACATAGTTCGCGCCGTCAAGCGCACGCTCCGCTTCCCGGGCCATGGTGATCCGCACCGGCGACTGCGCCTGCCGCGCGACCTCCTGGCTGATCCGCCCGAAGAGATCGAGTTTCTTCTCGTTGGTGTCCTGCAGACAAATCTCGGTCAGCCCGGTCTTTTCCGCGCGCCGCAGGGCGGAGGTCACGAAGAGAGGGGCCCGGACGCCACCGCCGCCAATCAAAGTCAGTTTCATCTTGGTCCCCGTACCTGGTTGAGGCGAGCAATACTGGTAATATCTGGTCATGTCAATACTGGTAATGTCTGGTCATATAAGAGCAGTATGCCTGACAAGGGCCACCGCCCCCCGTCGCGGCGGCGAATCGGCCCCGCTCGCAAGGCCGGCAGCCCGCAACGCCTCAGCGGATCCTATGGCGCCGAGGTTGCATTCGTTGAGCAAAACTGGACAGGCCGCGTCAGTTGCCCTGGTGAATGCTCAAGGGATGGCGCTTGGGGTGATGGACGGACGTCGAGACGTTGATGGGCTGGCTGTCACTGTCGAACTGGACCTGGTCAAGAATCAGCACCGCAGAGTTGCGCTCAAGCTTCAACAGGCGCCGCTCCTCGGCGTCGGGCAACCGGGCGCTGATCGTCGTCTGGCCGCTTGCCGGATGAAGTTGATAGCGCTCGGCCAGCACGGCATAAAGCGAGTGGTTTCCCGTCGACCAATCCAGATCCAGCAGACCGGGGCATTTGGCAGGCGGTAACCAATCATGCTGGATCGCCACCGGCAGACCGTCCAGCATCCTGAGGCGCTTGAGAAGAACGACTTCCGACGCTTCCGGCAGATAAAGGGCACGCGTGATCTCGACCGGCGCGGCAAACACCTTCGCGTCGAGCAGAAGGCTTCCGGGCTCCATCCCCCTGCTGCGCGCACCGGCGGTAAAACTGGTCAGCGAATGAAGCTCCAGCGGTTCCTGCTTTTGCGTGACGTAAAAGCCCTTTCCGGGCTGGCTCTGCAGATGCCCCTCCTGCACCAGTTCGACCAGCGCCTGGCGGATGGTGATCCGGCTTACATCATACTTCGCAATCAGCTCCCGCTCCGACGGCAGCTTGGCGCCGGCGGCGATCTTCGCGTTTTTGATGAGTTCCAGTATGTTATGCTTGATCTGACGATAAAGCGGCTTCTGGTCGTCCCGGTCCAGAGGCTTCCACTGTATCTGTTTGGCAGAGGCAGACGGAGTTCTTGTCGGCATTTTGCCAGCCATCTCTTCTGATCGGGCGGACCTGATTGACCTTACCGCTGCACGAAAGCCTGTCGAAGCGCAACGGAAAAGTTGTCATGGCTGGATATTACCAGTTTCGCTGTCGCACTCTATCTCCCGTGAGAAGCCCCAAGCTTCCCTGCGCCCGCCTCCTTCAAGTTCTTCGGCCTTCATTGATCAGCCCACTGGTCAACGAGTTCGATGCCCCAACCTTCTCGATCGCGAGTGATGCGGGTAGCGCCGGAGGCAACCGGCCATGGGAGCCGGAGGAGTGCGACACCGTCCTTCCGCATGCGCCGCCGCATGTGAAGGTTGTGCTGGGCATGCTTATGAACACTGGCCTCGATCCGTCCGACGCGCTGAACCTGCGGCGCGACCAGATCGATGGCGAAACCATCTGGGGCGTGCGGGGCAAGACCGGCGTCGAAGTCGCCATTCCTATCGGCCCGACGCTGCACGCGGCCCTGAAGCAGGCGCCGCAGCACGATGCGCCCGCTTTGCTGGCCAATTCACGTGGCGAGCAATGGACCTACAACGGCTTCTCCACCGTCTGGCACCGCTTCAAGACGGGGCTGGAGGCCGAAGGGCTGATCCAACCCGGCCTCACCCTCAAGGGCCTGCGCCACACCGTCGCCACCACCCTGCGCGAGGCGGGGCTCGACGAACGTCGCATCGCCGACCTCCTCGGTCAGAAAACCCTGTCCATGGCGCGGCACTATTCGCGGTCCGCCAACATTGCGGCCAAGAACCGCGAGACGATGGCGACTCTCGAAACCGAGAACGCGCGGCGGGCGCAAATTGTCAAACCTTCCGCCAAAAGCGTCAAACCCAAACCGAAAGAGATATCGGAATGAAAACAAAAGCTAGCGATTTCAGGGTGTTAAGTGGTGCCCAGAGCCGGAATCGAACCAGCGACACGCGGATTTTCAATCCG
>DJUV01000269.1 GCA_002440625.1 Rhodobacteraceae bacterium UBA6273 | reverse complement strand
AACTTCCACAACGCCCATCGGCTATCTCCCGCGACGGGCGCCGGGAGCCACTCTCCCAACCCTCAACCCGTCATCGGGAAACCGACCAAACTCGGACTCTCTCGGGCGGACCGCGCGAAGTCAGAGGGGTCCCACGTCTGCACCTCGACAGTGTTGACGTGCAGTCGAAAATGGCACAGGTTGAGGATGGCCTTTCTCGCAGGCCGGTGTGCCCGCCACGCGAAGCTTTGCAGCGATTTTGACTTCGAATAGCAGACTTCATGCCATCGGCGGGTCTGATTAGCAGCGGGCACCTAGTCGGATCCAGCTTGGACATGGATCATGACACAGAACGATAAGCTTAAGAACTTGAAACTACTGGCAAAGCGTTACGCCAGAGCGACCGGTCAACCACAGCACGCAGCGCTCGACCTTGTTGCGGCGCGATTGGACTTTCCCCATTGGAATGCCTTGACGGGTAGCGCCAAAGGAGAGTGGGCTCCCTCCGAAGCACAAGTCGCCACGATCAAGGCCTTCGTGGAACGGATCACTTCCTACGAGGGTTCGATCTTCGACCATATCTTCGGGGGCCCCGATGCCGTCACTCGAGGAGAAGTCCGAGGGCATCCATACGCGCTGAAAACAATGCTCGGCGACGTACACATGGAAGGTGAGGGTTGGCGGATCATCCTGCCAGAAAACCCTTCGGCCGCCCCGCGGGTCGAGATCGACCTCAAGCATGCCCAGAACAGCCCGATGAATGATCGAGTGCTGCGTGAAGAAGCCATCGGGATTGCAAAGGAGTTGATGCAGAGCGTCAAGGCGCGGCGCTTTGCCGATTGGCCACGGCGCGCCACGAAGCCGGATGCGGAAGGAAAAGTGCGCCACCCGTTCTTGGAGACGGAGGAAACGAGCCTCTGGTACTGCCTCCACTGCGATGCAGAAATCACCGGCCCACAGATCGCTGGAACCCATTGGCATTGCCCTGGCTGCGGCGCATCCCCAATCAACATTTTTCCAGAAGCGTTCTGGCTGGGACCGAACGAGGAAAAGCCGGTGCCGGTTCAAGCCCGGGCCGAAGGGAAAGAGATTGAACCCATCGTCTCCATCGTTGACCCGCGGCCGAAGCTTGATCTCAGCAAGGAACAGGTGACCCATTTGATCCGGTCAGCCTTGTTCGAGGATGCAACCAATGCCAGTGAGCGCATGGGAGCAGGCCTGGCCGAAATCAGGGTGGATGACGATCTCGATGTCGTTGTTTCCTTCGAGGATCACTACTGGCCCGAAGAAAAGGAGCCCACGGCGGCGATCGACGTGGCTGCAGTGCTCGGGATCGAGCTGGAGTTGGAAGTTATGTGGTCGGATCCGCTGTTCGCGTGGCCCGGTTTGGGCACTGTGACCCAGAGCACAGCCGAATACACTCGCATGATGCTTGATGCCTATCGCAGTCACGGCATCGTCGAAGAAAGGGAATAAAAGCAGTAGCTCCGCGGCTTCGTACCACCAACACTTCGGGCAGCCTCGGTCGAGCGGCTCTTTTCATCCGGCGGGTTGGACAAACGCCAAAACAGCTGATGAGGCCCCGGTTCTAGAATCGGGGTCTCATCCTCGCACGATCAGGAAGCTGGTTAGGCCGCTTCCCAGACCTGGTTCAGGATCCGTGCCGCGATCTCGGATTTGTCCTGCGGCAGGAACCGACCATAGTGCTGAGCAACCATGTCCGGGGTGTCCTGAATGGCATAACTCGCTTGCTCATAGGACCCAGTGCGCTTGAGGATGTGGGTGGCCAAAACGTCGCGCACATTATGCGGCCCGTGCGGCAACAGGCCTTCGATGGCCCCGCGCTTGGTCCAAGGGTTATAGATCCCGTAGCGTTGAATCGCGGTGCGCCAGGCCTCATAGAACGTGTTCTGGCAGTAAGCCGCGTTGGTGCTTGTCATCTTCGCCGTCTTGACGAAGAACGTTCCCGGGTCAGCCGCTTCGCCAATCAGGCGCGCGCGATGGCGCTCGATCCAAGCTTCGATCAGTTCGTAGAGTCGCCCGAGGTCCGGGAGGATCAGGCGGAAGGGCTTGGAACCGAAGAAGGAGGAATTTGCATTCTTGAAGGCGACCGACGGGATCAGGATTTCCCACCCTTGGTCCCGGCTGCTCCAACGCAACTCGCCCCGCTTCAGGTCTTCCAGCTTGCGCTCCGAGGTCGGCAAAGTCCCTGGCCGGCACAGCATCAGTTCGCGCAGGTTCTTCTGACGGAGCCCCGTGTGAAGGCCGATGCGCAGCATCAGGAATGCCCGAACAGCTTCTGCCGTTGCGCGTGCGTTGTGCCGTTCATCTGGCATCCGCCGCAGGATTTCTTCGGTGATCTTGCGGTACTCGCCGACCGGGCTTGGCGCTTCAAGCACCGGGAGGATGGGCTCGAAGGGGTCACGATGAACCCGGGCAACACGGTCGATCTCCTTGATACGGCGACGGGCGTGCTTGTACATGCGATCGCAGGCGGCGTGCCAATCCGACTGCACAGCGTTGATGTCGGCCTCGGATACCAAGCCCTCAATAGGCCGAAGGCTGCTCCCCATGCGGGGCGATTGACGCAGCCAACCCGTCTCTTCTCGGCAGATCGCTGCAGCGATCGATAGCAGGTCGATCTCCCATTTGGTGTAAAAGCCACGACGACGCTCGCGCCAATGAAGGTACCAATCCCAAACCTGGGGGAAGATCATCATGGCAAAGGTCAGAAGTTTTGGATCGACGCCGAGACCCTGTACTTCGCTCTCGGGTGGGGCCACGAACGCCCCGAACCACAGCCCGAAATGCTCCACCTTCTGGGAAGCGGTCTCCGTGCCCCAGACCCCGTTCCTCTGCATGCCGAAGGCAGCGAAGGTCGACGTCTTGAAGCGAAGGAGTTCGGCCATCTCGTCGTTCAGGCGTTTGGGCGCGATGACGATGCCAGACTCTTCCGGCGTCCGTGCGGCTGAAGACTTGCGAACCGGCCCCGAGGCACAGCTGAAGCGAACCGCATAGCGCTGGCGAATGGCCGCCGCTTGATACCTGCGATAATCCGTTGACCCGCTGATGATCACTGTACGGACCCAGTTCAGGATTTCTGCCTTCTCCTGGCTTGGCCGTCGGTTGAAGTCTTCTGGCAGGTGCCACGCCAGACGTCGCCGCTCAGACGGCGAGATGTCATCCAGATCAAAATCGCCTGGTGCTCGATCAGGGGTACCCGACATGCTCAAGAAGTAGCCCGCCGGCAGCCGATAGCGCCGCTCGATGCGTCCCAAGATTTCCAGGCTGATCGCGGCACGCGGGACCTTCTTGCCGCGCCCCCAGCTGATCAGCGTGCTGCGATTGACGCCGTCCTCGGGTCTCACCACCGCGTTGTAAAGGTGGTAGATGGTTTCGTCATGACGGCGGGCATGCAGTTGAAGGGCTTCGCCAAAGGTTGCGGGGTCCTTCCATGTCGTGTCCAGTGGATCGGGAAACTCGACGATCGCTTTCGGGCGGACGCCGGGCTTCTTGCGAACCTTCTCGCTGCTGGTCGCTGGAACGTCGGCGGAGTTCGCGGAAAGCACGGTGACCTTGGAGCGCATTGAGCGGCTCGCCGTGCGGGCCGGGCGCAAGGCCACATTCGAAACTTCCCGTGCCACAGCATCGAAGATCGGTTGCAAGTGCGCCTGATGGCCACGGAGCCGCTCGACATCGATGTCGAGCATGGCCGACAGAGACTGCAAGTCGAGGCCACTGCCCCGATAGGGCGGGTATTCGGCTCGCTCGAGCAGGTTGACCAAGCAGCCGTAGAGCAAGCGCACCTCACCTTCGGTGAAGATCATCGTGAACCGGCTCTTGCAAAACTCGGCGATCTTACGCGGCGTGAGTGCAGAAGACGTTGATTTCATTTTCCATCCTTCGATTTCAGGGGCGGCCCAGCTATCGAAATGACCGGTTGGACGGGAGGGGCATTCGACCGGAGGGAAGCCCAGAACCCGGCGGGTTCCCCCGCCGGGCCCAAGGGGGAGGCCCCGTTCCTCAGAACGGGATCTCGTCGTCGCGGTCGACCAGCTCGGGGTTTTCGTTCTCGGCCGACTTCGG